>JAXDGI010000115.1:0-35182 GCA_034665145.1 Solirubrobacteraceae bacterium
TTGGCTAGATGGGGATGGCGGGGTCCGCCGTGCTTATCGTGGTGAACGCCGCCGAACTGGTCCGATACGTCCTGATCATCGTGCTGATGATCATCGTCGGCTACATCATCGGCTTCCGTTTCCAGGCCGGCGTCGCGCAGGCCGTCGTCTGCATAGCGCTCGTCAGCGCCTTCGGGCTCGCGCTGAGCTGGATCTTCGCCTTCATTGCTCTGACCGTCCGCAGCGCCGAGGCAGCTCAAACAGCTGGCTTCGTGGTCCTGTTCCCGATCGTGTTCGCGAGCTCGGTGTTCGTGCCGGTCTCGACCCTGCCGGACTGGCTGCAGGCGATCGCGAAGGTCAGCCCGGTCACCCTGACCGCCAACGCAGCGCGCTCCCTCGCCCTCGTCCCCGGAACACCATCCTCCCTCGGCGGCGCAATCGCCTCGATCGCCGGCCTCCTGGCCGTGTTTATCCCGCTGTCCGTGTGGCGTTACCGGCGCATGACCTGATGGGGTTACCTGGACCGTCTGGCGGAAACCGGTGCTGCGCCGCCGCCGGGCGCGAGTGCAGTGCTGAGCGGTGGACAGTGGTCATGGCTTGCACCCTCGCTCCGCTGGGTGCGATCGGATCGGGGAAACCTTGAGTTGTGCCGGTCAAAACGCGGTCGATGGCGGTCTACGGCCGGTAGACACACTCGCCAGACCACGGCGTTGAAGGGGTACCGGGGCGGTGCTAGCGTTGACCGCGGGCACAGACGTTGATCGGGTTCCGAGTCCTGGGGTCGCTTGAGGTGGTCGAAGGAGACCGCCCGCTGGCGCTCGGTAGCCCTCAGCAGCGGTTGCTGTTGGCGGTGCTGCTGGTGCATCGCGGAGAGCCGGTCTCGTCGGATCGCCTGATCGAGGTGATGTGGGGAGAGCAGGCCCCCGCGAGCGCGATCAAGATCGTTCAGGGATACGTGTCGAACGGGCTCGCCGCCGTCGCGGCCCACAGGGCCGCGATGAGATAGCGGCGAGATTGCGAGGTGCTGCCCACGCGTTGGGGTACCCGCCAGCCACCTTCGACAAGAGGGTCGATGCTCGCCTCGAACGCGATCACCTCGCCGCCGCCCGGACGCGCCGGGGCGACGTCGCCTGGCGCGCCGATGAGCAGGCCGGCGCGGGGCTGTCCCGCGAACAGGCGATCGCTTACGCGCTCGGGAAACCGAGCGTGTCGCCGCCCTTGCCCGCCCGTCTGACATCCTCGTAGGGTTCCGGCACAGCGGGCCGTCCGCACGTTCTGTGCGTCTCGGCCCGTTCATGGCCGGAGGCAAAACCACTGCACCACCACCTGCGTCTCGTCGTCAAGCCTGGGGGCGTCTTCGCCCCAGTGTGGGAAGACCTCCTGGGTCCAGAAGCGCTCGTGCTCGGCTCGCCAGCCGGCGGCGGTGCTGTAGGCCTCGCCCTCGGCCCTGGCAATCCGGTCATCGACCGCGCCGAGTCTGAGAGTCTCCACTGCCGTTATCTCGATCGTCGCGACCGGCGCACCGTCGGAATCGATGACCGTCTCTCGCTCACCTGCAGCCGGCAGCGGCTCCCTCTCGCGTTGCCACTCAACCAGGAGCGACGACGTAGCCGTCTTGTCCCCCCGCAGCACTGCGCTAACCAACTGATCGCGAAGCGGTCCGGGAAACCCAAATTCGCAGATTCTGTGCGGCATGCTCGTAGTAAAACGCGTCGAACCACCATCGAGCGCCGTGGAGACTTATCGTTTGTCGCCCACAGGGCGGTCTCGCTCAGACTGCTCCTCTCCGCGCCGCCTTGAACGAGCGTTCAGCGGCGGGCGGCAATCGTGCCCTCGAGCACTTCGTTGATCTCGACGAGGTCGCAGGCGGCTGGGTCGAAGTCTTCGGCGCTATCGAGACCGAGCCAGTCGAGCATGTCGTGGTGGTCCTCGTGGCCCGGGTTGGCGAGAGCTTCTTTGAGATCGGCGTGTCCCCAGGGCCCGCCGCAGTCTTCCGGCGGGCAGGCACCCTTACCGGCAAGACAGGTCGGGATCCGCTCGCTCGGATCGAGTCGGAGCCTCTTCTCGAGGACGATGTCGTGCTCCCAGCCGTCGCCGAAATCGTAGGTGTAGTGGATCCTGTCGTCCGGCCGTTGGAGGAACCGCGTCAGCCGCGCCGTTCGCTCGTTTCGGAATCCGAGCTCCGGGTCGGGGATCCCGAAGTCCCCGGCTGCTGTGGAGAAGACGTGCAGATGGGTGTCGGTCCATCCGATGGCGATCTGGATGACGTGGTGCAACTGGTCGAGGCGCATGTCTGCCGGGGTGAGCAGCCGCCGCCAGACCGGCGGCTTGGACACCCCACGCAGGCTGACCTTGAGCTGCATTGCCGGTCCCGATTTGCGCGCGGCTGCGCGATTCGCGTCTACGCCCATGTCGCCTCCAAACGATGGCTTGATCTCCGGCACCGTAGCCCACGAGGCCGACAGATCCCGGTCGTCTCTACACCCGGTCTCGGCCAGGCAGGATCCTGACGTACATCGGCATTTCTGCCTCTTGTCGGCAACTCCTCCGGTCGGCAGGCTGAGGGCATGACACCAGCACCAGGCGCGCCCCGGCGGTATATCGGGATCCTGCTGTTCGACGATATGGAGGAACTCGACGCCGTCGGCCCCTGGGAAGTCTTTGCCTGGTGGAGCCAGCACTTCCCCGACGACGGCTACACGGTGACCACATTCTCGGCCGACGGCGGCCCGGTCACCTGCGAGAAGGGACTGGTCATCAACGCGCACCACAGCAGCGGCAGCGTGCCTCCACTCGACGTGTTTCTGCACCCCGGCGGGGACGGTACCGATGCGATGCTCAACGACCCCGCGCACCTGGAGTGGCTGCGCGAGCAGCGCACGCACGTCGCGCTGATGACCAGCGTCTGCACCGGCTCTACGGTCCTCGCCGCGGCCGGGCTACTGCATGGCCGGCCCGCGGCCAGCAACCGAAACGCGCTCGACCAGCTGCAAGAAATCGACGCAACTATCACGCCGCGTCCCGGTCAGCGCTTCGTCGACGACGGGGACGTCATCACCTCCGCCGGCATCTCTGCCGGCATCGACATGGCGCTGCACATCGTTGGACGCCTCACCAACCCCGCACGCGCCCGCGCAGTCCGCGAAGGCATCGAGTACGCCCCGGACCCGCCGCACTGAACACGGCATGGCGGGACCCGGCTGGGAGAGTGCGCGTGCCTCTCCGCGCGGGTCTCAACGGGCTGGGGTGTTCGAAGCTCAGACGTTCAGTACGCGCAGGGCTGGGTGTGCCCGTGCGATCTGGTCGTAGTCGGCGTCCTGGGTCACGACGGCCAGGCCGTGCTCGATGGCAGTCGCGGCGATCAGGGCGTCGGTAAGCCTGACGGTTCGGTGCACACCGGCAGCTCGGCAGTCCGCGACGACGCGCGCCCAGGTGATCATGACGGCCTCGGTAATCGGGATCGGATCTGCGTTTCTGGCTAGCGAGAGCGTGTCGGCCCGCCGCGCTCGGGTGTCGGCGTTGCCGGCGTTCAGGATGCCAAGCTGGAGTTCGCCGAGGGTGACGACGGAGACTGCGACGTGCGGGGGGAACTCGCCGAGCGGGCGGCCTGACTCGTTGGCGATGAAGACCGAGGTGTCGAGCAACCCGGCGCTGGGGGAGCTCACAGCTGATCGATGGTCTGTCCGGCGAGCTCGTCGAGCTCGCCGGTGAGACCCGGATCGGCGGCTCGCTGCACGAGTTGCTCGTGCAAGCTGGGCCCCGATAGCCAGCGTGTTCTTTGCCCGTGGGGCACGATGTCCGCGATCGGCTCGCCGTGCACCGTCAGGGTCACGCGCTCACCCGCCTTGACGGCATCGAGGACCTGGGCGGTTCGGTTGCGCAGATCCCTTACCCCAATCTCCATGTGCGACAGCGTAGCATGTGCCCGGTTCGCCCCGTATCCTGCAATTTGAGCAGTCGCTTTGAGCGAGTGGTAAAGTGAAGGCATGGAACGGCGCGCCCACGAAGGGGAGGGAGAGAGCGCGCCGGATCGGGCGGCTGGGCTGACCGGGACGAAGCTGCAGATCGCCGAAGCGGCGCTTGAGACGCTCAAGGCGAATGGCTTTGCCGGGGCGAGCGCGCGGGCGATCGCTCACATGGGCGGCTTTAACCAAGCGCTGATCTTCTACCACTTCGCCAGTGTCCAGAACGCCCTGCTCGCAGCCCTTGACCTCATCAGCGAGCGACGGCTGGCGGACTACGGACCAGCCTTCGAGACGGCCCGGACGGCGTCGGAGCTCGGGCGGCTCGCCCGAGCCATCTATGACGAGGATTTGGAGCGGGGCTACATCACGGCGCTCGGAGAGATGGTCAGCGGGGGGGTCTCCGATCCCCTCCTCGGCGCAGAGGTGGCGGCGCGGATCGAGCCGTGGATCGCGATGGTCGAGCGCAAACTCCAGGAGCTGCTCGTCGGCTCGCCGCTGCGCGCACTGGTGTCTCCCGCGGATCTGGCGTTTGGGATCGTCTCGCTCTACTTCGGTGTCGACATGCTCAGTCACATGCAGCGTGACCGCGCCCGCGCCGAGTCCCTGCTCGACCTCGCGACGCACCTTGCCGCGCTCGTCGAAACCTTCCTGCCGGCGATCGAGGAGGACTCGCCATGAGCCACAAAACACCGACCGATCTCGTGACGGGAGCGTTTAGCTACTCCGGAGCGCAGATCGCCGAGCGGCTGCTCGACTCCGGACGAGGCGTGCGGACGCTCACCTACCACCCCGCCCGTCCCCATCCGTTGCGAGCCAGCGTCGATGCGCTCGAGTACCGGTTCGACGACCCGGCAGCGCTCGTCCGTAGCCTGGCCGGGGTAAGCACGCTCTACAACACATTCTGGGTCCGCTTCGACCACGGGAAGACGAGCTTCACCAACGCGATCGAGCGCTCCCGGATGCTGTTCTTCGCCGCTCACCGGGCTGGGGTCCAGCGCATCGTGCACCTCAGCATCACCAACCCGTCGCTGGAATCGCCGCTTCCCTACTTCCGGGGCAAAGCGCTGGTCGAGTACGCGCTCGCCCAGTCCGGCGTGCCCTACTCGATCGTGAGGCCAACCTGGATCTTCGGCGGCGAGCGCGACGTTCTCGCCAACAACATCGCTTGGATCCTGCGGCGCATGCCGGCGTTCGCACTGCCCGGCGACGGCGCCTACCCCGTCCAGCCGGTGCACCTCCGGGATCTCGCCCGGATCTGCACCGATGCCGACACGGCAACCGGCGACATCGTGATCGACGCGGCCGGGCCCGAAACGATGACGTTCCGCGACCTCATTGCCCTCGTCCGCGTCGCCGTGGACTCGAACTCGCCGATCCTCCGCATTCCGCCGGCGATGATGGCGGCGGCGGCCCGCGCCCTCGGTCTGCTCGTTGGCGACGTCGTACTCACGGCCGACGAGATCCGCGGCCTGATGGCCGGCCTCCTGGTCTCCCACGAGCCGCCGCTCGGGCAGATCGCCTTCAGCCAATGGCTCAACGAGCACGCCACATCTGTCGGCCGCACTTACGCCAACGAACTCCACCGCCACTTCGCCACGCCTGCTGCCGCCTGAATGCCACCACGAGCATCCGACCCGCCGGCGGGCCAAGTCCACGCTCCGCACGCAGCGACCTGCGTCTGGTTCTGGGTCTGGGCAGGAGTCGGCGCCCTGGCCACGCTCTCGCTCGACATCGGCCCGCTGGCAGGACTACCCGCCCTGCTCCTCGGCGCACTCGTTGCACGCGTGGGCGACAGGCGCCACAGCTCAGTGTTCGGCTTCGTCACGGGCGCGGGCCTACCCCTGCTCTGGGTGGCCTACGTACAGCGGCAAGGACCGGGAATCACCTGCTGGCACACGGCCTCGAGCGCGGGCTGCGATCAGTACCTCGATCCACTGCCGTGGCTTATCGTCGGCATCACCCTCGTACTCGCTGGACTGGTCGCCCAGACGCGCCACAACCGGTGACCCATAGCGAGCGAGGGCGGATCGGGCGCCAGCACACATAGGTTCCAAGACGGGAATCGGGCGGGCGAGGCCGAGGGCCTCAGGGGGGCGGAAAGCCCCCGGCCCCACCCTACGCACGGCAGGCGACTCGATCCATGCCGTGTGCGGCGGACAGCCTATTTCCGTTTTCCGTCGACGGCATGACTTTAAGAAAACACTCATGTGTAGGAACGGTCTGAGCCGGCCGTTCGGCCGGGTCAGGCGGCGAGGGCCTGCAGTGCCACCCGGAGCGAGTCGGGGATTTCGGTCGGACGCCGGCCCTGGCGGTCGACGAACACGTGCACGAAGTAGCCGCTGGCCGCCGGCTCGTCGTCGCCGGTCCGGCGCAGGTCGATCTCGTAGCGCACGCTTGTCCGCCCGAGCCGGCCGACTCGTAGGCGAGCCTGCACCGTCTCGGGAAACGTGAACGCCGCGCGGTAGGTGCAGTGAGACTCGGCGCACAGGCCGATCACCGGTCCGTGGGCGATGTCCAGCCCGCCCTCGGTGATCAGGTACGTGTTGATGACGGTGTCAAAGAAGGCCAGGTACTCGACGTTGTTGACGTGGCCGTAGATGTCGTTGTCGTTCCAGCGGGTCGGAATCTCGAGCATGTAGGGCTCGGGCCCATCGGCCGCGGCGGGACCCTCACTCACGGAAACAGGACCACCTGGCGGACGCCTTGGCCGGCGGCGAGCCGCTCGAAGCCCTCGGCCAGGTCGTCAAGGCTCAGCCGGTGGGTGAGAAGGCGATCGACGGGCAGACGACCGGCGCGATAGAGGGCCACGAACCGCGGGATGTCCCGGGCCGGGACGCATGATCCGAGATAGGAACCCTGCAAACGGCGCTCCTCGGCGGTCAGCGATACGGCGGGGATGGTGAGCTGGGCGTCGGGGTGGGGTAGCCCGACCGTGGTCGTCGTGGCTCCGCGGCGCGCGCTGGCGTAGGCCTGGGCGAGCACGGTCGCGCTGCCGACGGTCTCGATCGCGTGGTCGACGCCGCCCCCGGTCAGCCCGCGCACCTGCGCCGCCACGTCGTCCCCGGCCGCCACGGTGTGTGAGGCGCCCAGTTCCCGGGCCAGCTCGAGCTTTTCCGGGACCCGGTCGACGGCCACGATCGGCCACGCGCCCGCCGCCACCGCGCCCAGCAGCGCGGACAGGCCGACCCCGCCGAGCCCGAACACCGCGACGCTCTGGCCCGGGCGGACACGAGCCGCGTTGACCACGGCCCCCACGCCGGTCAGCACGGCGCATCCGAACAGCGCGGCGATCTCCCACGGCAGGTCCGGATCGACGGCGACCAGCGAGCGCTCGCTGATCACGGCGTGCTCGGCAAAGCCCGATATGCCCAGGTGGTGATGGACCGGGCCGTCGTCGCGGTGCAGCCGTCGCTCGCCACTCAGCAGAACGCCGGCGGTGTTGGCGGCCGCACCCGGCTCACACAGCGCCGGCCGTCCGCCGCGGCAGTGGCCGCACGAACCACAGGCGGGTACGAAGGAGGCGACGACATGGTCTCCGTTCGCCAGCCCGGTCACGTCCGGACCCAGGGCGATGACCTCGCCGGCGATCTCGTGACCGAGCACCATCGGCACCGGCCGCGGGCGCGAGCCGTCGATGACCGAGAGATCGGAGTGGCAGAGTCCCGCCGCGCGCACCCGAACCAGCACCTCGCCCCGCCGGGGCGGATCCAGGGCCACTGTGCCGATCTCGGGGGTCTGCCCGATCTGCTCGAGGACGGCGGCGCGAACGTTCACGCCGCCAAGGAAACCGCATTTCCCCGCGGACGGCGGCGACCACCCCGGTCGGCCTAGGCGAACTCGCCGGCCAGACCGGCGACGACGTCGGCCAGATCACCGGTCTGGGCCAACATGGCCCGCTGCCGGTAAGCGCCGTTGGCCGCCGCCAGGTCGGCCGCTGTGTCGAGGGCTGACTCGCAGCCCAGCTGCTGCGCGTGGGGCCGGGCGGCCTCGAGCAGAGCCTCCATCACCGCGTCGGCGCGCACGCGGGTCTCGGTCAGTGGATCGATCAGGAGCGCATGCATGCCGTCGCGAGAGGCCGAGAAGCGGTTCTCGATCAGGACCTCGTTCTGGCCGGACAGGGGGGAGGTGTGAAAACCCTCCTCGAGCTCCAGATGGGCGATCGTCTGCACGAGCCCCACGAGGGCGTGGGTGAAGTCGGGTGAGCTCTGGACGTCCATGATCCGGATCTCGACGGTGCCGAACCGGGGCTGCAGGCGGACGTCCCACCACAGGTGGTTGGGCTCGGGGATGGCCTGGCAACGCAGCAGCAGATCGATTGCCTCGACATAGCCCTCATAGGAGTCGAATGGGCGCGGGATGCCCACCCGGGGGAAGGCCTGGAAGATCGGCGTCCGCGCTGAGGCGAGTCCGCTGTCGCGGCCCTGCCAGTAGGGAGAATTGGCCGACAGCGCGAGCAACAGCGGGAGATGGGGGCGCAGCCGGTTGTAGAGGGTCACGGCGGCGTCAGGATCGCCAACGCCAATGTGGACGTGGAGTCCGAAGGTGGGCTCACGCCGGGCCAGTTCGCGCATCAGCTCATAGACGGTCTGGTGGCGCTCGCCGCCCGAGATCCGGGTTTCGGTCCACACGGCCAGGGGATGGGTTCCGGCGGCGGCAGCCCACAGGCCCATGGGATTGAGCTCAGCCACGAGCCGCGTGCGCAGCTCGCGGGCCTGGGCGGCCGCGGCAGCGGCCGAGTGGTGCGGACTGGAGGCCAGTTCGAGCACCGAGTTCTGGGTTTCGGCCGAGACATGAACCGCCAGGCCTGGGGTGAGGGCCGGGATGACCTCGTCCACCCGGCGGGCCAGGGCCCAATCGTGTTCGGCGTCGAGCAGCATCACCTCTTCTTCGAGCCCCACGGTGTAGGCGTCGGAGGCCTGCCAATGCGCCCAGCTCGCTACCGTCCGGCGGCCGGAAAGCTCGGAGGTCATCGGCGGGACTCCATCCGGACAAATAAACCGTTCCGAGGAACAGTTGACCAGGGCCACGTGGCCAATCATCGGCGTGGGGCCGGCAACGAGCGTTGGGTTCTGGCACGCGGACCGACGAGAGGGCGGGCTCAGGTCCGCACGCGGACCCAACGGTGTGTCGTTCTCCACTTGGGGGTAGTCAAGCGACAGCACCACGAGGCGCAATGCGAAATTGGAGGAGGAGCTATCGCCTTCGGCCACGACGAGGAAGCGTCTAAACATCAGGCGGCCGAGACGCCGCTGGTCCGGCATGACTACGCGTGCTGGACGGCAAGGGAGGTCTGGCAATGGCTGTAACGAGAGAGTCGCGGACAGCTCCGCGCACCGAACCGCGAACTGAGAAGGGGATCAGTTTGTCCCGCGGGCCGGCGCTGATCCTCGGCACGATCCTGCTCGCCGTCGGTCTGTACTTCATCTACAAGCAGCATGACTTCCCAAAGTTCTCGAACTTCCCCAGCGGGACGGCCACGGTCAAGGGCAAGGTTCTGTTCGAAATCTTCGGCGGCAACGGCTGGACCGGAATGCTGACCGCCGTGGCCGGCGGTCTGCTGCTCTTCGGCGCCGCGCAGCATCTTCTGGCTAAGACAATGAGCCTCATCGTTGGGGTGGCCCTGGCCGCCGCGGCGATTCTCGCTCTGGCCAATCACGGCAACGTGCTCGGCCTGGCCTCGGCCAACCACCTGACCGAGCTGGCCTGGGGCATTGCCGCGGTGATCCTGCTGTTCAACACCCTGATTCCCCGGCGGACCCGGACGATCGAGCCGGCCTATCGCGAGGGAGTCGCCGAGCGTCGCGCGGGTGGTGGCCGCGTGGCGGCCGGTGCGGCGGCGGGAGCGGGCGCCGGTGCCGTGGCCGAGCACGAGCACGACAAGCATCGCGCCGAGCGCGAGGCCGAGCGCGCCCCGGCGGGTGAGCGCGGCGCGCAGCCCAGCGCCGCCGCAGACCAACCCGGCGCTGGCCGCCAGGCCGAGGCCGGCCACCAGGCCGAGGCCGGCCGCCAGGCCGAGGCCGGCCGCCAGGCCGAGCGGCAGGTCACCAACGGTAACGCCGGTCCTCAGTCCGCCGAGCGCCAGAACGCGACTGCGGTGCAGGACAGCGGCCGCGGTGGCCCGGGCCCGAGCGGCCGGACAGGCTCCGGTGGTCAGGTCGGGCTGGTCGAACGCGCGCGGCGCTGGCTCAGGCCCGGCAGCGGGAACTGACGGGAACGTCCTGCGAGGGCACGGGCGGTGGGTCACGCTTGCAGTAGGTGACCCGCCGCGTCGCCGTGTCGACGGCGGCCAGGAACGGGTAGTTGACGCTGCCCGCGTTGATCGTGCACGCGAAGCCGACGGCCGTCGCCGTGCGGGCGCCGGCGAGGCGGCAATGCGCCGGTTTGAGCGGTCCGGAGATGGCGCCGCTGTGGACCTGACCGGCCAGGCGGGCGTGGATGACCCGCTCGAGCCCCGCGGTTGCGGACAGCCCGGCGGGCAGGCTGGCCTCATGCGGGGCCTGATCCTCGGCCACGAGCAGCGCGGCCTCGTGATCGGCCCGGATCTGGGCGGCGGGATCCCTGTTCACCGGCCCGGAGTCGGTGTTGTGACCGGAAACCCAGATGACCATCAGCGTCAGCAGGACTGCGGCGACCGTCAGCGAGACGGCGTAGCGCTGCCAGAGCGGCAGGTTGAGGTAGGCACCGGGGGCCCGCGACCGGCGTGGCGGCGGGCCATCCGGCGGGACGATCGGAAGCCGGGGGGGACCGGAAGCCATGGCCAGCAGAGGCTAATGCCCCGGAGATACCGATTTGGCACGCGGCCGCGTGGCTGGTCGCGGCGCAGCGTCCCTAAAACATCCCGACCTACCCCGGCGCGCCGCGTAAGCGGTATATGTGGGCCGTGGACATCGACCAACCCTTAGCGCGAGCGCCGTCCGTCCCGTGGACGCCGCGCCGCCTGCTGCCGGTCAGCGACGACCGCCTCGCGCACATGGTGAGGTCCGGGCACGAGGCGGCCTTCGCGACGCTCTACACCCGCTATCACCAGCGCCTGTATCGCTACTGCCGCTCGATGCTGGGCAACGACAACGACGCGCAGGACGCGCTGCAGTCGACCTTCGCGGGAGCCTTTGCGGCGCTGGCCCAGGGCCGTCGCGATGCACCGGTCCGCCCTTGGCTGTACCGAATAGCGCACAACGAGTCGATCTCGATCATGCGCCGGCGACGCCCTGGGGTAGAGATGGACGAGGACCACATGCCGCCGGCGGCGTCGGCCGCGGAGGTTGCCGAGGAGCGCGGGCGGCTGGCCGGGCTGATGGCCGACCTGGCCGAACTGACCGAGCGTCAGCGTGCGGCGCTCGTCATGCGCGAGCTGAGCGGTCTGTCGCACGGCGAGATCGCCGCCGCGCTGAGCATCGACACCCCGGCGGCGAAGCAGACCATCTTCGAAGCCAGACGCTCCCTGCAGGAATTCGCCGAGGGGCGAGCCATGGTCTGTGACGAGGTCTGCCGGGCGATCTCGGCCGGGGGCGGGCGCACTCTGCGCGGGCGTCGGATCAAGGCCCACCTGCGTGACTGCCGGGGCTGCCATGCCTTTGCCGCCGCGATCCCGTCCCGGACACGGGATCTGAGAGCGATCGCGCCACCGCTCGCGGGGAGCGCGGCCATCAGCATCCTGCGACGGGCGATCGCCTCCACCTCAAGCCATGGCGGCGGGGGTGGGGCAGGGGTGGCGGCCGGCACGGCGGCCAAGGCCGGAGGCATCGTCACGGCGGGCAAGGCGCTGGCCGGAGCCGCAGCCGTCATCTCGGTGGCCGCCGGCGCCACCGCGGTCGTGCCCTCGCTGGTGCCCTCGCCGCGACCACCGGCCCCGGCGGTCGCGCATCCCGCTGCCCGCGGGCTGACCGGTGCCCCGCCCGTCGGGACCGCCCCCGCGAGAGCAGCGGCCTTGACCCAGACACGCCCCGCCGGACATGTCACCGGCCGGGGCCACACCCATAGGCCGGACGCCCTCGGGGTCGGGGTGAAATCGACTCCGGCCGTGGCGCATGGGTCACGCGACCTCACCCGTGGGTACGATCACGCCGGCGGCCGTACGGCGGCGGCCGGCACGTCCTCGCGGCATGCCGACGGGCGCTCCGCCGCCACTCAGGCCCCGGGTCAGACCCGGAGGCAGGCCGGTCAGAAGACGGCCCGCGCACAGCATGCGAGTGCGGCCTCGCCCGCCTCCAGGGCACGGCGTGCCCCTGCGTCCGCTACCAGCCACGGTAACCGGACGGCCGGCCACACGTCCCAGGCGGGGAAACGGTCCCCGGCGTCTGCGGCTGTCCCGGCGGGGGCAGGTCTGTCCCGGGTCCGGGCGCCGCTGGTCAGCGGGACGCGCCCGGACTCCCCCCGGCGTTAGCGCCCATAGTTCCCGACCTTTGGCCGGGCGCGGCGTGATACCGGCTAGAGGACACGGATCGGCCCGCTCTGGGTGGTCCGTCGCACAGGATCCGGCGCGTAGCCGGATGCGGATAGGAGATAACGAATGACGTTCAGAGGCAGGGTCCAGGCCGCGCTCGCGATCGCCGCACTCGGTGTCGTGCCGATGGCGGCGGCTTCGGGTGCCGCGGCGCAGTCGCACTCAACCCACACGACTCCGGCCCAGGCCAAGGCCTATGGCCGGACGTGCGCGCAGCAGGGACTGCTCAAGGATCACAAGGCGGCGCTGGCCGCCGGCCAGAAGCGGACGGCCTTCGCTGATTGTGTGACCGCGTTGGCCCACCTGGCCCACAGCAAAGCGGCGCACCCGAGTGCCGCGAAGGCATGTGCCGCGGCGGGCGAGTCAAAGAAGCACGTCGCCGGCCACACGGGAACCGACTACAGCCGGTGCGTCGCCGCCGGTAACAAGCTGCTGGCCGCCCAACGGCACGCCAGCTAAAGCTTGCGCTGGGAGGCGCGTCGCCACGGTGGCGGCGGTCCGGACCGTCCGCCGGATCGCCGCCCCGGTGATTTCGGGGTGATCCAGACGTTCAGGGGTCCACCGATGAGGTAAGCCCGCTTCCGAGTGGTCGGGATCTCAGGCTGAGAGCCCAGCACACGGCGATCAGCGCGCCGCCGAGAGCCAGCGCGACGATCGCCAGAATGTCGGTGGCCCCCGAACGCGGGCGGCCGGGAAGGCCGACGCTGATCTGCTGACCGCTCGCCCGCAGCCAGCGTCCGATCGCCGTCAGGGTCAATCGCTCCAGGTCGGTTGCGGTCCCGGTGGTCGGCGCTGCCGACGAGAGCGCGGCCCGCAGCCCCGGCCGCAGGTGCGGATCACCGGCCACGCCGGTTCCGTTGGGCATCACGACGAGCAGCGGTCCCCCGAACACCAGGGAGAGCTCCTGATCGAGGAACCTGGCATAGGCAGCCGGCCGGCGCCAGAGGGCGGTGACGGACCCGAGGTCGCTGCGACTGGCGATGACGGCCACGCGCAGCGGCGTCCGGCCCCCCGCCGTGGCGAACAGCTCAGCTTCCAGTTGCTGCTGCGCTGACGGCCTGAAGTGTGCGTCCTGGGGCAGGTACAGGGCCTGGGTGGCCAGGACATCGCTGGCCGGGTCGCCGTCGGCTTGGGCCGGTGTGGCCAGGACCAGTCCGGCGCCCGTCACGGCCAGCCAGCCGATCAGCAGCAGCGCCAACGCTGGCCGGCGCGGACGATGGAGGTTGCGGCGCGTAGAGTGCGGCACGAAGATGAGTCCGGACAGTGCGTGCTTGCCGTTGTGGACCGCGCCGCCTGTCTCGGGCCAGTGTAGGCGGGGCGGTGTGATCGCGATCGCGCTGGCCGCGGCGATCCTGGTCAGGCTCGTGGCGCCCACGGCGGCGCTCGCCCATGGGCCGGTCAACCCCGCGGCCACGAGCTATCTGGCCACGGTGGACGGTACCCCCGCCGGCCTGCGCGCCGCTGTCGTCGATGGTGACCAGCGGCTCTGGCTCCAGGCCGACCCTGGCCACACGGTGCTCGTCATCGACTATCGCGGCGCCCCCTACCTGCGCTTCTCCGCGCGCGGAGTCGCGGTCAATCACAACTCGGCCATGTACTACACAAACCAGGTGCCGGCCGAGCAGGCGCCGGCCGGGCTCGGCGCGAGCACCGAGCCGAACTGGGCGGTGGTCACGACCGGGCATGGCTACAGCTGGCACGACGGACGCCTGCACGCTCTGGCCACCATCGCGCTCACTCCGGGTTCCAACTACGTGGGGACGTGGCGCATCCCGCTGCGCGTCGATGGCCGCCCCGCGGCCGTCTCCGGCGCGCTCCGCCATGCCCCGAACCCGTCGCTGGTCTGGTTCTGGCCCATCCTCGTGGCGGTGGCCTGCGTCCTGGCCGGTCTGCGACTACGTGAGGCGGTGCTCGATCGGCGACTGGCTCGGGCCCTGGCGTTGCTGGCCATCGTGGCCGTCGCCGTGGCGGGAACCGGTGAGGAGTTCCATGGCCGCCCCGGGGTCTCCGCGGGGCAGTATGTGCTGGTGGGCGTCATCGGGGCCTTCGTGGCCTGGGGGCTGTCGCGTCTGGCCCGCGGCCAGGACGGCTGGTTTGGCTACTTCCTCATCGCGCTGGCCGCGATCTGGGAGGGAGCGTCGCTGGTCGGTGTCCTCACCCACGGGTTCGTGCTCATCGCGCTGCCGGCCACGGTGGCCCGAGTCGCGGTGGTCACCTGTCTGGCCGCCGGCGCCGCGCTCTTGCCGGTCATCTTCCGCCTGGCGGAGTGGCCTGAGCGAGGACGCATCGCGCAGCCGGCGGGCGCCACCGCCGGCGAGGACGAGGCGTGGGACCACGAGCTTTAAGCCTCACAGCGGGCGCTGCCCTGGTCGCCGGCGCGCTGTGCTCGGGCTGCGGCGCCGTACCGCACCCCGCGTCCCATCCGAACGCGAACACCGTGACTGACAGGGCGCTCGCGACGCTCGTGCGCGAGGCCCGTCCGATCGGTCACGCTCCCCGCTTTCATCCCGCGGCGCGGGGCCCGCTGATCGGGGCCTGCCGGCGGCGGCTGGGCGCCCGCTACGGGGTGCACGTGGAGCTGTTCGCCGCTGATCGGGTCGTCCTGCTGGCCTCCGGAATCGGGACCCGGCCGCCCCGCCGCCGGTCGGAGGGACGCATCACCTCGGCGGGCTGTTACGGCGCCCTGGCCACGCTTGAGCCCACCGGGGTCGTGCTCGTGTCACCGGGTACCGCGCTGACCCTGTCGGCCGTGTTCCGCTCGTGGGGCCAGCCCCTCTCCGCACATCGCCTGGCGTCGTTTCGGACCGCGCCGGGCCACCCGCTGGAGGTGTTTCTCGACGGGCACCGCTGGGTTGGCGCCCCGGGCGCGGTCCCACTGCGCCGGCACGCCGAGATCGTGGTTGAGGCCGGACCCCACGTACCTCCGCATTCCCATTACACGTTTCCGCCGGGCACGTGATCGCACCGGCCTGGTTCAGGGCAGCGGGGGCTCGGGCCGCTCGGGGCCGGGAAGCTGCGAGTGACCGGCCGGTGCGGCCACCTCGACGCGATTGCGGCCGCGTGCCTTGGCCGCGTAGAGCGCCCGGTCGGCCTTGCGCATGAGCTGCTCGGGCTCGACCGCATCGTCAGGCAGGCTGGCGACGCCAAAGCTCGCGGTGAGGCTGCCGATCTCGCGCAACTCCGTTCGCTCCACGGCGCGCCGGAGCTTTTCGGCCACCTCAACTGCCCCGGCGCGGTCGGTGTCGGGCAGCAGGATGAGAAACTCCTCGCCGCCGTAGCGCGCGGCAAAGTCGCTGGCCCGGACCCCGGCGGCCAGAACCTGGCCGATTGCGGCCAGCGCCTGGTCGCCGCGATCGTGCCCGTGTACGTCGTTGACCTGTTTGAAGTAATCGAGGTCCATGAGCACCGCCGACACCGGGGTCAGGGTCCGTCCCGCCTGGGCCATCATGCGCTTGAGGGTCTCCTCGGCGGCGCGGCGATTGGGCAGCCCGGTGAGGACGTCGCTCGCCGCCCGGCGCTCGGCTACCGCGAGGTTGCGTTGGTTGGCCAGGATCGGTCCGGCCAGCAGCACGGACTCCTGCAGCGTCGCCTTCTCCCGCTCATCGATGACGCGGTCGCGCGCGACGATCACCGAGCCGATCACCTGGCCTCCGACGAGCAGCGGTTCGCAGATCACATCGGCGGCGAGCGTGCCACAGGCCTCGCAGCGCAGAAGCGGCTCCTCGCCCGGCTTCTGCCGGTAGGAGCGGCTGAGGCGCACGGCCAGGCAGGAGCGGGGCTTGAGCTGGTCGACGATGAGTGAGGAGATCGGCGTGGGGTCCCCGTCGGAATCCAGGCGGCACTCGAGCCGGTCGTCGCTGCTGTTGCGGTGCAGGACGGCGGCTCCCGCGCCGGGAAGGCTGCGCTGCACGTGGTGGATGAGCAGCCGCTGGGACTCCTCCTCGGATTCCGAGACCTGAAGCAGCTCGCGCAGCTCCTGCTGGCGGCGGAGGCGGGCGCTCTCCCGGCGTGCCGACCGGCGGAGGACCGCGATCCCGGCGGCGACGAGCAACAGGAAGAGCACGGCGGTGAGGCCGACGGCAAGGTAACTGGCTCGAGTGAGCGCGCGGTCGCGGCGGTTGGCCAGCTGGGTCTGAAACAGCGCGTTGAGCTGCCGGAACTGGTCCATGGTGGTTTTGTCCGCCTCCGCGGTGGCGACGCTGGGAGGGCGGGCGCTCTGGCGCCGGCGGACGATCTCGGCGGCCACCGCGGCGCGCCACTGGCCGGCTAGCCGCTGCTGCTGGTCAAGCGACTGCTCCAGCGGTGCGTCTGGGCTGGTCAGGTCACGGGCCCGGGTGAGTGCGTCGGCGAACTCCGCCTGTCCCGAGTACCAGGGAGTCAGGAAGGTGGGCTCGCCAGTTTGAAAGAAGCCGCGGGCTCCGGTTTCCTGGTCAAGCATCCCGGTGAGCAGATCCTGCGCGGCCTTCTCCTGCCGACCGGCGTGGAGCGCGCTCTGGCGCTCGATCGTCGCCGTGCCGAACACGGCGCAGGCGATCAGGACCAGCGGGATCCCGATCAGTGCGGCCGCCCTGCGCAGGGAGAGTCCGATCATGCTCACAACATCGGCCGGCGATGGCCGGCCTTGAGTGAGGGGTCATTCACGCCGCCCCGCCTCAGCCGTCGGTGGCCAGCCGCGCGACGGCGGCCCGCACGGCTTCGTCGCGGTCTTTGGAGTCGGCGTCGGTCCAGTGCCAGCGGACGCCGGCCTCGAGCTCGAAGGTCGAGCGCAGGTGATCGTCGAGCGCGTCGACGGTGACCTCGACCCCGGTCACGCCGTCGCTGACCGGCGCATCCAGCACCCGGGCCCGGCCGCGCGCGGTCACGGCCAGCCCGGCAGCGACCAGGGCCACCGCCACCCGGGGATCCCGCTGGAGGCGGGCCAGCGATCCTCGGCCGTCGGCCAGCGCCAGAAGGATCCGATCGGGTCCCGCGCGCAGGGCGGTGGAGACAGGAATCGCATGCGGGGCATCGCCGAGCGTGACCAGGATGGCCACAGTCCCGGCTGGCCAGTCGGGGAGCATGGCCTCAATTGTGTCGCCTGGGACAGTTGCTACGCGCGAGCCCGGCGAGGGGGTAGCGTTGAGAACGCATCGCTTCGGAGAGGAGAGCTAGCGGGATGGCCGTGAGGGCCGGAGATTCAGAGCTTGAGCTGATCCCGGGACTGGATGGCTGCGTCGCCGAGCGTCTGGCCGACGAATCCCCCGCCGCCTACGTGGAGTTCGCGCGCCGGTACTACCAATGGGTCCCCGCGCGCGATCTCGAGGACCGCAACCGGCTCGATCTCTGCGGCGCCGTCGTCGCGCATTGGCGCCGCGTCAAGCGGCGCGCCCCTGGCGAGGCCAAGGTTCGCGTCTATAACCCCGATCTGGAACGCGATGGCTGGCACTCGCCGTTCACCGTCGTGGAGATCGTCAGCGATGACATGCCGTTCATTGTCGACTCGGTGACGATGGAGCTCAGCCGACAGGGCTACGGGATCGACCTGATCGTGCACCCGGTCATGCGGGTCATTCGCGACGAGACGGGGGAGCTGGTCAAGGTGCTCGGCCAGGAGCGCGATGACGAGAACCGATCGGCGGCGACGGCCGGCCCTGACGGGCTGATCGCCGAGTCGGTGATTCACGCCGAGGTGGAGCGACAGGCCGATCCCGACCGCCTCTCGGTACTCCAGGCCGGGGTTGAGCTGGTCCTGGAGGAGGTACGCGCGGCGGTCGAGGACTGGGCTCGGATGCGCGCTCGGGCGCAGGAGCTGGCCACCGAGCTCGACACCTCCCCGCCGGGCGTCGACCCTCACGAACTTGAGGAGTCGCGCGATTTCTTGCGCTGGCTGAGCCGCGACCACTTCACGTTTCTCGGCTACCGCGAGTACGAGGTGACCGCCGACGAGCACGGTGGAGTGGTGTCGGCAGTGGCCGGCTCGGGCCTGGGGATCCTGCGCGGGGCGGCCGCCCGACCCCGAAAGGCGCTGAACCGCCGCGCGGTCGAACTGGCGCTCGAGCGACGTCCCCTGGTGCTCACCAAAGCCAACTCGCGCGCCACAGTGCATCGTCCCGCCTATCTCGACTACATCGGCGTCAAGCGCTTCGGCCCCGATGGCCGCGTGCTCGGCGAGCGGCGCTTTCTCGGTCTGTACACGACCGGCGCGTACAAGTCGAGCCCGCAGGAGACCCCGCTGCTGCGCGGCAAGGTGGAGCGGGTCCTCGCTCGGGCCGCCTTTCCGCCTGACAGCCACGACGCCAAGGGCCTGCTCGACATCCTCGAGTCCCTGCCCCGGGACCTGCTCGTCCAGATCACCACCGACGAGTTGTTTGACGTGGCGATCGGAATCCTCGGCCTGGGCGAGCGCCAACGGGTGCGGCTGTTCGTGACCCGCGACCGGCTGGACCGGTACGTCTCGTGCACGCTGTGCCTGCCTCGCGACCGCTTTCACACCGAGAATCGCCTGCGCGCCGGGCGCATCCTGGCCGAAGCGTTCGGCGGCACCCAGGTCGACTGGCGCCTGCAGCTGACCGAATCGGTCCTTGTCCGCGTTGACTATGTCGTGCACTGTCCGGACGGGGTCACTCCCGGTTATGACGTGCCGGCGATCGAGGCCCAGATCGCCGAGGCCACGCGCGACTGGTCAGACCACCTGCGCGCCGCGCTTGTGGCGGCTCACGGGGAGGAGGACGGCTTGGCCCTGCACGCCCGGTTCGGACAGGCCTTCCCCACCGCGTACCGCGCCGACTGGAGCGCGGCCGGGGCGGTCGCTGACATCGATCGGATCGGCGAGCTGCTCCGCAGCCGCCGGCCGGTGCTGACCCTATACCGCACGGTCCGTGAGGGCGAGAGCACGATGCGGGTCAAGCTCCTCAGCGCTACGGCGGTCTCGCTCTCGGAGGTGCTGCCCACCTTCGAGCACCTCGGCGCGAAGGTCGTCGACGAACGACCCTACGAGGTCACCCCCGCTGGCGCCGATCCCGTCTGGATCTACGACTTCGGACTGCGCTGCTCGGCGGACGCGCTCCAGGCCGTCGGCGACCGCTTCACGGAGGCCTTTCTCGACGTGTGGAGCGGCGAGCTTGAAGACGACGGCCTGAACGGCCTCGTGATGGCGGCTGGTCTGTCGGCGCGCGAGGTGACGGTCATCCGCGCCGTGGCCCGCTACCTGCGCCAGGCTCCGGTCGCCTTCTCGGACGCCTACATGGAACGCACGCTGATCGGCAACTCGGACATCACCCGGCGTCTGGTCGGGCTGTTCGCCGCTCGGTTTGATCCCGAGACTCACGATGCCGCGAGGGCCACCGCCCTGACGGCAGACACCGAGGCGGCGATCGACGGGGTTCAGAGCCTGGACGAGGACCGGATCCTGCGCAGCTTCTTGGCGGTGGTGCGGGCCATGCTGCGCACCAACTACTACCGGGAATCGACCACCTGCCTCTCCTTCAAACTCGACTCCGCGGCGCTTGATCTGCTGCCCCCGCCCCGGCCCCGATTTGAGATTTTCGTCTACTCCCCGCGGGTCGAAGGCGTCCATCTGCGCGGTGGCCGGGTCGCCCGTGGTGGATTGCGATGGTCAGACCGTCGTGAGGACTTCCGCACCGAGGTCCTGGGACTGATGAAGGCCCAGATGGTCAAGAATGCGCTGATCGTTCCGGTCGGCTCCAAGGGGGGCTTCGTGGTCAAGCGCGCGCCCGCCGACTCCTCCCGGGAGGCCCAGGTCACCGAGGGAGTCGCCTGTTACCGGACCTTTTTGCGCGGCCTGCTCGATGTGACCGATAGCTACGTCGCGGGCGTGATCACGGCCCCCGATCGCGTGGTCCGCTACGACGACGGGGATCCGTATCTTGTCGTCGCCGCCGACAAGGGAACGGCCAGCTTCTCCGACACCGCCAACGAGGTGGCGGCGGAGTACGGCCTCTGGCTCGGCGATGCGTTCGCCTCGGGGGGCAGCCACGGCTATGACCACAAGGAGATGGGCATCACCGCCCGCGGCGTGTGGGAATCGGTCAAGCGCCACTTCCGTGAGCTCGGCACCGATGTTCAGAACGAGCCGTTCACGGTCGTCGGCGTCGGCGACATGTCGGGCGACGTGTTCGGCAACGCCATGCTCTGTTCCGAGCAGATTCGCCTGCTCGGTGCCTTCAACCACGTGCACATATTCCTGGACCCAAATCCCGATCCCGCGGCCAGCTATGCCGAGCGCCGCCGCCTGTTCGCGCTGGCCCGCTCCTCCTGGCGCGACTACGACCCCGAGCTGATCTCTCCCGGCGGCGGGGTCTTCTCGCGCACGGCCAAGGTCATCCCGCTATCTGATGAGGTCCGCGAGGCGCTGGGCATCGCCGCGTCGCACGTGACGCCCTCGGACCTGATCCGGGAGCTGCTGCGCGCCCCGGCCGACCTGTTCTTCAACGGCGGTATCGGCACCTATGTCAAGGCCCAGGATGAGACCCACGCGGCCGCGGGCGACAAGACCAACGACCCGGTTCGGGCGAACGGCGCCGATCTGCGTTGCCGCGTGGTCGGCGAGGGCGGCAATCTCGGCTTTACCCAGCGTGGGCGGATCGAGTTCGCGCTGCGGGGCGGGCCCGACGGCCAGGGCGGTCGCATCAACACCGACGCGATCGACAACGCGGCCGGCGTCAACTGCTCCGACCACGAGGTCAACATCAAGATCCTGCTCGGTGACGTGATCGCCTCCGGCGAGCTGGACTTCGAGCAGCGCAACACCCTGCTCGCCGCGATGACCGACGCCGTCGCCGAGCGGGTTCTCTACGGCAGTTACACCCAAACGCAGGCCCTCAGCGTGGGCGGCTATCAAGCGGTGTCGATGGCCGGCGTGCACGCCCGGCTCATCCACCGGCTCGAGCAGGCCGGGCGTCTGGACCGCGAGCTCGAGTTCCTGCCCACCGAGAAGACCGTGGCCGGCCGTTCCCCCCAGCATCGGGGGCTCGTTGCGCCCGAACTGGCCACGCTGATGGCGCACGTCAAGATCGAGCTGTTCGAGTCACTGCTGGAGTCCGATGTGCCCGAGGATCCCTACCTCGGACACGATCTGGAGCGCTACTTCCCCGATCCGCTGCCCGCACGCTACGCCGAGCAGATGCACGGGCACCGGCTGCGCCGCGAGATCATCGCCACGGTGATCGCCAACCAGCTCGTCGATCGGGGCGGGGCGACCTTCGTCTTCCGCCTGGGGGAGGAGACCGGTGCCGAGGCACCACAGCTGGCCCGGGCCTTTGCCGTCGCGCGTGAGGTGTTCGAGATGCGGGCCTTCTGGGTTGCGGTCGAGGCGCTGGACAACCGGATCGACGCCCGTACGCAGCTGGAGATGCTGATCGACGGGCGCACGCTGGTCGAGCGCGCCCTCCGTTGGCTCGTCCGGGCCCATCGCGACCCGATCGACATCGATGCCACCACCCGACGCTTTGCCGCCGGTGCCCGCCAGTTGGCTCAGGCGATCCCCGATGTATTGCAGGGCCTCGACCACGAGGCCTTCGAGCACCGGCGCGCCGAGCTGGTCTCGGCGGGGGTGCCACCCGCGCTCGCCCATCGCGTGGCCAGCATGCAGGCTCTGTTGTCGGTGTTCGACATCGTGGAGGATGCGGCGGCCACGGGCCAGCCCCCGACCGTCGTCACTGAAACGTACTTCGGTCTGGGTGCGCTGCTCGGACTCGACTGGGTTCGCAATCGGATTCTCGATCTGCCCCGCGGCGACCGCTGGCAGGCCCTGGCCCGGGCGGCCTTGCGCGACGACCTTCACCGCCTGCATCGCGCATTGACCCGTGAGGCTCTGCGTACACCGGCTCCCAGTGGCGTGGTGGCGGTGGAGCGCTGGCAGCGCAGCAACCAGCCCGCCCTCCGGCGGGCCTTGGGGGTCCTGGCCGACGTTCGCGAGTCGGGCACGTTTGACACCACAACGCTGCCCGTCGTCCTGCGCGAGATGGCGGGCCTCCTGCGCGGCGGGTAGCCGGCCGTGCTAGTCGCGCCGCGAATTCCGCCTCGCCCACCGCGCGCGCACCGCTCCGCGCGCATACACCGCAATCTCCGCGAGGAGTCCGACCAGGAAGGCCGGACCGCTCGTCACGAGCCGGGCGGCAGCGCACCCCAAGATCGATCTGCGCCGGACGGGCTCACGCACGGTGGCCAAGCTATCGTCTCCTCACCATGGCTTCCGTCAAGACCAGCGTCACCGAGCTCCCTGAGTCACGCGTTCGCGTGCAGGCCGAAGTGCCGGCCGAGGAGGTGGAGCGTCGCGTCCAGCAGGCCGCGCGCAAGCTGGGCGGCCAGATGCGTGTGCCCGGGTTCCGCAAGGGCAAGGTCCCGCCCACGGTCGTGATCCGTCGCCTCGGTCGCGAGGCCGTGCTCGACGAGGCGCTGCGCTCCGCGCTGGAGGCCTGGTACGTGGACGCCATCGATGGGGCCGGGATCGCCCCCATCGGCGACCCCGACCTAGACGTCGGTGATCTGCCCGCTCACGGTGAACCGCTGGCCTTCTCCATCGAGATCGGCGTGCGCCCCCGGGCTCAGCTCGGGACCTACAAAGGTCTCGAGGTCGGCCGCCGTGAACCCGAGATCGACGACACGGCGATCGACGCCGAGGTCGAGCGTCTGCGCGACCGGGTGGCGACACTGGAGACGGTCGATCGGCCGGCGGACACGGGCGACCACGTCGTCGTCGACTACCTCGGCCGGGTGGATGGCGAAGCCTTTGCCGGCGGTGAGGGACGCGACCAGCTGATCGAGCTGGGCTCGGAGCGACTCATCCCCGGCTTCGAGGACCAGCTCGTCGGCACCAGCGCCGGGGACGAGCGCGAGGTGGAGGTCACCTTCCCCGAGGGCTACCCCGGCGACTTGGGCGGCAAGGCGGCCACGTTCGAGGTCAAGGTGTCCGAGGTCAAGGCCAAGCGCCTGCCTGAACTCGATGACGAGTTCGCCGCCGAGGCCGGGGGGTTCGACACGCTGCAGGAGCTGCGGGAAGACATCGCCACCCGCCTGCGCGAGGCCGACAGCCAGGCGATCGAGCGGGAATTCGAGGAGGCGGTCCTGCAGGCCGCGGCCGACGAGGCCCAGATCGAGCTGCCCGACCAGCTCGTCCACGCCCGGGCGCACGAGATCCTCCATCAGACCTTCTCGGCCCTGGCCCGCCAGGGCATCTCCCGCGAGGCCTACCTCCAGATCGCCGGCAAGGATGAGGAGACGCTCGCCCACGATGCCGAGCCCGACGCGGCCAGCGCGCTGCGCCGCGAGGCCGTGCTGGCGGCGATCGTCGAGGCCGAGAAGATCGAGCCCACCGACGAACAACTCGTGGACGCGCTGCGGCCCGCCGCCGAGCGCGAAGGCGTCGATCCGGGGGGACTGCTCGACCAGCTGCGCGAGGCGGGACGCCTGGAGAGCGTGCGCGAGGACGTGGCCAGCCGCCAGGCCGTCGAGCTGCTCGTGTCAGAGGCCAATGCCATCACCGTCGAGCAGGCCCAGGCCCGGGAGAAGCTGTGGACCCCCGGTCGCGAGGAATCCGACGCCGGCGGGGAAATTTGGACCCCGGGAAGCTGACCCGGATCCGCCGTTCGGGTACCCGTCCAGGGGACCGTCGGGTCATTGCTACAGTCGGCAGGATTCCAGCGCAGGACGCGAAAGAAGCCAAGACATGAGCCCACTTGTACCGATGGTCGTCGAGCAAACCTCCCGCGGGGAGCGTGCGTTTGACATCTACAGCCGTCTGCTCAATGAGCGGATCGTCTTCCTCGGCACGCCCGTGGACGATCAGATCGCCAATCTGATCGTCGCTCAGCTCCTGCATCTGGAGTCAGAGGATCCGGATAAGGACATCTCGATCTACATCAACAGCCCGGGTGGATCGGTCTACGCCGGCCTGGCGATCTACGACACCATGCAGTTCATCAAGCCCGATGTGCAGACCATCTGCGTCGGGATCGCGATGTCCATGGGAGCACTGCTGTTGGCGGGGGGCGCGCCGGCCAAGCGCATGGCCCTCCCCAACGCCAAGATCCTCATTCACCAGGTGTCCTCAAGTTTTCAGGGGCAAGCGACCGATATTGAGATACATGCCCGCGAGATCATCGACGTGCGCCGCCGCCTGGATGAGATCATCGCCAAGCACACCGGCAAGGATCTTGACCAGGTCAAGCGGGACACCGAACGCGACTACTTCATGAGCTCTGAGGAGGCCAAGGAGTACGGAATCATTGATCGCGTGATCTCCGAGCACTGAAGCTTTAGTCTTCAGCGCTGGGAGTTCCGCTGATCGGGGCTTACTACAGGGAGATTCATGGCACGTCCGACCGACTCCAACGAGCAACTGCTGTGCAGTTTCTGCGGCAAGTCGCAGCGGCAGGTCAAGAAGCTGATCGCCGGCCCGGGCGTCTACATCTGCGACGAGTGCATCGATCTCTGTAACGAGATCATCGATGAGGAGCTCACCGCCCCCCCGAGCTTCGACATCGGCAATCTCCCCAAACCCCGGGAGATCTACGACGTGCTCAACGAGTACGTGGTCGGTCAGGAGCAGGCCAAGCGCTCGCTCTCGGTGGCCGTCTACAACCACTACAAGCGCGTGCAGATGATGCAGTCCGATGAGAACGACATCGAGCTGCAGAAATCCAACATCCTGCTCCTGGGCCCCACCGGGTGCGGCAAGACGCTGCTCGCCCAGACCCTGGCCAAGATCCTCAACGTCCCGTTCGCGATCGCCGACGCCACGGCGCTCACCGAGGCCGGGTACGTGGGCGAAGACGTTGAGAACATCCTTCTCAAGCTCATCCAGGCCGCCGACTACGACGTCAAGAAGGCGGAGACGGGCATCATCTACATCGATGAGGTCGACAAGATCGCCCGCAAGGCCGACAACCCCTCGATCACCCGCGACGTGTCCGGCGAGGGCGTCCAGCAGGCGCTCTTGAAGATCCTGGAGGGAACGACGGCCTCGGTCCCGCCGCAGGGCGGGCGCAAGCACCCGCATCAAGAGTTTCTGTCGATCGACACGACGAACGTGCTGTTCATCTGCGGCGGCGCGTTCGCGAACCTCGATCGGGTGATCGAACGGCGCATCGGTCACCAGGGCGTCGGCTTCGGAGCCGCCATCCAGACCAAGGAGCAGCGCGACCTCGGACAGATGTTCGAGCACTGCCTGCCCGAGGACCTCATCCAGTACGGACTGATCCCCGAGTTCATCGGCCGCCTGCCCGTGATGTCGGCCATTCCTCAGCTCTCCCGCGACGAGCTCATGCAGATCCTCACCGAGCCTCGCAACGCGCTCGTCAAGCAGTTCCAGCGCTTCTTCCAGTTCGACGGAATCGAGCTCGTGTTCGCCGACGAGGCGCTGTTCTCGATCGCCAACAAGGCGCTCGAGCGCGAGACCGGGGCCCGCGGCCTGCGCTCGATCATCGAGGAGGTGCTGCTCGAGGTGCAGTTCGAGCTGCCCTCCCGCCGCGATGTGCGCAAGTGCGTGGTCACGCGCGAGACGATCGAGAAGAACACCTCCCCGACGCTGGTCACGGTGGCCGCGCCGGATGAGGACGAAGCCGCGGCCTGACGCCGTCCTGCCCGGGCCTCCCCGGGCGTCAAACCGCACAAGGCTCGTCCTAGACTTCGCTCTCCCATGGCCGATCTCGAGTCGACAACGCGGTATGACCCGGCTGACGTCGAGCCGCGGATCATCAGCAAGTGGCTGAAGTCAGGGCTCTTTCACCCCGAGCCCGAGGGCACGGCGGACGAGAACTACTCGCTGGCCATCCCGCCGCCCAATGTCACGGGCGTGCTGCACATGGGCCACGCGCTCAACAACACCATCCAGGACTGCCTGGCCCGCTTCCACCGCATGCAGGGCCGTCGCACGAAATGGATTCTCGGTACCGACCACGCCGGCATCGCCACCCAGACTCAGGTCGAGCGTGCTCTCGAGCGGGAGGGAACGAGCCGGGCCGAGCTCGGCCGCGAGGCCTTCGTGGAGCGGGTGTGGGAGTGGCGCCGCCAATACGGCGGCTCGATCATCGAGCAGCTCAAGCGGCTCGGGGCCTCGGCCGACTACGACGAGGAGCGCTTCACCCTCGATGATGCCTACGCGCAGGCCGTGCTCAAGGTGTTTGTCTCGCTCTACGAGAAGGGCTACATCTATCGCGACCGGTACATGGTCAACTGGGATCCCGGGACCGGCTCGGCCATCTCCGACCTCGAGGTCGAGCCCCGCGAGGTCACGGACACTCTCTACTACATCGATTACCCCCTGGCCTCGGGCTCGGGAGCGATCACGGTGGCCACAGTCCGGCCCGAGACGATGCTGGCCGATACGGCGATCGCTGTTCATCCCGAGGACGAGCGCTACAAGCGCCTGATCGGCGAGAAGGCCGTGCTGCCCCTCGTGGGGCGCAAGTTGCGCATCATCGCCGACGAATACGTCAAGCCCGAGTTCGGCACCGGCGCGCTCAAGATCACCCCCGCGCACGATCCCAACGACTTCGAGATCGGGCGCCGTCACGGGCTGGCTCAGCCCCAGGCCATCGGCGAGGACGGGCTGATCACCGCCGACGCACCCGAGCGCTTCGCCGGCTTGACCGTCACCGACGCCCAGGAGGCGGTCGTGCGCGAGCTCTCCGAGCAGGGGCTGATCGCGCGGACGGAGCCCTTCACCCACACGGTGCCCTTCTCGCACCGCTCGGGCCAGCGGATTGAACCCCTGATCTCTCTGCAGTGGTTCATGCGCATGGACGAGCTGGCCCGGCCGGCCATCGAGGCGGTGACGAGCGGACGGGTTCGCTTCTATCCCGAGAACCATCGGCGCGTGTACCTCGATTGGATGGAGAACATCCGCCCGTGGTGCATCTCGCGCCAGTTGTGGTGGGGCCACCGGCTGCCCGTCTGGTACCGGGGTTCGGAGACGTACGTGGGCACGACCGCCCCGCGCGGTGAGGGCTGGACCCGCGATCCCGACGTGCTGGACACCTGGTTCTCGAGTGCCCTCTGGCCGTTCGCCACCCTCGGCTGGCCGCAGGAGACTCCCCAGCTCGGCGCCTTCTATCCCACCGACGTGCTCGTCACCGGCCGCGACATCATCTTTCTGTGGGTGGCGCGCATGATCATGATGGGGCTTGAGTTCACCGGCCGCGAGCCCTTTACCGATGTCCACATCACGGCCATCATCCAAGCCCCCGACGGGCGCCGGATGTCCAAGTCGCTGGGTACGGGCATCGACCCCCTGGACCTGATCGAGGGGGGTCCG
This sequence comes from Solirubrobacteraceae bacterium, assembly GCA_034665145.1. Lineage (GTDB taxonomy): Bacteria > Actinomycetota > Thermoleophilia > Solirubrobacterales > Solirubrobacteraceae > Palsa-465. Next base: position 27,641 of record JAXDGI010000115.1, read on the forward strand.
CGTCCCCCGGTGTTCGCGCAGGGGGAAAGGCCCGCGGGGGAGTTTCCGGCCTACGGGGCCGACGCGGTCCGCTGGGGGCTTTTGGCCATGTCCTCAGGCCAGGACGTGCGCTTCTCCGAGGACAAGGTCGCCCAGGGCCAGCAGCTGACCAACAAGCTCTGGAATGCCGCCCGGCTGATCCTCCTGGGGGTCGACGCCGATGCCCGGGCGGCGATCGCGCCCGCCGCCATCGAGGACCGCTGGATCCTCTCGCGCTTGGAGCGGGCCAAGACGGTCGTCTCTGAGCGCATCGAGGATTACGACTTCTCCCACGCCGCGCTGGCGCTCTATGACTTCATCTACGGCGAGCTGTGCGACTGGTACCTCGAGCTCGTCAAGCCGCGGCTGTGGACTCGCGACCCGGATCTTGCCCCAACGCTGCTGCATGTCCTCACCGAAGCCCTCGCCCTGGCCCATCCCCTTCTCCCCTTCGAGACCGAGGAGCTCTACTCCCACATCCCCGGGGCCGAAGGATTGCTGGCCGCGCGCGTGGCCGGCCCGGCGGCGCCGGCCGATGACGCCGGTGAGACGGAAATCGCACGCGTGATCGGCGCCGTGCAGGCCATGCGTGCCTGGCGCGACACCGCGGAGGTCAAGGCGGGGGCGACCGTCTCCGCGCGGCTCCAGGCCACCGGGTACGCCGAGACAGCCGATCATCTGGCCCGTCTCGCCCGTCTGGATCTCGACGGCGCCGGGGCTCATCGCGCCGGCGAGAACGGGGAGATCGTGGCCACGGTTCCGATTCCCGGTGGCGCGATCGAGGTCATGGGCACAGAAGCGCTGGACCGGGACGCGGCCGCACGGCGGCTGGCCCAGCGGCGGACCAAGCTCGAGGACGATGTGCAGCGGGCCGAGCGCAAGCTGGCCAACGCCGGCTTCGTGGCCAAGGCACCGCCCGCGGTGGTCGAAGGTGAGCGCGAGAAGCTGCGCCGGCTGCGCGCGGAGCTCGAGGCGTTGTGAGCCGGGCGGGGGGTGGGGGACGGGCATGAACGAGAGCGAGGCCGAGCGCTATCTCCGCTCGCTGGAGCTGTTCGGCATGCGTTTTGGGCTGGATCGCATGCGGCGCCTGATGACCGCGCTGGATCATCCCGAGCGCCGTTTTCGCTCGATCCACGTGGTGGGAACCAACGGCAAGTCCTCGACCTCCCGGATGGTGGCGGCGATTCTGACTCGCCACGGTCTGCGCACCGGCGCGTACCTGTCTCCGCACCTCGTTTCCTTCGGCGAGCGGATTCGCGTCGATGACCACGATCTCGAGCCGGCGCGGTTCGCCGCTGCCGTGGCGCGGGCGGCCCGAGCGGCCGAGCTCGTCAACCGCGCCGCCGCCGAGGATGACCATGTGACCCAGTTCGAGGCTCTCACCGCCGCCGCCTACAGCGAGCTGGCCGAGCGGGAGGTCGAGGTGGCCGTCGTCGAGGCCGGCCTCGGCGGTCGCTACGACGCCACCAACGTGCTGCCGTCGACCGTGCAGGTGCTGACCAGCGTGGGCCTCGAGCACACGCGCTGGCTGGGGCCGACGCTGGCCGACATCGCGCGCGAGAAGCTGGCCGTGGTCAAGCCGGGCGGAACGCTGGTGCTCGGCGCCGAGCTCGACGCCGAGGTGGCGCAGATCGCCGAGGCGGTGGCCGCCGAGCAGGGAGCCCGCCTCGTTCGCGCCGGCGTCGATCCCGGCGTTGCCGTCGGGCCCCCCGGGGCCTACCAGCGCCGGAACTTCGCCCTGGCCCGCGCCGTGGCCGAGGCCTTCCTGGGTCAGCTCGACGAGACCGCGGTGGCCGCGGCGGCAGCCGAGGTCCGCGTGCCGGGGCGCCTCCAGGAGATCGATATCCAGCCCGTCACGCTGCTCGACGGGGCTCACAATCCGGATGGGATGCGGGCGCTGGTCCAGTCACTGCCCGAGCTCGCCGAGCGCCACGACAGGCTCGTGGCCGTCGTCTCCATCCTGGACGATAAGGATGCTGCCGCGATGCTGCGCGTATTGCTGCCCGTCTGCACCGAGGTCGTGTTCACCCGGAGCACCAGCTCGCGCTCGCTGCCGCCACCGACCCTGCAGTCGTTGGCCAACCAGCTCGGGGGCCCGCCGAGCGAGGTCATGCGTGATCCGGTTCGCGCCTTGCACCGGGCCCGAATTCTGGCCGGACCGGGCGGTCTGGTCATTGCCACCGGATCGCTCACCCTGGTCGCCGATCTGCTCATCGACGCCCAGCCAGACACGGCCCAGGCGCTGTGAACGACGACGACGATCAGCCTCGCTTTCTCACCATGATGGGGCTGGTGGCCGTGGTCGTCGCCGTCGTGATCCTCGTCTTCTTCGGGATCGGCTACCTGTTCGGCCGGGCGTTCCTGTAACGATCCACACGTAATTTCCCGCTGTCGGCGACAGGAACCTGGGCTCAGATCGCGTACCTAAGGGAGCGAAGGACCCTGTGCCCCCACTACACTCGCCTGGTTAATGCAGCCCTACGCGATCTTTGGCATCCACAACAGCGCGCTCAATCTTGCCGTCGAGCTCGTCGTGTTGTTCCTGTTCGTGATCTGGTTCGCCCTGATCTACTGGACCTACGCCGACGCCCGGCGCCGGATCGCCGACCCCCTGCTGATCGGCTGCGCCACGGCGGCGTCGCTGTTTCCGTATGTGGGCACGATCGTGTACATGATCGTGCGGCCGCCGGAGTTCCTTGACGACGTCCGCGAGCGTGAGCTCGAGATGCAGGCGGCCGAGGCCCGCCTGGCCGAGCTGGGCTACCACCTGTGCCCGCATTGCGATTTCGAGGTCGAGAAGGACTTTCTGCGCTGCCCCAACTGCATGCGCAAACTCAAGGACCCATGCCAGTCCTGCGGGCGTCCGCTCGACCCGACGTGGAAGGTGTGTCCCTTCTGCGAGGCCGAGATCGGCGTGGCTGCCCCCGCCCCGCGGCGCGCTCGACGCCGCCGCGAGACTCCGTCGGAGGCTGCCACCGAGCAGCCTTCGACCACCTGATCCGTTTTCCCATTTTCGAAGCAGGAGCCGATTGCCGTGGAGCGCACGCTCATTCTTGTCAAGCCTGATGCCTTTGCCCGTCAGCTCAGCGGGGAGATCATCGCTCGCTTCGAGCGCAAGGGGCTGCGGCTGGCCGCGCTGCAGCTCATGACGATGAGCCCCGAGATGGCCTCCCAGCACTACGCTGAGCACGAGGGCAAGCCCTTTTTTGGCGAGCTGGTTCAGTTCATCACCTCCGGCCCGCTGGTGGCCATGGTGCTCGAGGGCGAGCAGGCGATCACCGCCGCCCGCCAAGTGATCGGGGCGACCAACCCGTTGCAGGCCGCGCCCGGATCGATCCGCGGCGACTTCGCGATCGAGGTCGGCCAGAACATGGTCCACGGATCCGACGCCCCGGAGTCGGCGGCGCGCGAGGTGGCCCTGTTCTTCCCGGAGCTTGGCTGAGGGGCCTGAGCCGCTGATTCTCGCTTCGGCGAGCCCGCAACGGCGGGCGATCCTCGAGCAGCTCGGGGTCGCCTTCACCGTCCGGGTCTCGGGCGCGCTCGAGCTCGAGGCCGGCCCCCCGGCTGAGGTGGCGATCGAGAACGCCTATCGGAAGGCCGCCGCCGTGGCCGAACGAGAGCCCGGGGCCACGGTCCTCGGCGTGGACACCGTCGTTGCCCTCGGTCCGCGCCTGTACGGCAAGCCCCGCGACCATGCGCAAGCCCGGGCCACGCTCAGCGCGCTGGCCGGCCGCCGGCACGCAGTGATCGGCGGCGTGTGCCTGATCGAACCCGGCCGGACGCGGACGCTGGCCGCCACGACGCAGGTTCAGTTCCGGCCCCTGTCGGCCGAGGCGGTGGAGCGCTACCTGGACACGGGGGAGTGGAAGGGACGCGCCGGGGCCTACGCCATCCAGGGTCGCGGCGCGCTGCTGATCCGCGAAATCGAGGGCGACTACCTCAACGTCGTCGGACTGCCGGTGGCGGCGCTCATGGAGCTCTCGCCGACGCTCCTGCAGCCGCGGTCTGCAACTTAAGTTCCATTTAGGGGTTTTCCAGCCTTTTCGCGGCTCGACAGGGGGGATGGCGAGGAAGCACGCAGCTGTACCTTCGATACACTCGATCCTGGACGGCGCTGGCAGCCGATGTGGCTCAGTCTGCTCTTCACGGCCTCGTCCCTGCTCCCGCTACCTAGATCTGACTATGGGGTTCTTCACGTACCTGACCGGATTCGGCGGCCGCGACATGGCGGTTGACCTCGGCACCGCCAACACGCTCGTATACGTGCGCGGCCGGGGCATCGTGCTGTCCGAGCCCAGCGTCGTGGCGGTCGATTCCCGGACCGGTGAAGTCCACGCCGTGGGGATCGAGGCCAAGCGCATGCTGGGCCGTACGCCGGGAACGATCTCGGCCATCCGTCCCCTCAAGGACGGGGTGATCGCCGACTTCGAGGTCACCGAGGAGATGCTCCGCCACTTCATCCAGAAGGTCCACCAGAACCGCTGGGCCCATCCTCGCGTGGTCGTCTGCGTACCCAGCGGGGTCACCGGCGTCGAGAAGCGGGCCGTCGAGGAGGCCTGCCTGTCGGCCGGGGCCCGCCAGGCCTATCTGATCGAGGAGCCGATGGCGGCGGCGATCGGCGCGGGCCTGCCGGTGGGGGAGCCGACCGGGTCGATGGTCGTCGACATCGGCGGCGGCACGAGCGAGGTTGCCGTCATCTCGCTGGGCGGGATCGTCGTCTCGCAGTCGATTCGCGTCGGCGGCGATGAGCTTGACGAGGCGATCATCAACTACGTCAAGCGGGAGTACAAGCTGCTCATCGGCCAGCAGACCGCAGAGGAGGTCAAGCTGGAGATCGGCTCGGCCTACACCATGCCTGAGGAGGTCCAGGCCGAGATCCGGGGTCGGGACATGGTCTCGGGGCTGCCCAAGACGGTGATCCTGACCAGCGAAGAGATTCGCGGAGCCCTGGAGGAACCGGTCTCCCAGATCATCGATGCCGTCAAGGAGACGCTGGACCGCACGCCACCGGAGCTGGCCTCCGACATCATGGATCGTGGCATCATGTTGGCCGGAGGCGGTTCGCTGCTGCAGGGCATCGAGGAGCGTCTGCGTCACGAGACGCAGATGCCCGCGCACCTGGCGGAGTCACCGCTGACGTGCGTCGCGGTCGGATCGGGACGCTCCCTCGAGGAGTTCGAAGCGATCCATCGGTCGAGTAAGAATTCACGCAACCGTCGCCGCCGGTAATACGTTTGAGAGCGCCTGCCGGAGCCTCGGAGCCAACCTTGGAGACTTGTAGCTCGTGCATGACAAACAGGTACGTCGCCGGCGCGCGGTTCTCGCGCTGCTGGTCGGCATATCCCTGATCCTGCTCACCGCCTACTTCGGTGAAGCGCCGAGCAGCCCGTTGCACAATGTGCAGCGGGGGATCGTCGAGGTCTTCTCGCCCGTGCAGGAAGGGGCGAGCAAGGTCCTGTCCCCGGTCAAGAATGTCGCCGGCTGGTTCTCGGACACGCTGAGCGCCAAGTCGCGCAGTGACCGGCTGAGCCGCCAGGTCGCCCAGCTGACCAAGAAGCTCGACTACTACGAACAGAAGGCCAGCGTGTCCGATCAGCTGGCCCGCCAGATGCGGCTCGACACCCGCGTGGGGATGAGCTCCTACCAGCCCGTGGCCGCCAACGTGATCGGCCGCGATCCGTCACTCTGGTGGCAGACGGTGACGATCGACAAGGGCTCAGATGACGGCGTCGCCCTGCAGGATCCGGTGACGGGCGACGGCGCACTGGTCGGCAAGGTGACCACCGTCGATGCGACCGTGTCCGTCGTCACGCTGATCACCGATCACTCCTATGCCGTCGCCGCCTCGGTCCTGGACTCGAGCTCGGCCGGCGACAGCGGCGTCCTCGTCCCCGCCGTCGGCAATCCGACCTCGCTGTTGCTGCAGGAGCTGCCGGCGCACGCGCCGATTCAGGTCGGCCAGCAGGTGGTCACGGCTGGCTTCACCGACCCAACCAACACGTCTCTCAATTCGCTGTATCCGGCCGGGATCCCGATCGGCCAGGTTTCCAACGCCGATCAGAACGAGCTGCTCAACAACCAGCAGGTCCAGGTCGTCCCGGCGGCCAACCTGCGCCACCTGGCCGCCGTCCAGGTCCTCACCCGCCCCCATCCCGGGACCGTCCGGGCCCAGGTCGGGGCCAGCACGGGATGACCGATTCACTCCGCCTGCCGCTGAGATTGATCGGCCTTGCCCTGCTCACCGTGGTGGTGCAGGAATCGGCCGTGTCCCAGATCTCGATCTTCGGCGTCAGCGCGGACCTGACGCCGCTCGTGGTGATGTCGGTCGGTCTGCTCGCCGGCAGCCTGCCCGGGGCGATCATGGGCTTCGGGACCGGTCTGCTCGTCGACACGGTGCTCGTGCAGACCCTGGGCGTGACCTCGCTGCTCTACATCGCCATCGGTTACTGGTCAGGGCGCCTGCGTGAGCTGCGCGACCCGGCCCACGGTCTCATCCCGCTCGTGGCCGGCGCGATCGCCACCGCCGTGGCCGGATTGGGCATGTCGCTGATCCAGTTCCTGCTCGGTGTCGACGCGCCGGTCAGCCTGCTCTTGCTCCAGCAGGTGTTTGTGACGATGCTCGTCAACACCCTGATCGCCCTGCCCGTCTACGCGTTCGTGCGCCGCATCATCCAGCCCGCATTGCCGGATGATTCCCGACGGCGGCGTCGCCGCGCCTACACGACCGGGGGGCTCAGCCCCCTCCAGAGCCCGTCCCAGCGCCTCGGTCAGATCAACCGGAGTGGTCGATGACGCCGCCCCCGCCCGGAGAGGACCGTCGGCCGCCGATGACCCCGCAGCTGGCTCTGCGCGTGGCCGTCGTCGGGAGCTTCGCGCTGGCCATGTTCGCCATCATCTTCTTCCGCCTGTGGTTCTTGCAGGTCCTCTCCGGCGATCAGTATCTGGCCCAGGCCAAGGGCAACCGGACCCGCCAGATCGCCATCGCGCCGGCCCGCGGAGAAATCCTGGATCGCAACGGAGCCGTCCTGGTCAGCTCCACGAAGGCCCTTGTCGTCCAGATCTCGCCGCCCGACCTTCCCAAGAGCGCTCGGGCCCAGGCCGTGCTATTCCGCCGCCTGGCCCATGTGCTGGGCATCTCGACCCGGCCGCATCGCTGTAAGTATCCGGTGGGCCATTCGGTCGTCGTGAGCCAGTTGGCGCCGATTCCCTGTCAGGTCCAGCAGCAGCTGGCCCTGTTGCCCTACGCCGAGGTGAACATCAAGGAGGTCAACCGCTTCGTCCAGTACTACCTGGCCGAGCGCCAATCTCAGTTCCAGGGTGTCCAGGTGACGAGCATCTCGGTGCCCGGCTACCCGCAGAAGACGCTGGCCGCCCAGCTGCTCGGCACGGTGGGCCGCATCACGCCGCAGGAGTGCTGGGGGGCGACCAAGCCGGGGACGACGGTCGCCTGTCCCGACAAGGCCTACCGTGGCGTCTCGCCCAACGCGATCATCGGCCAGTCGGGTCTCGAGGGCTGGTATGACC
>JAXDGI010000116.1:0-6489 GCA_034665145.1 Solirubrobacteraceae bacterium
GCCTCGTTGATGCCGGGGGAGAACGGTGCACCAGCATGGATCTCCTGCACCACCGGCCTGGCGGTAACCGTGAGCTTTGCCTTCAGGCTGGGGATCCGCACGATCCACTTGCCCGCGTAGCGTTGACCCGTGACGGCACTCGTCCGAAAGTGAGTCGCGTGGGAAGCGAGCGGCCGGACCGAGACGACGCGCTCCGACCCATCGGGGCTGAGCACGGTGGCCCAGTGCGTCTCGCCGTTGACATCGAACATGTCCCAGAGGTTGAGGGCCTGGCCGTTGCTCAGCTGGAGCGCCATCCACGTCCACCTGTGCAGCTTGCTCCAGTCCCAGTTGCCCCACTGACGATCGAGCCACGATGTGCCCCTGACGGGAGTGGACTTGCCGCCCAGGGTGAGGGTGCCGGCCGTCTGCACGTGAGGGAGCGAGTAGTAGTAGCTCGACCCACCCAGGAATGGGAACAACCCTGTGCCGTTGTCGTACAGCGTGGGCCCGACGGCCTTCAGCGTGAGCCTGAGCCGACCCATCCCCTGCGGCAGGTCCGCGGTCAGGTGCATATTGGTCAGCGGACCCGACAGCGACGCCGCGGGCATGCGCACATCGAGCGCCGTGCTCGACACGCTGATCTGGTTGGCGCTGTAGAAGTACTGGTGGGAGACGTACCGACCGGACCTGAGGTCGGTGAAACCGATCTGTGCGACGCCACCGGCCACGAGTTGCACCTCATAGCCGTATTCGTGGCGCCCTGCCGAGATGTGACCCACGGTGTACCACCACTCCACGCCGGCGCCCTGGTGCTTGGCTTGATCGCGCGGTAGGTGGACGAAGGTCGGGAAACCCGGCTTGGCGGTCGGACCCGGTCGTGGCGCTGGCGCGGAGGCCGTGGGTTTCGGGCGCAGACCGGCCGCGCTGGCCATCGGCAGCCCGATCAACGATGTGGTCAGAGCGCCGACGATGGCGCCGCGTCGGATCACGTCGAGGCGGCCGCCACGCTGAATTCGCGGTGAGCAGCCGCCGCGCGTGGCGCCCAGACCGTGCCGGGACCACCGTTCATCATGACCACCACCCCCATTGCCTCGGCCACCTCGGCCTCGGTCGCCTGTGCGCGGGCGGCGCCGCGCCCATGGGCGGCGATGCAGCCGTCGCACTCGCGCGTGGCAGCGATCGCGAGGGCGATCAGCTCCTTGACCTTGACCGACAGTGCCCCATCGACCATTACCGCGCTCTGCATCGACGCGTAGCCGCCGATTACGTCCGGGATCTCATCGCGCAGCCGGCGCGCCGGGTCCCGAAGTTCCTTCGCCGTCTCATGGGCGCTCAACATCTCTTCCTCCTCGAGCTCGTGGTTGCTGCGTTCTCGGTTCGCACCCTGTCTGACGCGATCGGGACCAGGGCATCCAGCCATACCCGATCGATCGGATGGCGCGGCGCGACGACCATCTCAACATAGGCTCGAACATGGCTCGGCTGACCCTTTGGCCAGGTTCGTGTCGCCGTCGTGCCAGCGACCGTAGTGCCCACCCCGCCGGACCCGCCGGCCGTGCCCACCCCGCCGGACCCGCCGGCCGGCCCACCCCGCCGGACCCGCCGTCGGTGTCCACCCGGCCGGACCCGCCGTCCCTGGCCACCCGGCCGGACCCGCCGTCGGTGCCACCCCGCCGGACCCCCCGTCGGTGCCCACCCCGCCGGGCCCGCCGTCCCTGCCCACCCCTCCGGACCCGCCGTCCCTGGCCACCCCGCCGGATCCTCCGTCCCAAAGTTGCATATATGAGCACTTTGAGACGGCGGTCTCCCGGCGTACCTCGTCCCGGGGGCCAGGAGTCACGCCGACGTCACGGTTGGGCGCCGCCCGACGTTCCATACCCATGCCCATCACACGCACACTCACCCCCACCGCCTTGGCGCCCGCGCCGCCCCCGCGCCAGACCTGGACCATCTATGAGAGTCGTGAGTGGGAAATTCGTGAGCAGCCTCGGGAGTGGCTGGGCGTGGCTGGCGGACGGCGATGACCCGAGTCCTACTGGTGGCCCGACCGGGTCATCGCCGTCAATCAGGCACGTCCAGACGCCGCGAGACCGCCAGCGAATTTGTGACTCGGGGACACTAGGCGATCTTGCGCTCGTACCCGTCCCACTCGCGCGCACGAAGCGGCTGCTTTTGCACCTTTCCCGTGGCGGTGCGCGGTAGTTCGGTGAACTCGATCGCGTCCGGTCGCATGAATCCCGGCAAGCGCTCGCGGGCGAACGCGAGGAGCTCGTTCTCGGTGACCTGCTGTCCGGCCAAGAGTTGCACGAACGCCTTGGGCCGCTCGCCCCATTTCTCGTTTGGTGTGGCGACGACCGCGACGGCGTCGACCGCCGGGTGTGCCCGGATGGCCTGTTCGACCTCGATCGTAGAGATGTTCTCCCCGCCCGAGATGATGATGTCCTTCTTGCGATCGCGCAGCTCGATGTAGCCGTCACCGTGCCGCACGGCAAGGTCGCCCGAGTGATACCAGCCGCCCGCGAGGGTCTCGGCGGTCTGCTCAGGATCCTCGAAGTATCCGCCCATCACGTTATTGCCGCGCATCAGTACTTCGCCGAGTGTGCGTCCATCCGCGGGGACATCGTGGCCGGCCTCGTCCACCACGCGCACGGGATCGGCGACGAGGTAGTGGACGCCCTGGCGGGCCAGCAGCGCGGCGCGCTGCTCAGCGGCGAGGTCCTCCCACTCCGCTTGCGGCTCGCAGACCATGTACGGCCCGTAGAGCTCGGTCGCTCCGTAGACGTGGACGGGCCGAAACCCGAGCTCGCTCAACCGGGCGAACTGCTCTCGCGTGGGCGGTGATCCGGACACGACCGTTGTCAGCTCCCGTCCGAGCGAATGGGCCTTGTCGTGGCCGAGCAGGGACGCTTGAACCGTCGGCGCGGCGCAGTAATGGGTGATGCCCTCCGCCTCGAACAGATCCCACACAGTCCCGGGGTCGACGGCGCGCAGGCACACATGGCGCCCGCCCACGGCCGTGACGGCCCAGGTGAAGCACCAGCCGTTGCAGTGGAACATGGGCAATGTCCACAGATACACGCTGTCTGGCGACATCCGCGTTTCGATGACTTCACCGAGGGCGTTGAGATATGCGCTGCGATGCCGGTAGACCGCGCCCTTGGGGCTGCCGGTTGTGCCCGAGGTGTAGTTGATGGAGATCGGCTCGGACTCGTCCTTAACCGGGGATGGCAGCGGCTCCGGGGAGCCTTGCCCGAGAAACTGCTCGTAGGGGTCGTCGGCCGCTCCGGTGTCGGCGATGCGGATCACCCGGACCCGCGGCATACCCTCGACCAGATGCTCGAACTCACGATCGACGAAGACGATGCGGGCGCCCGAGTGGTCCACCAGGCTGGCGATGTCGGGAGCCGCCAGCCGGTAGTTCAACGCGACCAACACTCCACCGGCTGCGGGCACGCCGAAGTGCGCCTCGAGCAGCGGCGGAATGTTTGGACAGACAAAGGCGACCCGGTCTCCTTTGCGCAATCCGGCCCGCTGTAAGGCCGAGGCGAGACGGTTGACCCGTACCCCCAGCTCACGGTAGGTGTAGCGCCGGTGTCCATGGACCACGGCAACGCGTTCGGGGTACACGAGCACGCTGCGCTCAAGGAAGCTGAGCGGACTCAGCTCCGTGCGGTTCGCCTGTCCGCCACCATTACCGGCGCCGGTCATGTGCTGCCCGTCACGTCAGCCCCGGCCGTTGGCGTCGCTGCGGACGACCATGGCCTGCCCCTGGCCGCCGCCGACGCACAGCGCAGCGACCCCCCGGTGGTGCCGGGAACGGCGCATCTCGTGCAAAAGGGCGACGAGGATCCGACCGCCGCTGGCACCAATCGGATGGCCCAGCGCAATCGCACCGCCATGGGGGTTCACTCGGTCCGGGTCAACCTCGAGCTCTCGCATGACGGCTACCGCCTGGGCCGCAAACGCCTCGTTGAGCTCGAGCGTGTCGATCTCGGACAAGTTCAGGTTCGCCCGGTCCAGCGCCTTACGCACGGCCGGAACCGGACCGATGCCCATGATGCTGGGGTCCACACCGACCGAGGCGCTGCTCTCGACCGTCCCGAACGGCTTCAGTCCCAGGTCCGCCGCCCGGCGGGCCGAGGTCACGATGATCGCGGCGGCGCCGTCGTTGATGCCGGAAGCGTTGCCGGCCGTGACCGTGCCGGACTCCTTGCGGAAAGCCGGCCTCAGCTTGGCCAGGCCGTCCGCAGTCGTGGCGGGCCGAGGATGCTCGTCGGTGTCGAAGATCCTGGTCCCCTTCCTGTCGGTGATCTCCACCGGCACGATCTCCGAGGCGAACACACCCTGTTCGATCGCCTGCCCGGCCCTTCGCTGACTCTCCGCCGCGTACGCGTCCTGGTCCTCGCGCGAGATCCCGTACTTGTCGGCGACGTTCTCCGCGGTGGTACCCATGTGGATGTCGTTGAACGCGTCCCAGAGCCCGTCGTGCACCATCGAATCGGTCATCTCGGTCGGGCCAAGGCGTGCGCCGAAACGCGCAGAGGGCGTGAGGTAGGGGGCGCGCGTCATGCTCTCGAGACCTCCGGCGACCACGATGTCGGCGCCGCCGGCCTGGATGATCTGCGCTGCGAGTGCCACCGACTTGAGGCCGGAGCCACACAGCATGTTGATCGTGGTGGCCGGCACCTCCTTCGGGATACCGGCGCGGATCGCGACCTGCCGGGCCGGGTTTTGCCCCAGCCCAGCCTGCAAGACACAACCGAGCACCACCTCGTCGACGTCCGTGCCCTTCAGACCAGCGCGCTCGAGCGCGGCCTGGACTGCGCGCGTGCCGAGCTCGGTGGCCGGCAGATCCTTGAACTGTCCGCCGAAGCTTCCGATCGGCGTCCGTACGGCACTAACGATGACCGCGTCTTGCACTACGACCTCCTGGAGGCGTTCGAACTCGTGGCGGGATCGTGGACCACGCGGGCGGCGATGGAGACTGAACCCAGGGACGGCGCCGCCCATCCGATGGGACGCCGGAGGGTGCCCCACCAAGCCTGGACTCAGCTGCACCGCAGTCCAGCCCGGCATGACGCGCGGCATGCCAGTCTCCTGCCTGTCATCCGATGCCCAGACCAGTGAGCGCCCCGCACGATCCTTTCCACACCCGGTGTCAGGTACCGGTGCCCGGCGGGCTGCTCGCCGTCTGGGTCGCCGGTGCTCCGGCCGGCCACGCCGACCGGGTGATTCTCATGGTGCACGGAATCACCGCCTCCCATGTGGCCTGGCGGGTGGTGGCACGAGAACTGAGCGCCGAGCACGGCACGTGCATCCTGGCCCCGGATCTTCGCGGGCGGGGGGCCAGCTCGCCCCTGCCCGGTCCGTATGGCAGTGCGTCGCACGTCGCAGACCTGCTGGCTGTGCTCGATCACTTCCAGACCCGACAGGTCCACCTCGCCGGCCACTCGATGGGCGCGTTCGTGGCCGCCCGGCTGGCCTCCGAGCACCCCGAGCGGGTGTCGAGCCTGCTCCTCGTCGACGGTGGCCTGCCCATTCCCGTGCCTGAGGATGCCGACCCGGATGAGCTGCTGGCCAAGACACTCGGTCCGGCCCTCGAGCGCCTGGGACAGGTCTTCCCCACGCGGGAGGACTACATCTCCATGTGGCGGCGACATCCCGCCTTCGCCGCAGCCTGGGACGCAGATGTCGAGGCGTACGTCGCCTCCGATCTCGAGCCGGCGGATGCCCGAAAGGCCGTCCGATCCGTGGTCTGCGCCGAGGCGGTGTGGACCGACGGAAGGGAGCTACTCGTCGACGAGGCCACGCGAACCGCGGCCAAGCACGTCCGAGTCCCGATGCGCCTGCTGCGGGCTCCGCGCGGCCTTCTCGACGACGACCAGCCCCTGATCACGCCGCAGGTCCTGGATGAGTTTCTGGCCGCACACCCCGCGACGCGCGCGGAGACCGTGCCGGACACCAACCACTACACCCTCCTGCTCGGGAAGAGCCGAGGCCCGACCCACGTGGTCAACGCACTGCGTCCCAGCCCGACTGCGGTGTCGAGTGAGAACCCTCGCGTGCCGTCATGACGATCGCGCTCATCCTCGATGTCGGCCTATCGCTCATCGTGTGCGCCGTCCTGGCGGCAGTCATGGTGCTCGCGTTCCGTCTCGCCACGCCAGACGAGCCTGGCGGAGAGCCGCGCGTACGCAGGCGCGGGCCATCTCCGCCGACGCCTCCCCCCCGTCCGCACAGACCAGTAAGGGCGCGGCCCCGCCCAAGCCACGATGGGCGACCGCGCATCCGGGCGCGGTCAGATGAGCGCCCGGTCGAGCTGGCGCGCTGAGCGCCGAGCGCTCGGTCGAGTTGGCGCGCTGAGCGCCGAGCTTGGCCCGCTCCTGTACGAAAACCGGGGTGCCGGACCGCGCTGGTCCGGCACCCGGAGATCATCCGTCAACGCGGGGCACCGGTGATCACTCACCGGTGCGGCTGGGTCAACCCTGGATGCCGAATCCGGCGGTC
>JAXDGI010000117.1:0-5288 GCA_034665145.1 Solirubrobacteraceae bacterium
ACGGCCCGCACGATCGGATGGCGGTACCCGAGTCCGTAGTCGTCTTCGAGGATGTCAGCCCGCAGCAGCGCGGTGGCCGCCGACGACGCGACGGCCAGATCAATTCCGGCGAGCGCCGCCGCCCGTCGCACGTCGGCGTGCGCACCGAGAATCGCGACCGCCCGGGCGAGCGCGGTCGCCGCCGGAGGGAGCCGTGCGAGGCGCAGCAGGACGCTGCGGGAGACGATCTCGGGCGTCATCTGCCTGACCGCCGCGGCTGCCGCTGCGGTGGGCTCGACGGCGTCGGCGCGAAGGTCGCTCGCCAGCTCGTGCAGTAGGAACGGGTTGCCGCCGGTCATCTCGTGGCACGCGGTGCACAGCACGTCTGGGGCACGTTCGTCGAACGCGCCGCGGACGAGTGCAGTGCTCGCGTCCGGACTCAGCGGTGCCGGGTGCAGCAGGGTGACGGGCGCGGCGGTCGCTAGGGCCTCGAGCAGGAGGCGGTGGTCCTGTGGCTCGCCGGCCGCGGGGCGGGTGGCGGCGAGCAGCAGCAGCGGGACGCCTTCAAGGCGCGCCGCGAGGTAGGCGAGGAAGCGCAGCGATGGCTCGTCGCTCCAGTGCAGGTCGTCGACGATGAGGGCCAGCGGCGCACGTTCAGCGAGTGCGACGGTCAGCCAGTACAGGCCATGGATGCGCGCAAACGACGCCTGCGTGTCGTCACCGGTCGGCATTGCGTCCGCGCTGAAAAGCGGTGCGGCGAGCGCGGCCGCGCCGTCGAGTGCCGGCGCGCCGTCCCGGAAGGCGGGTGTGAACAGCTCGCGCACCACCCCCCAGGCGGACGCCCGCTCGAACTCGCCGCCGCGTGCGGTGAGGACAGTCATCCCGCCGCCGCGGGCGGCGGCGGCACCCGCGCGCAGGAGCGCCGTCTTCCCGATGCCCGGGGGCGCCTCCAGCAGGAGCCCGCAGGCGTGCCCCTGCCGGGAGGCGGCAACGGCGGCAGAGAGCACGTCGGCCTCACCCGCACGCTCGAGCAGGTCGTTGAAACCGCCGTCGCCCATCACGAAAGCTAACCACAGGCCGCCGCACTCGAAACTCCTGTGGTCCCGACCGAGATGCGAGCGCGCCCGCGACCGGACAGGATGCGCCGCATGCCTGGAGACCAGCCGATGATCATCGCTCAACTCGAGCTCGACGCGGCGCAGCGGCCGGTTGCCGGCCGGCTCGCCGTCGCCGACGGGCCGAACCAACCGTTCGCTGGCTGGACGGAGCTGTTCGCCGCGCTGCAACGCGCCGTCGCGGCGGCGGCTGAGGAGCCTGCGTCATGAGCGCGCGAAGCAGGCCGGTGTCGCTGGGCGCGCTCGTCGCGGCGCTGATGTCCGCCGCCATGCTCTCGATCGGCGCGCCGACCGCCGGCGCCGCCGACCAGTGGAACGACGGGACGCCGGCGATGAGCACGCAGGTGAAGTGCGTGATCGACCTCCAAGAGACCGGCGCGATCGCGAAGGCCGGCTACCTCTCCGACCCCGCCAAACCGCCGAAGGCAGGCCAGGTGTTCTACGGCCATGCCGACTTCGGCGCGACGACCGATACGGCCTGCAGCAGCGGTGACCAGGTCGCACAGTTGGATGTCGTGTTGCCGCCCGGAGTGTCACTCGCAATCGATGCCGCCCATCCGATCACCTGTCTGTACGCGGACAACGGCGGGGCGCACTTGACGTATCCGACCTGTCCTACGAGCACGATCGTCGGCGCCTACGGGCCGGAGATCCCGTCCGACAATGCTGGGCACGCGTGGACAATGCCGGCCGGGCGAGAGTTCGACATCCGCTTTCCACTGACATCCAACCGCACGCTCGTCGGCCCGGGCGGCGGCCATTGTCCGCAGTCGGTTGACGAGATCCCGACGAGCCCGCAGCGGGACTGCCTGCTCATCGCGCTCAATGTCGCCGACGGCTACAGCAATCCCTGGCTGACGCCCGACGTGGAGATGTTCATCGACCCCAAGACCCCCGGCCCACCGCCGCCACCACCGCCGCCGCCGCCACCGCCACCACCGCTCGTCTCGCGGATCGCCTTCACGAGCGCCCACCTGGCCACAGCGGCGACCAAAGGACTGCGACTCTCCATGCACTGTGCGGCCGCCTGCAGCGGGAGCGTCGACATCGCGCTCGCCGCCTCGACCGCGAAGCATCTGCACCTTGCCAAGAGCGTCTTCACGCTGACCAGTGGCCGATTCTCGGCCGCCGCAGGCCACCAGGCGACCATCAAGCTGAAGCTCTCCCGCCGGCTCGCGGGGAAGGTCCGCAAGCTGAAGTCACTCCCAGTGATCGTCACGGTCACACCAGCCGGGGCCGCCCGAACGGTCGCTCACCTCACGCTGCATCGCTGATGCCCGAGCCAGATCCCTCGTTCTCTTGCCAGCGTGCGCGTGATAGCGCGGCGCTTCCTTTGGGGTTACCTCGCTGGGCAGCGTCTCTCGTGCTCTTGGTCGGAAGACCTCGTACTTGCGCCGGTCGCCCGCAATTCGGTTCCGGGCCAAGACCGCGGACGACCGCGCTGACGAGCCTGGAATGCTGCCGAGATGCAGCGGCTCCGACTCCACCGAATGCGGTCAGACCGGCGGTCGCCACCACGGTAACCACGGGCGGCCTCGGCGGGCGCCAGGCTGGCTCCCCTTATCGGGACTGGGGTCCAAGATGGGGCCGACACACGTGCTCACGGGGGGTTAGATGATGTCCGCCGTCATCTGGGGTCGGGCTCTCCTCCTTAGCGCGCTCGTCGGCGGTGCCTGTCTGGTGGTGGGCGCCGGACCGGCGATGGCAAAGCCAAAGTCGAGGCAAGAGCCTTCGGCGGCCACGCTGGCCTCTTCCCTAGTGTCCTCCGCGGTCCGTGCCCGGACGCCGGGCGCCCAAGCGCGGGCGATGCTGTCCATGATGAAGGCGCTGCAAATCGGCGTCGTCACCCCAGCAGGGAATCCACTTTCGCTGGGTGGCGAGCCAGCCGCCGCCGGCTTGGCCGCGCTCTACAGCTCCGAACTCGGCCCGCTAGGCGCCTCGGTGACCCGCGCCCCGGTGCTCGGCCTGGATGCCGTCGCCGCCACCCTGACGCGCGCGGGCCTCACCCTTGACAGCCAGGGCAAGCCGTTTCCCGCCCGCCTCCTCCGCACCGCACTCATTGCCGCCGTTAAGGACGCGATGCGCAATCCCAGGCGTCACGGCTCTCTGCTGCCGCTGGTTCTGCGCCAGTTGGGGCGGGCCGAGCGTCCGGCCTACGATCTGGCGCGCGCTCCCGCGGCGGCTCAGATCCACCTCACCGGCCTGCAGGCATGGCTGATGACCGCCGACATCGAGATCTCGGTGCTGCGTCACGTGCAGCTGGGAGCCCTCCGCTCCGCCCGGGTGACGGCGATCGCACCGACGGCACGGCCGGCATCCGCCCTCAGTGATGCCTGTCAGAAGTACAGCGACGCCTCCCAGGCCCTGCAGAAGGCGGAGGAGAAGGCAGCTGGTGGCAAGGTCGGCAAATTCATCGCCGGCAAGGTCGTCGGGCGGCTCGGTGACCGGGTCAAGGCGGAACTGAAGTCGTCGATCGAGACCTACGGGGAGAAGAACCTGCCCAGCTGGGCGGTGAACGGTGTCAAGGAGTACATCGCCAATGCCAAGTTGGCGGCGAAGCTGGCCGGGACCGTCCTCGAGGGGCTGCACGGCTCGCTGCTCGCGGCATCGATCTCGGTGCACACGGTGGGCAATATCTCCAGCCTGCCGACCGTCCACTGGTATCACCAGCCCGGCGAGCCGGGCCACCAGCTCACGTTCGCGGTCGCCGTGGAGATGCTCGACGACTACGGCGCCGACCTCATCAAGTGCGGAACTCTCGCCGGCTTTACGTTCCCGCCCAAGGGTGGGATCTCGGGTGTCCCGGTCCTGTGGGAGCAGGCCGAGGGCAAGCTGACTCCCGACATGGGAGTCCTTAGCTGCGCGCTTCAGTCGATCGGTTGCGTCACTAATACCGACGCTCGTGGCGTGGCCAGCGTGACGTTCACGCCGAACACCGAGCTTTTCCCGGGGGTCGGCCTGCAGCTGGACGCCAGCGGCGTCGTCGACGGCGTCGCGGCATACCAGAGCGGAGCTGGAGCCGGGACGCTCGGCAAGGTCGCCCAGGTCCTGGTGCCGAAGTTCGCTGGCCTGCGCTGGCGCGTCACTTACCACAAGGAGCCGACCCTGTCGGTGCGTGTGGTCGACCAATACGACACCACCTACACCAACCAGACAGAGAGCCAGTACGAGTCAACGGGGACGGGGGCGCTGCACTTCTCGCTCAGCTCCGTCGTGCCCCTGACCCGGTTCACCGCCTCCGACGGGACCAACATCTGGACCGGCAGCGCGCCGGTCGGTTGGGACAACTTCTTCTCCAAGGACGACAACAAGCACTTCGGCGTGGGCAGCGACTGCAACGGCGCCAACAGCACCATTGATGTCAACGGCTCGTCGCCCGGACCCGGGCAGCTGACCGCCGACTCGCTGACGTATGACTCGAGCCAGGGGATCGCCGGGCTGGCGCTCACCCTGCACACATCGTCGTTGCCTACTTACCTCCTCACCGAGATCTACCGCGCCGATAAGTCCGTCTCAAACCCATGCCGCGATTCGACGACGACAACGCCCGCGACGTGGAACTTCCCCGCTTCGCTGCCGGGTACCGGCCTCACCTATCTGGCCGGCGGATCGAGCACCAGAGGCCCGACCGTCCGGATCACCGGCTGGACACCCGGACCGGCGACGACCAGCGGCTCGGGCGTGTACGCCTATCGGGACGTGAGCACCTCAGGCACCGACGCCTGGGGTCAGCCGTGGTCGCAGCACGGCCGGATCGAGATCATCGCCTCGCCGGCGTCCTAGAGACCCAGCGCGGACAGTCCGGACCCGGTGGTCCGAGGACTGCTGAATTCCCCAGGCCAAGCGCAAGACTGGCCCGCCGTCGCTGGTTTTGAGGAGAGCTCAACGATGCCGACGACCCGCCCGGTTCCGCCTCCGCGGCGACGCGCGCACCTCAGGCGATCACGGAGTTCCCCGGAATAACCCAAAGCAGCTCGGCGAGACTGCCGCTTGGTCGCCTCACGGGCAGCCAGCCGACGGGTGCTGCTCTCGCTCCGGGGCGCACCGAAGGAGAAGTCCGGCCGCCGCCCCTGGTGGGCGCCGGGCAAGTTCGCCGTGCGTGCATGGAGCGAAAGAGTGCTCGCTGTGGCTGGTGCCAACATCGAGGCGATGATCCGCGCGGCTCGAGGAGACGACCTGCCGCGGCTGCGCGAG
>JAXDGI010000118.1:0-3167 GCA_034665145.1 Solirubrobacteraceae bacterium
CTGCAAAAACGCCGACACGCCGAAGGCCAGCGCTTTCGACAGAAGAAGAGGGGCGGGGCCATTGGCCCCGCCCCCCACTGGGGAAACCCCTCTCTCGGGTCCCGTCCCCGCCTACGGGCAGCCGACCACCTGAAGGCAGACGTTCGCCGCGGCGGAAAGCGACGAGGTGAGGTTGCCGGTCACGTTGTTGATCGACGAGATCGACGGAACCGAGTTGGTCACCGAGCCGAGCAGGCCGTTCGCGGTGCCGGTCACGCTGGTCAGGGTGTTGCTCACCGTACTGGTCACATCGCCGGCCGCGGGGAGCCCCGGAAGCGCGGGCAGGCTGGCCTGCGGCAGCGCCGGGACGTCGATGTTCACCTGGGCCTTGGTCTGCGAGCTGCCCGGGGTGACCTGGGCCGGGGCCGAGCCCGTGCCGCTGCCGAGGCCCGAGGTCACGGTGTTGACGCCGCTGCCCACCACGCCCGTGGGATCGAGGCTGGCAACGGTGCTGCGCACGCTGCTCACCGCACCGGTCGGGTCGCCGACCAGGCCCGTCACGATGCTGACCGGATCGCTGGTGAGGGTGGCCACGGCCGTCGTCGGGTTGCTGACGATGCTGCCGAGCACGGGGGAAAGCGCGCCACTGTCGCCGAGAAGGCCCTGGAGCACGTCGGCCCCCGGGATGATGCCGAGCAGCGCGGACCGTGCGATCTGCTGGGCGGAGTCGAAGAGCGACCCGGTGTCGATCGTCGGGCCGGCGATGGCGGGCAGGCCCGAAATGCTGACCTCGGCCTGCATGTCCGGGGACGAGGCCTGGGCGGCGGCCGCGTCGGCGAAGGCATGGGTGCCGCCGATCGCGAGTGCCGCGGTGGCACCGACCACGAGGCTGAACCGTCGCTTGATCATCGATAGTTCCCTTGACGGGGGCTGCCCCCCATGTTTGCCGTCCTGGCTGTTCCACGCAGCGTGGGCCGTCTGCATCAGCTCTTTGTTCTCTGTCGCACCCATGTATGTCTCCTTTCTCCTGTCTTTCAGTCCGATGAGATCACGATCTTTTCTTCGCAGGCTAGGCTGCCTGCTGCTCGTATGCGGCAGGTCGAGTGTCGCCGCGGACCATCT
This sequence comes from Solirubrobacteraceae bacterium, assembly GCA_034665145.1. Taxonomy (GTDB): domain Bacteria; phylum Actinomycetota; class Thermoleophilia; order Solirubrobacterales; family Solirubrobacteraceae; genus Palsa-465. The sequence goes on from JAXDGI010000118.1 coordinate 1,102, forward strand.
CGCGAGCGGTTGCGATGTTCTTCTCCTGCGCGGCCCGCCAGGCCGCGGCATCCTGCCGCAGGCGAGCCCGGCGAGTCCGCAGGACGTGAATGGCAGGGCCGAGAAGAGCGTCGGCCGCGGGGGCGCGCGGGACCCGAAGCTCGTCCGACACCGTGTCACCGTGATAGCGGCGCACGAGCGCTCGTAGCGCGGGAGTCGCCATCCAGGAGGGAACGTTGATGACATCGTGCACCATCAACGAAACGGCGTTGATCGTGGCCGTCGCCAGGGTGCCCGATTCCTCGATCGCCGGACCGGTGACAGCCTGGAAGAGGTCGGCGACGCGCCTCGCCTGTTCGTTGTCGGAGATGCCCTCCACGAGGCGATGGTCGATGCCGAGCAGGTTCGCCGCGAACTGCCAGTAGCGGTACAGCGTGGTCAACTCTGAGGCGGTGTACCCGTAGCCGATCATCTCCTCGAAGCCGTAGGAGGTCACGGTGAAATCCATCCAGGTGCGAGCCAGGTCGACCTGGTTGATCGGCGCCCCGAACGCGGCCTCGTCGTAGCCCCGGGTGCGCGCCAGGCAGCGCATGTGGGCGTGGAGCATCCTGACCTGCAGGGTGGCGATGTAGCCAGGTTGGCCGGGCCGGAGCGCGCCAGGCAGCATCTGCGCCATCAGCCACTTGCCGGTCTCCTCGAGGCGCCGCTGCGCGCCGTCGAGCAGCCGGCCGGTCGTGGCCAGCACGGTGGCGATCGACGGTGACTCGTAGACCCGCACGAGCGCCCCAGCGCTCAGCGACACCATGTGCACGGGGTTGGGCACCGAGAAGAACGGAGCGCTGCCATGATCGACGAGTTCGTCGTCGACAGATGCGGGCCGCGTTTCCGTCGAGGCGAGGAGAGCAGCCACAGCCGGAGGGGCGTCGCTCAGGGACGCCAGGCCGTGACGGACCCCAGCGTCGAGCGCGACGTGCACCCCCGGCCGGCCCGACCGGATCTCGTCGACCACCGCGTCCGCGAGGGGGTCACCGGTGACGAGGGCCCAACCGACCACGTCGGCTCGACTTGCGCCGAACTGGCCGACGATGCCGTCCCGGCTCGATCGCGCGTGGGGCCAGGGGGCGGGTGGTTCGGTCATCGACGCTCCTCCGCTGTCGAGGGTTGCCGCAAAAAGTTGGCGTTCGTCAACTTTAGTCGCCTAAGTTGGCACTTGTCAACCTCTTCGTGCCGACGGTAAGCTCGACGTGTGGTCGAACAAACGCGCCGCAGGGGACGGCCTCGCGCCGACGAGTCGCCTGCGTCCAGCGACGCGATCCTCCTGGTCGCCCTACGATCCTTCGCCGACCGGGGCTACGACGGCACCTCGGTCCGGGAGCTCAACCAGGCCCTCGGCGTGAGTCACAACCTCATCAACCGCCGCTTCGGATCAAAGGAACGCCTCTGGCGGGCTGTCGTCGACCGCTGGTTCGGCGAGCTGATCGACGCCCTCGCCCCATCTGCCACCCTGGCCGGGACGGGCGACCCGCTCGAACGTCTCCGCGAGTTCGTCGTGACCTTCATCGAGGTCAACGGTCGCCGACCCGAGATGGCACGGCTCATGAACGTCGAAGCGAGCCTTGGCGGACCCCGCCTCGACTACCTGTTCGAACGGTTTGTCACTCCGTGCCTCGTCCCGGCCGTCACCCTCGGCGCGAAACTCCAGGCGGAGGGCAGGATGCGGCCGGTGCCCATCGGCACCCTGTTCTTCCTGATCGCCCACGGGGCGACCGCCCCAGCCGCCCACCGACCCCTTGCCGCCCTCCTCGGCATCACCGATCCCACCGACCCCACGACCGTGCGCGTCCACGCTCGCGCTGTTGCCGTGCTCCTCATCCAGCCGGCGACCTGTGCCCCCCGGACGAAGAACCACGCGGCCGGGGACGACGAGACGTTCTGCCCCACTTCATCCTTGGCCAGCGCGGGCGCTGGCAGGCCAGGCAGCTCCGGCCGGCCAACACCACTCAATGAGGGACTGAGGGGCCGGTCATCATTCGGCCCGCCGTTGGCGAGTCACCGGCTCGCGCATCCTGGATGGTCACGACGATCAC
>JAXDGI010000119.1:0-20069 GCA_034665145.1 Solirubrobacteraceae bacterium
CCAGTCATCTCCGACCACGAAGTCCCACACCGCGCGGGCCGCCGACTCGAGCCGGTTCATGCCGTCGCCGGGCTCTCTTCGCTGTGTGACGCGGGGGACGTCGCCGCCGTGCGCCGCAGCAGGCCGACCAGGGCCAGGGCGACGATCAGGGTCAGCGGGATGATGACGAGCAAGGCCGCGTCGGACCCAGGCCAGTTCGCGCCGGCCCCCTCGGCGCCCCAGAACATCCCAAACGACGTCAGCATCACCCCGACGCCGAACTTCATCGCGTTCTCAGGCACCCTGGCCAGGGGAGCATGCACCGCGAAACCGGCCACGATGACCAGCAGGACGGCCAGCGCCGCCGCCACCGCGGCCAGGCCCACGCGATGCTGGTTGGCGCCGAAGGTGAGGACGATGAACACCACCTCGAGCCCCTCGAGCAGGACGCCCTTGAAGGCGAGAGTGAACGAGTAGCCGTCCAGCCCCGGGGCCGGCTCTCCCGCCGCACGGGCGGCGGCCCTCTCCTCCGCGAAGGCTGCCGCCTCGTCGTGCAACGCCTTGTGACCGCTGGCCCGGAGGATGGCCTTGCGCAGCCATTGCAGGCCGAAGATGAGCAGCAGCCCCCCCACGAGGACGCGGAGAACTCCGATCGGCAGCGCAGTCAGCGCCGGTCCCAGAGCCGCCGTCACCACGGCGAGCACCAGGACCGCCGCCCCCACGCCGGTCAGGGCCGAGCGCCAGCTTCGCGTTTGGCCGACGGCGAGCACGATGGTCAGGGCCTCGACCGCCTCCACGGTGCAGGCCAAGAAGACCGACAGGGCAAGTCCGAACTCAGAGCCGCTCACGCCGTCTCCAGGCCGGCGGCGGCGCCCAGTCCGAGATCGGCGATGGCCCGCTCGCGCAACTTGTACTTCTGCACTTTGCCGGTGACGGTCATGGGAAACGCATCGGTCAGGGTCACGTAGCGGGGGATCTTCTGGTGAGCGATCTTGCCGCGGCAGAACGTCACAACGTCCTCGCGATCCAGGCTGGTGCCCGGGCGGGGGACGATCCAGGCCATCAGTTCCTCCCCGTAGCGTTCGTCGGGGACGCCGACGACCTGTACGTCGGCGATGTCCGGATGCCCGTAGAGGAACTCCTCGATCTCCCGCGGGTAGAGGTTCTCTCCGCCCCGGATGACCATATCCTTTGAACGACCGACGATGTTGACGTAGGACTCGCTGTCCATCGTGGCCAGATCCCCGGTGTGCATCCAGCCGCCGGCATCGACGGCCTCGGCGGTGCGCTCGGGATCGTTCCAGTACCCCTTCATCACGCTGTAGCCGCGGGTGCAGAACTCGCCCCGCTCGCCGCGCGCCACCGTGTCCCCTGTGACCGGGTCGATGATCTTGACCTCGAGGTGGGGGCCGACTCGGCCCACGCTGCCCACTCGTTTCTCGACCGGGTCGTCGAATGCCGTCTGCGTCGAGACCGGGGAGGTTTCCGTCATCCCGTAGGCGATCCCCACCTCACTCATGTGCATGCGCTCAATCACCCGGCGCATCACCTCGACCGGGCACGGTGAGCCGGCCATGATTCCGGTCCGCAGCGAGCTGAGGTCATATTCCGCAAACCGGGGGTGGTCGAGCTGGGCGATGAACATCGTCGGCACCCCGTACAGGGAGGTACAACGCTCGGCCGCCACCGCGGCGAGCGTGGCCTCGGGATCGAACGCGGGGGCCGGTATGACCATCGTCGCCCCGTGCGAGGTGCAGCCGAGGTTGCCCATCACCATCCCGAAGCAGTGGTAGAAGGGCACCGGAATGCACACCCGGTCCTCCTCGCTGTACCGGCACCCCTCGCCAACCAAGAAGCCGTTGTTGAGGATGTTGACGTGCGTGAGCGTCGCGCCCTTGGGAAAGCCCGTCGTACCGCTCGTGTACTGGATGTTGATCGGATCGTCGGGAGTCAGCGAGGCGGCCCGACGAGCCAGCTCGCCACCATCCACCCCTGCTCCGGCCCGGACGAGGTCTTCCCAGTCCGAGCCGTCGAGGAACGCGACCCGCTCCAGCTCGGGGAGCTGATCGGCAATCTCCGACACCATCGCGCGGTAGTCGGAGGTCTTGAACGCGGGCGCGGCGATCAGCATGCGACAGCCGGATTGGCGCAGCGCGTACTCAAGCTCGGAGGTCCGGTAGGCAGGGTTGATATTGACCAGGATCACGCCGATCTTTGCCGTCGCGTACTGGACAATGGTCCACTCGGTCCGGTTCGGGCTCCAGATGCCGAGCCGGTCTCCGACGGTCAGACCGGCGGCGATCAGCCCGCGGGCCAGGGCATCGACCGCGCGGCCGAGCTCGGTGTAGGAGTAACGCTGGCCCTGGGCACAGGAGACCAGGGCATCACGGTCGGGGAAGCGCGCGATCGTCCGCTCCAGGTTGGCTCCGATCGTCTCCCTGAGCAGCGGAGGCCAGTCTGCCCCCTGGGCATAGGACCCAGCCCGGTCCGAGTCTGTAACGGTCACGGCGTCCACCTCCCGGAACGATTGCCATGGCATCTTACGGCCACCCGTCCGTCACAGGAACCCTCAGAGGGGTCCGCTCGTGGAGATGCCCCAGGATCCGCTGAACACCCCTCCCGGTTCCAGTACGACGATCGCCTCCCCGGAGGCCAGCGCGTTGGGCGGGCAGCTCATGGGCTCGATGGCCACCCCCCGGCGGCGGCGATCGGGTGCGAGGGTGTCGCCCGTGAAGACCATCAGGTAGCCGAAGGCTTCATCGGCCCAGACGGTGACTGCACGCTCCGGCGTGGCCACGCGGACCCGCGCCCGACCATCGGGGTCCCGAACCAGATCGGTGAAGCAGCCATCGAGCCGGGCTTGGCCGATCGGGCGGGGCTCGCGGTAGTCGAGCCCCGTTCCCGCCACCGGGGCACGCCCGCACGGCAGGCCACGTTCGTCGGCCTCGAGGCGGGTGCGGACGGGGAGACGCAGCGTGAGAGTGTCGACGGCCCCTGCCCCCAGGCCGACATACGGGTGAAACCCCGCCCCGAACGGGCAGGGCTCGGGGCCGACGTTGAGCGCCGTGGCGGCCACCGTCAGCCCGTCATCATCCAGGCGGTAATCGATCCGGAGGTCGAGCGTCCCCGGCCAACCGGGCTGGGGATGCAGCCGATAGCCGACGACGACGCGGTTGCGATCGTGCTCGGCCACTGCCCAGTTGGCCCAGCGGACCAGGCCATGGATCGCCGTGGCGCTCTCGGGCTCGGTAAGCGGCAGCTGCTGCGGGCGCCCGTTGAACGCATAGCGACCGTCACGGAGGCGGTTGGGCCACGGCATCAGAGGTTGTCCGCGCCCCCCGTCACAGCGTTCGGTCACCCGGTAGCCGTCGAGCACGGGGCCGGCCTCAGTCTCGTAGATGCGCAGCCCTCCGCCCACCTCGACGATCACGGCGCGCTGATCGCCGTGGCGGATCTCGTGCTGCTGGCCGGAGGGCCGCACGGCATCGGTCACGGCCGCTGACCATAGCCGCCGGCCGCACACACACGCCCCTATCGGACGACCAGCGTGGCCTTCATGAAGGCGTGGAACTGGCAGAAATATGTGTAGGTCCCGGTGTGGGACAGAGTCACCGTCCTGGTCGCCCCGGGCGCGAGGGTGCCCGTGTCAAACGCTCCCGCGTTGGCCGTCGCGGTGTGATTGGTCTTGTCGCGGTTGCTGAAGATCACTTTCGCTCCCCGGGTGACGGTTACCGTGCCGGGGTGAAAGGCATAACCGGCTATCGCCACGTGCATCGTTCCCGCCCTGGCCGCACCCGGCGCGATGGTCGACGTCCCGGCAGTGCCTGACCGCGCCGGCGCCGGCGCCGAGGACGCAGGCGGGGATGAACGAGATCCGCAGCCGGCCAGGGCCAGGGCCAGCGCCAGGGCGCAGGTGAGCGGAAGGGCGGTTCGCACGATGGTCATGCCAGGCATACGCACCCACGGGGCGCCCAGATCAGGAAATCCGGTCCGGGTGATCCGGTCCGACGGTCACCCCGTAGTACCGAGACACCCCGACCGCCCAGGGTCCGGGCTGATCCCAAAAGTGAAGGAGACCCGATGCCCAGCATTCAAGCCAACGCCGAACGGCCACCCGAGCCCGGCCTGGTCGAGCAACTCGCCCGCGACGACGTCGAGCGCAAGAAGTTTCTGCGGATGGCCGGTCGGCGCATGGGCGCCGGCGTCGCCGCCGGCGGCCTCGCCGCGTTCATCGCCGCCTGCGGCAGCTCGTCCAGCTCTTCCTCTCAGAGCACCGCGGCCGGTGCCGGCGCCAGCTCCAGCGCGACCAGCACAAGCGCCAATGCGGCCAACGTCTCCGGCGATCTGGCCATCGTCAACTACGCGCTGACGCTCGAATACCTCGAGGCCCAGTTCTACGCCAAGGTGGGCAAGAGCGGGCTGTTTCACGGCAAGACCCTCTCGGTGCTCAAGAGCTTCGGGATGGAGGAGGCCGAGCACGTGGCCGCCCTGAAGAAGGCCGCCACCTCGCTGGGCACCCCGGCCAAGGAGCCGGTGGGCAAGTTCCCGCTCAAGAGCGCCGCTCAGGTCGCCAAGCTGGCCGGTGCTGTCGAGAACCTCGGCGCGTCCGCCTATCTGGGCCAGGCCGGCAACATTCAGAGCAAGGACATCCTCGCTGCCGCGTTGGCCATCCACACGATCGAGGCTCGCCATGCGGCCACGCTGAACACGCTGCTCAAGCTGTCACCGACCCCCGACGGCGCGTTCGCCAAGCCGATGACCATGGCCCAGGTCCTGAAGGTCGTCAAGCCCTTCATCGCCTAGCCCGACCATCCCTGCCTCGAGAGGAACAACACCATGAGCACATCCGATATCCAACACCCCGAACTGGCCGGCGTCGACGTTGCCGGCATGAACCGGGCCAGCTTCATCCTCCGCGGGGCGCTGGCCACCGGCGCCGCCTACGGTGCCGCTGCTGTCGCTCCGTTCGTCAGCGACGCGTTTGCCGCCAGCGGCGCGACCGACATCGACATCCTCAACTTCGCGCTCACGCTCGAACATCTGGAGACCGACTTCTACAAGGTCAAGGGCAAGACGGTCGGCCTCAGCGGCGCCGCCAAGGCGCTGGCCAGCACGATCGGTGACCAGGAGGCCGAGCATGTGGCCGCCCTCACCAGGGCCATCAACGCCGCGGGCGGCAAGCCGGTCAAGAAGCCGATGTTCGCCTTCCCGGTCAGGGACTCAGCCAGCTTCCTCAAGCTCGCCTACGTGCTCGAGAACACGGGCGTGGGCGCCTACAACGGAGCCGGGCCCTCGCTGATGAACAAGCAGTACCTGGCCGCGGCCGGCTCGATCGTTCAGGTCGAGGCCCGTCATGCCGCCTCGATCGCTCTGCTCACCGGCATGCCGATCACCCCCTCGGGCGCCTTTGACAAGCCGCTGACCAAGAGCCAGGTGCTGGCCAAGGCCGGCCCGCTCATCAAGATGTAGCAAGGCACACCGCGGATCGAGTTCAATCCGGATTCAAGCCATCGTGTTTCGACCGCCACGTAGCCTGCGCGCATCGCAGAGCCGACTACCGACCCTCGCTGACGAGGACCTGATGGCGCGCGTCCACGATGGCGACGCGCAGGCCTTCGCGATCGTCTTTGATCGCCACGCTGACGCCGCCTTCTCGCTCGCCTACCGCATGTGCGGTCGGCGAGCAATGGCCGAGGACGTCGTGCAGGAGGCCTTCCTCTCGCTGTGGCGCAGCGGCGCCCGGTATGACCAGCGGCGCGGCAGCGTCCGCACATGGGTGCTCGGCGTGGTCCACAATCGAGCCATTGACACGTTTCGCCGTGCGGTCGTCCGCACCAGCCGTGACGTCGCCGATGACGGAATCACCGAACGGATGGTTGCTCCGGAGCGCACTGACACCGAGGTGGAACGTCGCGACGAGGCTGAGAAGGTCCGCGGCGCCCTGACCGCCCTGCCCGCGGAGCAGCGTCAGGTCATTGAGCTGGCTTACTTCGGCGGCTTCAGCCACAGCCAGATCGCCGACATGCTCAAGCTGCCCGCCGGGACGGTGAAGGGCCGGATGCGATTGGGACTGTCGAAGCTGCGCGTCGCTCTGGACGATGTCGTCGGGATGGCGCTATGACTCAGGCCAGACCATGAACGAGATACCGAATATCCCCGAGCCCAGCCGTGACGGATGCGGCGTCGACGTGGCCGCCTACGCTCTGGGCGCACTTGATCCGGCCGAGGCGGAGGCCTTTGCCGTTCACCTGAAGACCTGTGCCGTCTGCCGCGAGGAGCTGGGCGAGTTTGAGCGCGTGGTGTCCGCCCTGCCGATGAGCGCCCCCGGCCATGTCGCCCCCCACGGACTACGGGAGCGCGTGCTCGAGGCGGTGGCCGCCGAGCCCCGACCCGGTCGCGCCGCGACGGTCCGCACAGCGCGCTCGCGGTGGCGCTGGCCGGCCCTGCCGCGGCCGGCACTGGCCCTCGGCGGCGTGGCGGCGGTCATTGCCATCCTGGTCTTCGGCGGCCTCGAGCTGAGCGGCGGGGGCCCGGCGCCGACCCGCGTCTACAGCGCGCAGGTCATCGGCTCGGGCGCCACCGCCAAGGTGACCGTGACCGACGGCCACGCCGAGCTGATCGTGCGCCACATGCCGCCGCCTCCGCAGGGCAAGATCTACGAGGTGTGGCTGGCCCGAGCCAACGGAAAGCCTCAGCCGACGAGCGCCTTGTTCAGTGTCACGCGCAAGGGCAGCGGCGATGTCGCCGTACCCGGCAGCGTGCGCGGAGTGCGGATCGTGATGGTCACGCCGGAACCCGCCGGTGGTAGCCAGGTGCCGACCCACGCGCCCGTCATTCGCGCCCAGCTCACCTGAGCGCGGCCCGCGCGCCTAAGCCCGGCGGTGAGGCGGGCGGGCACGAGACAGTGATCCGCTGGCCACCTCCCGACGTAGTAACCAGCGACCCCCTCTACCGGCAAAGAATCGGAGACCCGCATGCTCGGACTCGAAAACCCCCTCCATATCGCCCTCATCCTCATCGTCGTGCTCATGGTCTTCGGGGCCAAGCGGTTGCCCGAGATGGGCAAGTCCCTCGGCACGGGCCTGCGCGGCTTCAAGGAGTCCCTGAGCGGTGATGAGCCCAGCGAGCCCCTCCCCCAGCTGCACGGCGACCCGGACGTGCCGCGGGTCGACGAGCGCGCGGCGTAGAAAGCAGCCGGCGATGAGAATCGCAATCGTCGGTGCCGGTGTCTCCGGCCTCGTGGTGGCCCACCTGCTGGGGCCCGGACACGACGTCACCGTGTACGAAGCCGCGGCCTACGCGGGGGGCCACGCCAACACGATTCGCGTGGACACCCCCAACGAGACCCACGCCGTCGACACCGGCTTCATCGTCCTCAACGACCGCAATTACCCGAATTTCGAGCGCCTGCTCGACCGCCTTGGGGTCGCCTCCCAGCCCTCGGAGATGAGCTTCTCGGTGTCCGACGGCCGCGGCGACTTCGAGTACAACGGCGCCACTCCCAACGGGCTGTTCGCCAAACGCGCCCACCTGGTCACCCCGTGGTTTCACCGCATGCTCGCCGACCTCGCCCGCTTCAACCGGGCCGCACGGAGCCTGCTTCATCTCAACGGGGACGGCCCGTCCCTGGGCCATTGGCTGGAGGAACAGCGCTTCTCGCGGCCCTTCATCGACAACCTGATCGTCCCCCAAGCCTCCGCCGTCTGGTCGGCTGATCCGCATCAGATGTGGAGCTTTCCGGCGCGGTTCTTGGTCGAATTCTTCGATAACCACGGCATGCTCGGGCTCCGCAACCGCCCGCGCTGGCGTACGGTTCGCGGAGGCTCGGCCCGCTACGTCGAGTCGCTGCTGGGCCAGTTCGGCGGCCGGATCCGGCTGGACACGCCGGTGACGGCCGTGACCCGCACTCCGGACCACGTGCTCGTGCTGGCGCGCGGGGCCGAACCGGAGCGCTTCGACGATGTCGTGCTCGCCACCCACTCCGACCAGGCCCTGAAGATGCTGGGCGACGCCAGCGCCCGTGAGCACGACATCCTCGGCGCGATTCCGTATCAGCGCAACGAGGCCGTTCTCCATACCGACGTGGGGATGCTGCCGCGCCGCCGTCGCGCCTGGGCAAGCTGGAACTACCACCTCGAGCAACCCCCCGGTCCGCAGAGCACCGTCACCTATCACATGAACCGCCTGCAGTCGCTGGCGGCCGAGCGCGAATTCTGCGTGACTCTCAACCGAACCGGGGAAATCGATCCGGACAAGGTGATCCGTAAATTCGACTACGCCCATCCCGTCTACACCGCCGCCGGCGTCCATGCGCAGGCCCGCGTGAACGAGATCAGCGGACGCAACCGGACGCACTTTTGCGGCGCCTACTGGGGCTGGGGTTTTCACGAGGACGGCGTGGTCAGCGCGCTGCGCGTGGCCCGCCACTTCGGAGCGCGGCTGTGAGCCGCCGATGACCACCCCGAGCGTGAGCTGCCTGTACGAGGGCACGATCCGCCACCGCCGGCGCGAGCCCGCGCAGGCGTTCACCCACCGCCTGGCTCTGGCCTATATCGACCTGGACGAACTACCCGGTCTGCTCGCAGGGCGCCTCGTGCGGCGCGGACCCGGGCTGCTGCGCTTCCGCCGCCGCGATTACCTGGGGCCGGCCGGGGTCCCACTGGCGCTGGCCGTCCGCGACCGGGTGGCCGCGCTGGGCACCGAGCGGCCCTCGGGCCCGATCCGCGTGCTCACCCAGCTGCGCTCCTGGGGTCTGTGCTTTAACCCCGTGAGCTTCTACTACTGCTTTGACGCCTCCGGCGAGCACGTGGAGGCGGTGCTGGCCGAGGTCACCAACACCCCGTGGGGGGAGCGCCACGCCTACCTCCTCTCCCCGCGCGAGGGCGGCTCGGTCCTGCGCTCGCGTTTCGCGAAGGCCCTGCACGTGTCGCCCTTCATGGGCATGGACCACGTGTACGAGGCGCGGGCCACCGAGCCGGGCCAGACCGTGTCGGTCCACATCGAATCCGCCCGCGGCGGCCACACCGTATTTGACGCCACACTCGCCCTTGAGCGTCGGGAACTGACCCCGGCCACGGCCGCTCACCTCAGCGTCCGCTACCCACTGGCCAGTGGACGTTCCCTGGCCCTCATCTACGGGCATGCGCTGGGCCTGAAGCTGGCCGGCGCGCGCGTCCATCCTCATCCCGGCGCGGGAGCTGGGGCATGAGGCCCGGCCTGGTCGGGGTGTCGCGGCGCACCGCCAAGGCGCTTTTGACCCAGATCCGGGTCGGCAGCCTGACCGTGGTCGAGGGAACCGAGCGCCACACGTTCGGCTCCGGGCCCCCGGCAGCAGTGGTTCACATCGGCCGGCCCGAGTTCTGGCCCATGCTGATGCGCGGGAGTCGGGGACTGGCGGAGTCCTATGCGTCTGGCGCCTGGGACTCTCCCGACCTCGTCGCCGTCATCCGGCTGGCCGCCCGCAACGCGGTCCTGATCGACCGCGTGCGGGCCTACACCACCCCATTCTGGGCCCCCCGCCAGCGCGTGCGGGCAATGCTCAATCGCAGCACTCGCCAGCGTAGCCGCCGCGACATCGCCTTCCATTACGACCTTGGCAATGAACTCTTTGAGCGGATGCTCGACCCGACCATGATGTATTCCTGCGCGCTCTTCGAGCACGACGCAATGACGCTCGAGGAGGCCTCGGTGGCCAAGCTCGAGCGGGTCTGCCAGCGACTCGAGATCGGCCCCGAGGATCATGTGCTGGAAATCGGCACCGGTTGGGGCAGTTTCGCGATTCACGCCGCCGCGACCCGCGGCTGCCGGGTGACCACGACGACGATCTCGCGCGAGCAACACCACCTCGCCGTCGCCCGTGTGGCCGAGGCGGGCCTCAGCGACCGCGTCGCCGTGATCATGCGCGACTACCGCGACATCGAGGGGACCTACGACAAGCTCGTCTCGATCGAGATGATCGAGGCCGTGGGCTGGCAGCACATCGGAACCTTCTTTGAGCGGTGCGCTGAGCTGCTCACCCCGCACGGAGCGATGCTGCTGCAGGCGATCACCATCGACGACCGGGCCTACGAGGTCGAGAAGGCGTCCAAGTCGTTCATCAAGGAGTACATCTTCCCCGGCGGCGCACTGCCCTCGATGGAGGTCATCACGCGCAACGTGGCCCGGCGCACCGACCTGCAGACGGTCGGCCTCGAGGACATCACCGACAGCTACGTCGAGACGCTGCGCCGTTGGCGCCAGAATTTTCTCGCGCACGCTGACGAGCTGGCCGAGTTCGGCTACGACGAGACCTTTCAGCGCATGTGGACCCTCTACCTCGCCTACTGCGAGGGCGGTTTCGCCGAACGGCGCATCTGCGACGTGCAGCTGCTGCTGGCCAAGCCACGGTGGGCGCTCAGGGCCCACGCGGGGCGGCACAGCGCGGCGGTCGCCGCCACGGCCTGAGACCAGCTGTTCACATTTCTTGCCCCCAGATTGATCGGATCGGCCTCGGACGGCGCAGTACTGGGCGAAGGCCGGAAAACGATTCGGGCGACGCTTTGCAGCGGCCCGGTAAGGAGCACAATGTCTGATCAACTCAATCTTGCCGCCATCGACACCGACGGCGCAATCCGTGAGGCCGCCGACGCGGTTGCGGGCGATACCCGTCTGAGCTTCCTTCGCCGGGGCGCGCTGGCCGGCGGTGCCGCGGTAGGCGGCGGCGCGATTCTCAGCGGGCTGGTCGCTCCCGCCCTCGCCTCGGCCAAGGGTGCGCCCCCGAGCTCGTTCGGTAAGGGGGACATCGGCATCCTGAACTACGCACTTACTCTGGAGTACCTCGAGCGCGCGTTCTACGAGGAGGCCACCGCGAAGGGCGCGGTCACCGACCGCAAGACCAAGGCCTTCCTCAAGACCGTCACATTCGACGAGAAGAAGCACGTGGCGTTCCTGCAGAAGGCCCTGGGCCGTCACGCGGTCAAGAAGCCGAGGTTCAACTTCCACGGAGCCACCGAGAACCAGGCGAAGTTCCAGCAGACGGCGTTCGTGCTGGAGAACACCGGCGTGCACGCCTACCTCGGGCAGGCCGGCAACATCAAGACACCCGCCTACCTGCTGGCGGCGGCGTCGATCGTCACGATCGAGGCCCGCCACTCGGGCGCGATCGCCTCGATCATCGGCAAGCCGATCGCTCCCAGCGGCCCGTTTGACAGGGGCCTCCCGGCGAGCACGATCCTCAAGCAGGTCAAGGCGACGAAGTTCATCGTCGGCTAGGAGCCGCAACTCTGGGGTCAGCCGGCGTTTTGGCTGACCCCTTTTTTGTGTCCCCGGCTCCGCGGGTTCTCTCCGACAGCGCTCACTCCGCAGCCAGGACCTCCTGGGCGATGGCGAACGCGGCGTTGGCCGCCGGGACTCCGGCGTACACGGCGGTGTGGAGCAGCACCTCGCTGATCTCGGCCTCAGACAGACCGTTGCGCAGCGCTCCGCGGACGTGCAGGCCGAGCTCCTGCTCGCGGCCCAAGGCGGTCAGGACGGCCAGTGTAATCGCGCTGCGCGTTCGCCGATCCAGGCCGTCGCGGGCCCAGACCTCACCCCAGGCGTAGCGGGTGATGAAGTCTTGAAAGGGGGCGGTGAACTCGGCGCTGGCCGCCTCGGCCCGCTCGACGTGATCGTCGCCCAGCACGGCCCGGCGGATCGCCGCCCCGCGCTCGCGCTCGCGCTCGCTCATAAAGTCCCCCCTGACTCGAGATGGCCGGCAATCAGCCGCGTCACGTCACGGGCGCGCTCGACGCTGACCAGATGGGCCCCCGGATCAAGCACCTCCAGGCGGGCCGCAGGCACCGTGTCCGCGATCGCGCGGCCGAGTTCGGGGGGTGCGGCCGGATCCTGGGCGCCGGCGATAATCAGCGTGCGGGCCACCACCGAGGGCAACCCCGGGCGCACGTCGTATTCGGCGATGGCCTCGCAGCACGCCGCATACCCCTCGGGCGGTGTGGCCGCGATCATCGACCGGTGAGCGGCGACCACCCCAGGCTGGCGGGCGGCGAACCGGGGCGTGAACCAGCGGGCCACCACGGCGTCGGCCACGGCGCCCGCGCTCCCGGCCTCGCGCACCGCCTCGGCGCGCTCGCGCCATCCCCGCGCCGGTGGCAGGTGGGCAGCCGCGGAGATGAGGATGAGCCGGTCGATGCGCTGCGGGACGTTGATGGCCAGCCACTGACCGACCATGCCGCCGAGCGATAGCCCGCAGTACGAGGCCCGCTCGAGGCCGAGATGGTCCATGAGGGCGAGAACATCGCCACCGAGCGTCGCGATCGAATACGGACCGTCGGGCACCGGAGACCGGCCGTGCCCTCTGTGGTCAAAGGCGATCGTGTCGACCCGTTCGGCGAAACCGTCCACCTGCGGAGCCCACATGGCGTGCGTGGTACCGAGCGAGCCCCCGAGCAGCAGCGGCACACCAGCACCGGGATCCGGGCGCTCGTAGGCCAGGCTCACCGCGGTCACTCGGTCACCGCCCGCACGATCAGCTCCGCTGCCGCGCCGAGGGCCTGCTCCGGGTCGGCAGCGGCCTCCACACCGCCGGCGGCCAGGTCGTCCAGATTGACTCGCATCCGCTCGGGGTCGACCTGGAGATGCTCGAGCAGGTGCCGCGCCCAGGCCGCGGCCGACCCGGTGAGCACGAGCATCTCGGTCAGTGTGCCCCATTCGCTCTGCCAGGCTCCGGCAGCACGCTGGTGCTCCTGCTCCATCGCGGCCAGGATCGTCGCCACCAGGCCGGGGGTGCGCTTGGCGCAAGCCAGCACCGATACGGCAGCCACCGGGTTGTGCTTGTGGGGCATCGAGCTCGAAACCCCGGCAGTGTCATCGCCGCCCTCCCGCACCTCCCCGACCTCCGGGCTGGCCAGCAGGGTCACGTCGCGAGCCACCTTGCCCAGCGCCCCGGCCAGGATCCCCAGGGCCGCCGCCAACCGGGCCATCGGCACGCGCCCGGTGTGCCACGGCAGGGCGGGTTGGGACAGGCCAAGCTCCGAGGCGACGCGGGCGGTGAGGACCGGCGACACCGAGCCAACCGGACCTCCGAGCTGAACCGGCAGCCGCTCGATCGTGGCGCGGAGCCCCGCCGTCGCCTCGGCCACCCAATGTGACCACCCGGCCGCCACCAGCCCGAAGGAGACCGGGAGCGCCTGCTGTAGCAGCGTCCGGCCCACCATCGGCGTGTCCGCGTGGCGGCGAGCCCCGGCGGCGGCGGCCGCCGCGGCGGCGCCAGCGTCGTCAAGCAGCGGCTGGCCCGCGCGCGTGGCCACGAGCACGGCCGCGGTGTCGATCACGTCCTGACTGGTCGCCTCACGATGAACGTACTCGGCGTGGGGCTCACCCACGGCGCCTCGCAGCGCCGCGACTAGGGGGACGACCGGCGTGGCATGACGTGCTCCCTCGCGGCTGAGCGCGACGACGTCGAACCGATCCGCTCGGCAGGCGGCGGCGATCGCCGCCGCGCTGGCGGCCGGCACCAGCCCCTCGGCGGCCCCGGCGCGGGCCAGCGCGGCCTCGAAGTCGAGCATGGCCTGCAGCCACGCCTCGCCGGTCACGGCCGCCGCGACTCGCCCCGCGCTGTAGACCCCGCCGAAGAGCGCGTCCGAGAGCGCGTCCGAAGTCCGGCTCACCCCTTGACGATCCCGCTCGGGCGACGACGGCGGCCCTTCGCCTGCTTGGGAAAGGGCTGCGGGGTGACCGGCACCGCCGGTGCCCCCGTGCAGAGCGCGGCACCGGGACCCGGAAGCGCCGGTCGGCCGTGATTGGGCCGCGCGGCGAAGTTGAACGCGCTGGTCAGGTCACCGGTCGTCTTGCGGCGCCACCGGCTCAGATTCGGGACCCGAACTCGAAAGCGCGTCTCGAGGAAGCGCAGCGTCGAGGTGTGATCGAAGGTGTCGGAGCAGACCAGGCCACCGCGCGAGAAGGGCGACACGACGAGCATCGGCACGCGGAAGCCCAGGCCGATCGGCCCGCGGATCCCGTCGGCCGCCTTGGGCAGCTTGCCCACGGTCAGGTACTCGCCCCTCGTGCCCTTGGGCGCCACCGGCGGAGCCACGTGGTCAAAGAAACCGCCGTTCTCATCCCAGGTGATGAACAGCGCCGTCTTGCGCCACACGTCGGGATGAGCGACGAGTGCTTCGATCACCTGGCGGGCCCCGGTCTCACCGGCCTGAGGACTTGAATACTGGGGGTGCTCGGTCTCTCCGATTCCCAGCAACAACCACGACACCTTGGGTAGCCGCTTGTGCTCGAGGTCGGACATGAAATCGTCCATCGTCGGGGCCACTCCGCGGTCATAGAGCTTGGAGCCCTTGCGGTACGGCTTGAAGTAGGTCAGGACATTGTCGAAGATCCCTCCCCCGGCCGCGGTGTACTGCTTCCAGCTCACGCCGTGGGCGCTCAGCCGCTCGGGCATCGTCGTCCAGCTGAACCGGCCCGTCCGCCCGGCGAGCAACGTCTCGAGCAACGGGCCGCCGTGGGTGCCGGCTGGATCCAGCCAGGCCGACATCGACATGAGACGGTTGGGGTCGGTGGGGCCGATGACCGAGCAGTGATAGCCGTCGCACAATGTGAATTTGTCGGCCAGCGCGTAGTACAGAGGCAGATCGGCCCGGTCGTAGTACCCCATCGTCTCGCCCCCGGCCGCCCCGTTGACCCGCTGGTGGACCGAGAGGAAGCGGTTCATCCGCCCGCCGTTCCAAGCCTGGTGTTGCGGGCCCCACTCGTGGGTGATGTCGGCCATGCAGCCGGTGTCGAAGTGGAACGGGTGCACCACTCTGCCGTCGGTCCCCTTCTGAAAGAAGTGACTCCGCCCGCGCCGGTCGCCAAAGCCCCGCACACCGTTGTACATGCCGAAGTAGTGGTCAAAGGACCGGTTCTCCTGAATGAGGATGACCACGTGCTCGATATCGGACAGCCGGCCATGCCGTGGGCTGGCGGCGACGGCCTGGGAAATCAGCTCGTCGATCGAGCCAAGACCCGCCACCCCGGCTCCGGCGACGGCCGTGTTGCGTAGGGCCTCGCGTCGCGTCAACGCACCCGTTGTCATGCCTACCCCTCTCTCCGTGGACGCCTGCCGCGGCGGACATTATCCGGTTAGGCTCACCGCCTGTGGCACGGGTCGCGGTCACACCCGGCTCGGCGGGCAGGCGGCACGGGCAGGCGCAACTACCGACCGGGCAGGTGCCAGATATCGATCACGCTCGAGCTGTCGCGCGAGTGGTAGGTCCCGGTTGGCTCGATGATCCGCCCGCCCACCACGATCGGGCTGTTCCAGTGCCCGGACCCGGCCGGCAATGACCGCACGACGCGCCCGGTGGCCGGCACGCGAATGACCATCCGCCCCTGCGGGTCCGCTTCGTCATAGACATAGAGCAGGCCACCGGACAGAACCGGGCTGGTGCCCGGCGTCGAGCTCGACCACACGACATGCAGCCGCGGGCGCGAGCCGCCGGTCAGCCCGTACGCGGCCGTACCGGCATCGGTGGCCGCAAAGACCAGGATCCGTCCGCCCACCCGGGTCGCGACGGGCATCGTGAACACCGGGCCGCCGCCCGGGCTGCTCACCTGACTGACCTGCCCGCCGAGGCGGGGGCTCGCCGAGCCGGTGGTTCCGTTGAGGCGCCGCAGGTCGAGCAGATGCAGGAGCCCGTCCTTGCCGCCCTGGACAACGAGCCGCACGCCGTGGTAGGCGGGCACGAGAGCGGGGATCGCACTGCCCAGATCCGTGTCGGATTGGTCGAGCTGGGCCTGGTTACCGGGGGTCCAGTTGTGCAGCAGGCGCGAGGCATCAGGGGTGAGCTCGAGGGCGCTGTCGCCCCACTCGGTCCGCCCGTTGAACGCGCCGTTGCCGGTCGCGGTGAGGATGCGCCCGCTGCCCGGTTCGATGACGCTCCCGGCCCGACCCCAGATCGCCGAGCGGGTGCTCGAGGTCGGGCACGATCCCGCGTGGATGAGCCGGTGACGATTTGAGCACTCGGTATTCCAGACGTGGACCAGACGACCCGAGGCGCGGCTGATCATGGCCACATGCCCGTCGTACGGCGGCGCATCACCGAAGTAGCCGCCGGTGACCATGACCACGTACGGACCGCTGAGATTGAGCGCCGAGTCCATTTTTTCATGCCGGGGATCGAAGGTCACGCTCCGGGCCCAGGCGACGCGGCCCGTGGCCAGCGATAGCTTGTAGACCACGCCGTTGGGCGCCGCGGCGTAGACGAAGCGGCGATCCGGATCGGCCACGGGGGTGGTGGTCGTCACCTGATAGTTGCCCGGCGAGCTGTTCACACCCCCGGGCACGAACTCCCATAGATGCGCTCCGGTGCCAGGATCAAAGGCAATCGTGCGCCCGTAGCTGGTCGTGACCACAGCCACATCGCGACGGCGACCGCCGACGGTCACCGCGTGCAGCTCGACCGCGGCGGAATCGGCGATCCCGTCGATCCGCACCGTGCGCAGGCCCAACTGGCTCGCGTTGGCGGCCGTGATGCCCGAGCTGGGCGCAACCCCGCTGCGGCTGGCGGTGTCATCGAACGTGGGCCAATCCCCGGCCGGAATTCGCGCATCGGTCGCTGTCGGACCGGAGGCGCCGGCGGGGCGTGTCGTTGGCGACGAGCCCATCCCCCCTCCACATGCGGTGAGCAGCAGGGCGCCCAGCAGCGGTGCAATTAGGCGTGCCAGCGCTGATCGACGCCTCACCCGGGTGATGGTAGCCGCCGGCCAGGCCCGAGCCGCCGCCGAGAGAGCCGCCGCGACAGGGGTACGGCGCCCGGTGGCGAAAGGGTCGCAACGGCGATGATCGCGAGCACGGAAACGCAGCTGATGCAGGAGATCGAGCGTCTCCAGGGCGAACTCTCGCGCCGCGAGCGTGAGGCGGCCGACAGTCAGCGCCAGCTCGAGCGCTATGCCGCCGATCTGCGTGACACCTACAAGCGCGAGCGGGCGCGGGGCCAACAGTTGACGCGGTCCTACATGGCCACGGTGCGCGCGCTGTCCAACGCCGTCGAGGCCCGCGACGCCTACACCGCCAAGCACGCCGAGCGGGTGGCGGCCTACGGGATCACCATCGCCCGCACGCTCGGGATCGCGCGTCCCGAGGCGCCCGAGATCGAGTTCGGCTTTCTGCTGCATGACATCGGCAAGGTCGCCATTCCCGACGCCATCCTCTACAAGCCGGGAAAGCTGACCGATGAGGAGCGGCGTCTCATGTCGCGCCACCCGACGATCGGAGCCGAGATCGTGGGCGGCATCGAGTTCCTGCACGAGGCGGTCGATGTTGTGCGGTCTCATCACGAGCGCTGGGACGGAACGGGCTATCCCGATGGCCTGGCCGGGACGGAGATCCCGCTGGCCGCTCGGGTCTTTGCCGTGGCCGACGTGTTTGACGCGTTGACCACCGACCGGCCCTACCGGCCGGCCATCCCGTTCGCCGAGGCCCGGACGATCATCGCCAGCGGCTCGGGCAGCCATTTCGACCCCACGGTCGCCGCGGTCTTCGCGTCGATCGCCGATGACACCTTGACCGCCCTGGCCGCGGGGGTCAGATGAGCCGCGCCGTGCTGGTCGTCGACGACGACCGTTTCCTGCGCAAGCTGGTCGCCACCACCCTCGAGGACGTCTCTGCATTCAATCTGCACGAGGCCGCTGACGGACTGGAGGCCCTCGAGCTGGCCCGGGACACCGAGCCGGCGATCGTCTTCCTCGACGTCGACATGCCCGGTCTGGACGGCATCGACACCTGCCGCCGGCTGCGCTCTGACCCCGCCACCCGCGCGACGACGATCGTGATGCTCACCGCCTCCCAGGGCGCGCACACCGAGCGGTTGGCCCATGAGGCCGGCGCCGACCTGTTTTTGACCAAGCCGTTCAGTCCGCTGGATCTGCTGCGCCTCGTCGACCGCCTCGCAGGGCTCGGGGACTCGGGGACCCGGGGACTCGGTGGTCCGACCGGCCGCGAGACGGGTCAGAGCCCAGCCCCGATCCGCGCGGGAGGCTCAGGAGATCTTGATGAGGACGATCGTGTTGATCACGAACAGAACCGCGAACGCGACCGTCCAGCGGTTTAGGTTTTGCTCGACCAGGGAGCCGCCGCCGAGCGGTCCCGCCCCGCTGCCGACGCCGAACGCGCCCGACAGACCGGCGTCCTTGCCCGAATGCATCAGGATCAAGAACACCAGGCCGATGCAGAGAATGACCTGAACGATGTCGAGAATCGTGACCATGGACGGCGATGGTAGCGACCGCTGAGGCTCTAGTCCTGGGCTGAGAGGGAGGGCTCGGCCGCCGGGACGGCGTCGAGCGCGTGCATGATCTCGATCGCCTCGGCGCGCAACGCCCGATCGACCGCTTCGTAGTCCTCGTCGGACAGCTTGCCGGTGCGCAGGTCGAGCTCGGCATCCCGGATCTCGTGATATTTGGCGTCCCGGGCCGCCTCCAGCTCAGCGATCCGGACCGCCTGCGCGTCGAACTCGTCGCGGCTGCGCTCGGCGCGCAGCGGTGCCGAGATCACGAAGACCGCGATGGCCAGCACGACGAGCACGATCACATACGCCATTCAGCGCCCATCCCCATCGGCGGTGGCCAAACGCGTGACCAGCTCACGGGCCGGCACCCGCTCCGGCGGCGGGGCGGCGAGGCCACCGTCATCGGCAGGGCTCGGCCGGCCGGGGCGCCGGCGCCGGCGCGGTGGCAGCGGCCACAGGGCCAGCAGTCCGCCCAGCGCGGCGATGATCGCTCCGGCCCACAGCCAGGTGACCATCGGTGAGACGATGATCAAGAACGTCGCCGCCCACGGGTGGTTGACGAAGCGCTGGGCGAGACCGCGGATGGCCGTATCCCGGAGGGAATAGAGCTCGGACAGCGCCTGGTTGCGCTGCGCCGCCGGCATCGACATCGCGTCGTTGAGGAACTTGCTGAAGCGAGTGTCGCCCTGATTGATGAGCCCCTGCAGCGGCCCCACATTGGGGTTGATCACCGTCCAGATGTCCTGCAGCGGTCCGGACTTCAGGCCCACCCGGCTCTCGTTGGAGCCGTTGAAGAACCGGCCGATGGGCTGGGTCGGGTCTTGGGAGGGATACAGGCCGTAGGACGTGCGCAGCGTGGCCACGTGCTGACGACCGCTGGTGACGTCCAGGATCGCGCCCAGGGAGATCTTCTCCGCGGTCGCGCTTGCCGTGGGCCGGACGTAGCGGATCGTGTAGCCGTTCACGTGCACGCTTTGACCCGGAGAGATCGTCGCCGTGCGCGAGTGTTGAAAAGACGTCGACGCGGCCACCCCGACCAGGGCCACCGCCACGCCCGCATGCACGATGTAACCGCCGTAGCGACGGCGGTTGCGGCGCACCAGGGCGGCCAGCGCTGCCGGCGGGGATTCGGAGGTCATAGCCCTGCGCGCACGCACGCCCCGCCCGAACTCCTGCACCACCGAGGAGACCACGAAGGTCCCCGCACAGAACATGATGAGAGCGAGGCGATGGTCGATCACGCCGGGCACGGTGAGCAGCACGACCAGGGCCAGGGCGGTGGCCGCGCCCGGGAAGGCGAAGCTCCGGCGCAGCTTGGCCACGGTCACCCGACGCCAGGCGATGATGGGACCGATCCCCGACAGGACGACGACGATCAGCGCCAGCGGGACGACAAAGGGCCGGAAGGCGGGCGGTCCGACCGACACCTGGGTCCCCGTGATGGCCTCGGAGATGAGCGGGAAGAAGGTGATCCAGAAGATGACCGCGGTGAGGGCGACCAGGACCAGGTTCTGGAACAGGAAGACGGCCTCGCGCGAGATCAGGGAATCCAGGCGCGCGTCGGTGCGCAGACGGTCGCGCCGCCAGGTGACGAGAGCGATCGACCCGATGACCATGACCGAGATGAGGACCACGAAGGAGATGTTCAGCGTGGGGTCCGAGACGAACGCGTGAATCGAGCTGAGGATGCCCGAGCGGACGAGGAAGGTTCCGATCACCGCCAACGTCCCGGTGGCCAGGACCAGTGAGGCGTTCCACACCTTCAGCATGCCCCGCTTCTCCTGGATCATGATCGAGTGGATGAAGGCGGTCACACACTACCACGGCATCAGCGCG
>JAXDGI010000120.1:0-3320 GCA_034665145.1 Solirubrobacteraceae bacterium
CCAAGAAATCGCCGCGCAGCTGTTCATAAGCCCGAGAACCGTCGACTACCACCAACGCAAGGCATTCCGCAAGCTCGGAGTGAAATCCCGCCACCAACTCAAACATCAACTGCTTCGGCCAGGCACACGCTCCGATGCCGCGGCTCCGGCTCACTGAAACGTCAAGCCTTCGATCGCTTGAGGCGGCGCTCGACCACGACGACGGCGCCGCCCCTTTCATGCGCGGTGTGGCTAGTGGAGCGAGCAGATCGCGGACGCGATCACGCCGCTGACGGCGTTCGGGTGTGAGATCAGTGTCAGGTGCGATCCGCCGTGGAACATCGTGATGTGCGAGTGTGCACGCCGGGCCATGGCGAGCTCCGACTGGGCCGTGATGATCTGATCGCCCGTGCTGATGAAGTACCACGATGGGATGCTCTTCCAAGCTGCCGCCTTCGACGGCGTGCCGAACGCGACCGTGGACGCGCCGCGCTGGGACGCCCACAGCCGCTCGGCCTCGCGCGCGGGGAGGTCATTGGCAAAATTGTGGATGAAGATGTTCTCCTTGAGGTACAGCTCCGACGCCCCGGCGGGTGCGCCCGGATAGCTGGTGGTGAAGAACAGCTGGGCCGGGGTGTCTTTGGCTAGGATGGAGCCGGCTCCACTGAGCTGGCCGTTGGTTTCGCCGGGCGCGGGGGCGGAAGCGTCGACGTAGGCCAGCGCCTTGACGTTGGCGAGTCCGGCTGCGGCGTTCGTGATCACGGCCCCCCCGTAGGAATGCCCGGCCAGCACCACCGGGCCGTGAATTGTCTTGAGGTAATCGGCAACGTAATCCGAGTCCGCTGTGAGGTCCTGCAGCGGGTTCGCAATGGCCCGCACGTCGTAGCCTGCAGCCTGCAGCGGGGTGACTTCGCCGCTCCAGCTGGAGGCGTCCGCCCAGGCGCCATGGACTAGGACAACGGTCGGCTTCGCCTGCCCGGCCCGCAGGCACGTTTTCAGGCGGTGTATGACCGAGGACTCACTCCCCCCGCGCTTGAGGTTGCCGGCGTGCCTACCCGTGGCGCCGCTCGAGGTCTTCGGCATCGCCGCGCTCGCCGTGTCGGCGCCTGTGTACGCCGCGAGGGCGAGGGCGAGAAGCGGTATCACCGCTGCGCTGGCGAGGAAGGGGATGCGTCTGCTGCGTGCCATTGTCGCTCCTTCGGTTCGGGAGTATCGACAGTCGCAGTCACCAGCGGTTCTCGAATCACGCAACACATAGTCCGCAACCGGAAAACCTCGTAGTCATGTCCGCGCCGCGCGCTGCCCCCATTCAGAACCTCACTGTTGAGGACTACGCGACAGCCTCGCCGGTTAAGCCCAGGGGGCGACGTCCGGATGGCGGGAGCGCGGGGCGAGGACCGGAATGTCTGCGGCGACAAGCGTGCCGCCGTTGGCCGGGCTCTCGACCCGGAGCTGTCCGTCGAGGACGGCAACGCGGTCTGCCAGTCCGAGAAGCCCGCCGCCGTCGGGCCGGGCGCCTCCGATACCGTCGTCGCGCACCTGGACCCGCAGGGTGCCGTCCTCGACGCGGGCGGTAACCGTGGCGTGCGCGGCGTTGGCGTGCTTGGCGACGTTGGTGAGGGCCTCGGCGACGATGAAGTACGCGGTCGCCTCGATCTCGGCCGGGAACCGCTCGGCGGGAACCTCGACGTCAACGGGCAAGTCGTGCCGAGCCAGGACGGCGTTGACGCCGCCCTTGAGGCCGCCGTGCCTGAGGGCCGACGGGAGGATTCCGTGTGTCAGCTCGCGCAGCTCCACGTGGCCCTGCTCCGCGTGCTTGAGTGCCTCGCCGACGAGCTTCTCCGCGTCTGCGTCCTTTGCTCGCAACGCCTGCTGGGCGAGTTTCAGCGTGACGACCGTGAGCACCAGCCGCTGCTGCGCGCCGTCGTGCACGTCGCGCACCAGGCGGCGGCGCGCCTCGTCTCCCGCGGCAAGCAGACGCACCCGCGAGGCGGTGAGCTGGTCACGGCTCGCGGCGTTGGCGATGGCGGTGTCGAGCAGTTGGGCGAACCGGGCCATCCGCTCCTCGGTATCGGCCGGCGGCGGCTCCTCGCCAGTCCAGCACGCGGCGATCACACCCCAGAGCCGGCCGTCCATGACGACCGGCGCTCCGACCGCCGCGCGGACACCCCAAGTGCGGCCCACTTCGGCGATCGCACCGCTTCCTTGGTCGTATTGATCGATCCGAGCGGGCCGTCCCGTGCGCCGTATGATTGCCGTCACGCTCTGACCCTGGTGACTCGCACGCGTGCCGGGCGGCACCCGCTGCGTGCTCGACCCGCGATCGGCGACGACGGTGACCTCGGCGCCCGGCTCATAGCGGCTCAGCCAGAGCTCGTCGGCGTCAAGCAGCCCCTCCGTCTCCTCGGCCACGGCGTCGAAGACTGCGGTGGGCGAGGCGCCTTCGGCGACCAGCGTCGCCACCCGCCGCAGCGCCGCCTGCTCCTCGGCCAGACGGGCGAGACCGGCCCGGCTCTCAGCACTCGCGATCGCCGTGGCGAGCAGCTCCGTGAAGTCGGCGAGCCGATCCTCGATGTGGTCGGGCAGGGGCTCACGATCCGCCGTACCGGCGCCAATCCTGCCCCAGACCTCGCCGCCGACGACGATCGGGGCCGCGACAGCCGAACGGATCCCGCTCTCGCGGGCGGCATCGGCGAACGGACCGGCGAGCTCGGCAAAGTCGTCGATCCTTCCCGGGCGACCGGCCTTCGTCGGTCCGACCGCTGCAGCGATCGAGGGCGCTTCGAACGACCAGTTGGTGCCCGGCTGGAACGGATGCGATCGCTCATTCCAAGAGCCCATCACGGTTGCCGTGCCGTCACGCTCATAGCGCCAGATGTTGACCATCGTCATACGCAGGAGCTGCGCTACTTCTCTGGCGATGGCGGTGAACACCTCCGTCGACGCCGCCCCGTCAGCCACGAGCGCCGCGACCCGCCGCACCGATGCCTGCTGCTCGGCGAGCAGCGCGTCATGGTCGCGCAGCACCCGCTGTGCGCGCCGGCGATCCTGGATCTCGGTGAAGGCCACGATGGCACCACGACCCTGGGCCATCGCGACCGGCACCGAGACGTAGGAGATCGCGCCGGGGTCGGCAAACCAGATCACGTCGTCGGGATTGACGGCCCAGATCGGCTGAGCGGCCGTGGCGCTCACGGCGGCGAGGAAATCCTCGGCACTGACCCTCACGCCAGCCAGATCCGTCAGGGAAACGGGCGGCACGCGCAGCCTTCGGGCACGATCGGGTCCAAGTTCGAGTTCAGTCATGGTCATAGTCCTAGGAGGTCGTGGATCTGTGGTTT
>JAXDGI010000121.1:0-8590 GCA_034665145.1 Solirubrobacteraceae bacterium
GGCCCCGGCCGCGGCCTGAGCTTTGGCAAACGCGGTCGGGAAGTCGGCCGCGATTCCCATCACCTCGCCGGTCGACCGCATCTCGGGGCCCAGCAGTGAGTCAGCGCCGGCGAAGCGGCTGAAGGGCAGCACCGCCTCCTTGACGCACACGTGGCCCGATCCCGGGTCTTCGGGCAGGTTGAGCTCGGCGATCCGCTCTCCCAGCATCACCCGACAGGCCAGCTTGGCCAGCGGCACCCCAATCGCCTTGGACACGAAGGGCACCGTCCGCGAGGCGCGCGGATTGGCCTCGATCACGTGCAGCCCGTCCCCACGGTGGATGGCGAACTGGACGTTGAGCAGTCCAACGACGCCCAGGGCGCGGGCGATGCCGATCGTCTGCTCGCGAATCTCATTGAGCATCCGGTCGCCCAGCGCATGCGGCGGCAGCACGCAGGCCGAGTCTCCGGAATGGATCCCCGCC
Organism: Solirubrobacteraceae bacterium; assembly: GCA_034665145.1. GTDB lineage: Bacteria > Actinomycetota > Thermoleophilia > Solirubrobacterales > Solirubrobacteraceae > Palsa-465. The sequence goes on from JAXDGI010000121.1 coordinate 464, forward strand.
TCCTCGACGTGCTGCATGATGCCGGCGATCCACACGTCCTCCCCGTCGGCCAGCGCGTCGACGTCGACCTCGATCGAGTCCTCCAGGAAGCGATCGAGGTAGATCGTGGCGCCGGCCGTGACTCCGACCCGGCGCAGGTAGTCGCGCAGGCCCTCAACGCTGTAGACAATCTCCATCGCGCGGCCGCCGAGTACGTAGCTGGGCCGCACGAGCAGCGGGAAGCCCACCTCGGTGGAACGCTCGATCGCCTCCTCGGCGCTGGTCGCCGTCGCGTACGGCGGAGCCTTGTATCCGAGCTCGTCGAGCAGGGCGCCGAACCGCGAGCGGTCTTCGGCCAGGTCGATGGCGTCGATGCTCGTACCCAGGATCGGGATGCCGGCAGCCTCGAGGCCGGCGGCCAGCTTGAGCGGGGTCTGGCCGCCGAACTGGACGACGACGCCTTCGGGCTTCTCGAGCGCGCAGACGGCGGTGACGTCCTCGAGCGTGAGGGGCTCGAAGTAGAGCCGGTCGGAGGTGTCGTAGTCGGTCGACACCGTCTCCGGGTTGCAGTTGATCATGACGGCGTCGCGGCCCAGCTCGCGGACGGTCTCGGCGGCGTGCACGCAGCAATAGTCAAACTCGATTCCCTGGCCGATCCGGTTCGGGCCCGAGCCGAGGATGACGACCCCGGGTCGATCGCCAGGTCGCGCCTCATGCGCGGGGCCAGTCGGTCCGGGACGCTCCCAGCTGGAGTAGAAGTACGGCGTCTGGGCGGCGAACTCGGCCGCGCAGGTATCGACGGCCTTGTAGGTGCGCTCACCGCGCTGGGCGGCCGCCGGGTCGGCCACGAGCTCGGCCAGCTCATGCAAGAACCACGGGTCGATGCTCGTGCGCCGGTTGAGCTCGGCAACGGGGACGCCGCGCCGCAGGGCCTCGAGCAGGTGGTCGTAGCGATCCGCGCCGGCCATCTCGACCAGGGCGAGCAGCGCCTCGTCATCCTCGGGCGAGCTTGGGGCCGTGTCGAGCTCGCGCGAACGCAGGGCCTTGGCGAAGGCCTGCTTGAAGGTGCGGCCCAGCGCCATGGCCTCACCGACTGACTTCATGTGCGTGGTCAGGCCGGGCTCGGCCCCGGGGAACTTCTCAAAGGCAAACCGCGGCCACTTGACCACGCAGTAGTCGATCGCCGGCTCGAAGCTGGCCGGCGTGGCCCGGGTGATGTCGTTGGGGATCTCCTGCAGCGTGTAGCCCACGGCGAGACGGGCGGCGATCTTGGCGATCGGAAAGCCGGTCGCCTTGCTGGCCAGGGCACTTGAGCGCGACACGCGCGGGTTCATCTCGATGATCACAATTTCGTCGGTGGCCGGATTGACTGCGAACTGGACGTTCGAGCCCCCCGTCTCGACCCCGACGGCGCGGATCACCGCGATGGCCTGGTCCCGCAGGGCCTGGTACTGCTTGTCGGTGAGCGTCTGCTGCGGGGCCACGCACACGCTGTCGCCGGTGTGCACGCCCATCGGGTCGAGGTTCTCGATCGAGCAGACGATGACGACATTGTCGGTGTGGTCGCGCATCACCTCGAGCTCGAACTCGCCCCAGCCCAGCACGGACTCCTCGAGCAGCACCTGGCCGATCGGCGAGGCCGTCAGGCCGCCCCCCACGATCCGGTCGATGTCGGCCTCGCTGCGCACAACGCCGCCACCCGTGCCGCCGAGCGTGAACGCGGGCCGGACGATGAACGGGAGGCCCAGCTCCGCCACGGCGTCGTGGGCGTCCTTGAGGTTGTGGGCGATCGTGCTGCGGGGCACGCGCAGGCCGGCGGCGGTCATCGTGTCGCGAAAGCGCTCGCGATCCTCGGCGCGGTCGATGGCGTCGTAGTCGGCCCCGATCAGCTCCACCCCGTAACGCTCGAGCGTGCCGTCCTCGTGCAGGGCCTTGGCCAGATTGAGGGCGGTCTGGCCGCCCAGGGTGGGCAGCAGCGCGTCGGGGCGCTCGCGGGCAATGACCTGCGCGACCGGGCCGGGCAGGAGCGGCTCGATGTAGGTGGTGGTCGCCACCTCGGGGTCGGTCATGATCGTGGCGGGGTTGGAGTTGACCAGGACGACCTCGTAACCCTCCTGGACGAGGACCCGGCAGGCCTGAGTGCCCGAGTAGTCGAACTCGGCCGCCTGGCCGATGACGATCGGGCCCGAGCCGAGCAGGAGGATCTTGTGGATGTCATCGCGGCGGGGCACGGTTTCCTCTTAGGCAGCGGCGCGGATCGCGTCGATAAAGCGGTCGAACAGGTACAGCGCGTCATGCGGGCCGGGCCCGGCCTCGGGGTGATACTGGACCGTGGCCCCCGGCACATCGCGCAGCGTCAGGCCCTCGACCGTGCGGTCATAGAGATTGATGTGCGTCAGCTCGGCCGCACCGAAGTCTGTCTCCCAGCGCACGGCCTCGTCGCGGTCGATCGTGGCGGCACCGTCGGGACCCAGGACGGCGAAGCCGTGATTCTGGCTGGTGATCTCCGTGCGCCCGGTGACGAGGTCCTTGACCGGGTGGTTGGCCCCGTGGTGACCGAAGGGCAGCTTGTGGGTCTCCAGGCCGACCGCCCGGCAGAGCAGCTGATGGCCCAGGCAGATCCCGTAGACGGGCAGCTGACCGACCAGCTCGCGAACGGTGGACACGATGTAATCGAGCGCGGCCGGGTCACCGGGGCCGTTGGCGAGAAAGATCGCATCCGGTGAACCGGCCAGCAGCGTTGCGGCGTCGGTCGTGCAGGGGTGGAGCTCGACCGTGGCCCCGCGGGCGCGAAGGTTCTCCACGATCGAGCGCTTGACACCAGTGTCGATCATGGCGATGCGCGGTCCGGGGGCGGCGCCGGTCGGCTCGAGGCTGATGGCCTGCGCCGGAGTCACATGGCGGGCCAGGTCCCGCCCCGACATGTCGGGCTCGGCGTCGATCAGTTCTCGCGCCTGCGTGGTGCTCAAGCGCGCGGGAAAGACTCCGCCCTTCATCGCGCCCCGGTCGCGGATGTGGCGGACGAGCGCTCGCGTGTCGAGATCGGTGATGGCGGGAATCCCGCAGTCGGTCAGCCAGGCCAGCCAGCCTCCCTCGGCCCCGGGGGCGTCCTCGCGGTCGACGCCGGCGCGCATGATGACCGCGCGGGCGTGGATGCCGTCTGACTCCATCGCCTCAGCGCTGACCCCGTAATTGCCGATCTGCGGGAAGGTGAACGCAATCAGCTGGCCGGCATAGCTGGGGTCGGTGACCGTCTCTTGATAGCCGGCCATCGAGGTCGTGAAGACGACCTCCCCCACCGCGGGCGCATCCGCCGCGCAGGCCAGTCCGTCAAACCGCGTTCCGTCCTGAAGCAGGACGTAGGCGGTGGGCTCGCCGGCGGCGGTCATCGCCCGCTCAGGGTCTGGGCGCCGGCCACGGTGGCGGCGCGGTAGACGACGGCGCCGGCGGCGATGGTGAGCTGGACCTGACCCTGGAGCGTGCGGCCATGGAAGCAGCAGTTGGCCGAGCGGCTGGCGTATCCGTCGGCGCCCACGACCCAGCGCGCACCGAGATCGACGAGGCACAGGTTGGCCGGCTCGCCGGTGGCGATCCGGGGGGTGGGCAGCTCGTACAGGGCAGCGCCGTCGCTGAGCCGCTCCACGATCAGGTCCAACTCGATCTGGCCGGGCAGGACAAGCTCGGTGAACAGCGCGGCAAAGGCCGTCTCCAGTCCGGTCGTGCCCATCGGCGCTTGCTCGAAGGGCACCTCCTTCTCGTGCCGGGCGTGGGGGGCGTGATCGGTGGCGATGCAGTCGATCACCCCCGACTTGAGCCCGTCGATGAGCGCGCGCCGATCGGTTTCGGTGCGCAGCGGCGGGTTCATCTTGAAGCGGCTGTCCAGCGTACGGACAAGATCGTCGGTGAGGGTCAGGTGGTGAGGCGAGGCCTCGCCGGTGACGCGGATCCCGGCCGCCTTGGCCGCGGCCAGCGCTTGCACCGACTCCGCCGCCGACAGGTGCTGGAAATGCATCCGCGCGTTCTCGTACCGGGCCAGCGCGCTGTCGCGAGCGATCATCGTCGACTCCGACAGCGAGGGGATGCCGGCCAGACCGAGCCGCGCCGAGACCGCTCCCTCGTGCATCACGCCGTCGCCAGAAAGCGCGGGGTCTTCCTCGTGGAGGGCGATCACGCCGCCGGCCAGCCGCTGATACTGAAGGGCGCGACGTAACATCCCCGCCGAGGTGACGGGCTTGCCGTCATCGGTGAAGCCGAGCGCGCCGGCGTCTGACAGCTCGGCCATCTCGGTCAGCTCGGTCCCGGCCAGTCCACGGGTGATGCTGGCCAGGAATCCGACCGGAACCCGAGCCTTGCGCTGGGCGGCCTCGATCAGCGAGCCGAGCACGGCGGCGTCATCGACCGTCGGCATCGTGTTGGGCATCGCAATCACCGCGCAGAAGCCGCCGGCCGCGGCGGCAGCCGTGCCCGTATCGAGATCCTCCTTGTACTCCTGACCGGGGCTACGCAGATGCACGTGCGGGTCAACGAAGCCCGGGAAGACGTGGCGGCCGGTGACGTCGAGCGTCTCGGTCTCCTCGGGGGCGGTGAGCGTGCCGGGCGAGCCCAGCTCAGCGATGTGGCCATCGCGGATGAGGACGTCGAGGGGCTCGTCGATTTTCGTCCGGGGATCGAGGACGTGGGCGCCGCGCAGGAGCAGATCGGACCCGACTTGCGGGCGGGCGAACAGGCCTGGGTGCAGGGCGCGGGCGCTCATGCCACCGCCGCCAGCACCGGCGAGCCGACGAGCAGTTCATAGAGCACCGCCATCCGCACGGCCACGCCTGCCTTGACCTGATCGCCGATCAGGGCCTGGGGCGAATCGATTGTGGCCCCCGACATCTCGACGCCGCGGTTGACGGGGCCCGGATGCATGACCAGTTGTCCGGGCCGCAGCCGCGAGTCGTTGATCTGGTAGCGCGCCGCGTACTCACGCACGGAGGGGACAAAGGCCTCGCGCATGCGCTCGTGCTGCATGCGCAGCACGTAGACGACGTCGGCCTCGTGGACATTGTCCAGGCTCGGCGTGGCCGCGCAGCCGAGCGCCTCGATGTCGCGGGGGAGCAGAGTGGGCGGCCCGCACACGGTGACACGGGCCCCCATGCGCTGGAAGGCGAGGATGTTCGAGCGGGCCACCCGCGAGTGCAGGACGTCGCCGACGATCCAGATGTTGGCCTCTTCCAGGGAGCCCAGCCGGCGGCGCAGGGTGAAGACATCGAGCAGCGCCTGGGTCGGGTGCTCATGCTTGCCGTCGCCGGCGTTGATCACCGCGGCCGGTGTCCAGCCGGCCACGAGCTGAGCGGCGCCCGCGTGCGGGGTGCGGATCACGATCGCCGCCGGGTCATAGGCCGACAGCGTCTGGACGGTGTCCTTGAGCGACTCGCCCTTCTCGACACTCGAACCCGTCGACTTGACGCTGACCACGTCGGCCGAGAGCCGCTTGGCGGCCAGCTCGAAGGACGAACTGGTCCGCGTGGAGGACTCGTAGAAGAGGTTGACGATGGTGCGCCCGCGCAACGCCGGCACCTTCTTGATGTCCCGCCCGGAGACCTCGGCGAAGGACTCGGCCCGGTCGAGGATGCGCTCGATGCCGGCCCGGCCCAGGTCATCGATCGAGATGAGATGGCGAAGTGGTCGGTCGCTCATGCTGGCCTCCGCTCGCCCTCGGGCTGGCTGCCCGCTCGGCCTCCAGCCTCGCTAACAGGGGCAGCCCCCGAGCCATCCAGCTGGCTCGCCCCAGCCGGAGGCCGCATGAGTCGTCCGGCTGCCGCCTTGCTCCGTTTCTGCTCGGCCGGCCCGACGGTGACCTCGTCCGCCCCGTCGACCTCCTCGACGCGGACGTTGACCCGCTGGTCCTGCGAGGTGGGGATGTTCTTGCCGACGTAATCGGGGCGGATCGGCAGCTCGCGATGACCGCGGTCGACCAGGACCGCCAGCTGGACGCGCGCCGGGCGCCCGAAGTCAAACACCTCGCCGATCGCGGCTCGCACCGTCCGGCCGGTGTAGAGCACGTCGTCGACGATGACGATCGTGCGGCCGGCGATCGGGAACTCGAGCTCAGTGCTGTGAACCACCGGTGACGCCGAACCGCCGACGCGCATGTCGAGGTCGTCGCGATAGAAGGAGATGTCGAGCGATCCGAGCGGGACGGTGGGCTCGACCAGCTCGCTGGTCAGCGCATGCAAGCGCCGGGCGAGGTGCGCGCCCCGGCGGTGGATGCCCACGATCGCCAACTGCCCGTCGGGATTCTTCTCGACGATCTCGTGAGCGATCCGCACGAGCGTGCGGCGCATGTCATCGCGGTCGAGGGCGACCGTTCGGGCGGGCAAAATGCTCCTTCCTGGCCTCTCGGGACCGGGTTAAAGGGGCGGGCGGCTTGCTGCGCGAAGCCTAGCAACGGGTCCGGCGGGTCCGGCGGAACAGCAAGGGGCCGCGTGAAGCGCTCGGGGATCAGCGGCGGCCTACGGGCGCGCGGTGGCCGCCCCGCCCCCGGGTGCGGCGGCCCGGTGGGTCTCGCCCGGGCCCGGGGTCTCGCCCGAGCCCGGGGCCGCCGCGGCTCCGGCCGGCCCGGCGCCGGCAGCAGCGGTTGCCGCCTGCGCGTCCTGCCACCGGACCAGCTCGGGCTCACCGCGCTCGGGCAGCGGCACCTCGATCGTGTCGAAGTCCCGCGGCAGGACGGTGCCGGGCAGGATCGCCCGCGCCTCGTCGCGCAGCAGCCGAACGGGATGGCGCATCGACAGGTGATTGAGGGCGAGCATGCGCACCTCCGCATCCCGGCCCAGCTGGGCGGCCTGGGCGGCGGTCGAGTGACCGGTCTCGGCCGCTCGCTCGAGGTCCTCCTGAGCGAAGGTGGCTTCGTGGACGAGCACGTCGGCCTGGTGGGCGGCCACGCGCAGCGCCTCGTTGGGCACGGTGTCCCCGGAGAACACGAGCTTGCGCCCCGGGCGGGCGGGGCCGAGCACCTGCTCGGGAGTCACGCCGCGAATCGTCTCCCCGCGCTGCACGCGGCCGAACTCGGGGCCGGGCTCGAGCCCGAGGCGGACCGCCGTGTCGGGATCGAACACGCCGGGACGCTCATCCTCGAACAGGACGTAGCCATAGGCCGGCCCGCGGTGCGAGACGGGCACAGGGGCGATCCGGTAACCGTCGCGCCCCAGGACATCTGCCGGTTCGAGCTCGATCACGTCAAGCTCGTAGCCGACCCGGCCGCCCATCCGCATCACCAGGGCCATGAGCGCAGCCAGTCCCGGTGGTCCGTACACCGGCAGCGGGCGCTCGCGCCCGCGCAGATCGAAGGTCTTGAGCATGCCGGGGAGTCCGAGCCAGTGGTCAGAATGGAAATGGGTCAGGTAGATGGCGTCGACGTCGGAGAGTCCGACGGAGCGGACGAGCTGACGCTGGGTCCCCTCACCGCAATCGAAGAGCAGGCGCTCTCCTCCGCGGCGGACGAGTAGCGCGGGCAGCCCGCGCCGGGCTGTGGGAGCTGATCCGCCGGTCCCGGCGAAGAAGATCGAGAGGTCCATCGCGGGCTGAGTGTGTCAGTCGAGCTCGATCAGTTCGAACTGGAGCCCGGACTTCCCGGGCCGCGCCATCCCCATCGTGTGGTGAGGCGCGCGACGCCGCTCGGTCGGGCTGCCCGGGTTGAAGATCTGAAAGCCATCGGCGTCGTGCTCGCGCAGGGGGATGTGGGAATGACCGAACACGACCGCATCGGCCTGGGGGAAGCGCGAGCGCAGCCGGGCCAGCCGGCGCGGGGACGGCCCCGCATCATGGATGACGTAGATACGCCACCTCCCGAGCGGAACCACGGCCAGCGACGGAAGCGCCACCCGGACCTCTGGGTCGTCGACGTTGCCGTGTACGGCCACGACCGGACCGTAGGACTCCAGCTCGCGCAGGACCGAGAGCGCCATCAAGTCACCGGCGTGGACGATCAGGTCGGCCGACCGCAGGCGATCCATGCAGGCCTCGGGCAGCCGCCGCGGCCCGCGCGGCATGTGCGTGTCGGCGATGATCGCGATCTCCATTACAGTTGACCGCTGATCTTCCCCGATCCAAGCGCCCGTAGCTCAGGGGATAGAGCGTCCGCCTCCGGAGCGGAAGGTCGCAGGT
>JAXDGI010000122.1:0-7320 GCA_034665145.1 Solirubrobacteraceae bacterium
AGCACCGCCCGGGTGATCATGAATTCGTCCGGCGAGAGGGGAGCGCGCGGTTGTCCGTCCTCGCCGACGATCGACCGGCGCAGGCGCTCGAGCTGGGCTATCGCCAGGGGTGGGGCTGTGAGCGGCCCGGTCAAGTAGGCGGCCCGCTCACTAGGCGGGGCGGGTCGAGCCGGCGGCCAAAAGTTCGTCCAGCCACGAGTCGAGCACGCAGTCGATGACAAGGTGCACACGCTCGGTGTCGCCGTGATTGGCGACGGCGTGCGGGAGGTTGAGGTCCAAATACCACGCCTCCCCGGGTTGCATGTCGACCCGGTCACCGGCGTGGCGAAACTCGACCTCCGGGCTCGTGGTGAGCGGCACGTGGATCCGCACCTCCCCGTCGTCGTAGCCCAGGTTGTAGTCCTGGTGCTCACGAATCAACGCCTTGGGGCCGAGGCGCAGGAGGCGGGCGGACAGCAGCTCGCACTGGAACTGGCCGAGCGCGTGGGCCAGATGCGGACACCGCTGCAGCGTTGGGGTATCGGCGTAGGGCTCGCTCGCCGCCGGGTCGGGGTAGAGCTGAGTCGGCCGGCCGCCGACCGAGCGCAGGGCGACCCCGCTCCAATCGCCCTCGTAATACGCCGTGTTGAAGTGGGGCACCCATTCGTCGGCGTCGAGGCGCGCAACATCCTCGCGCAGGGCGGCAGCGTCAAAGCTCAACGGCACCTGGATACGACTCACCACGCGGCCGGCGCCTCCGGCGTCTGCCCCGCCTGGGCCTGCTCGAGGCGCGCGAACGCCGCTCCTGCCCAGCGGTCTGACGCTGCCCGCACGGTGGGCGTCACGGCGAGCGCCGCGCGATCAAACCGCTGATAGGGCCGCTTGGCGTCAAGGTCCGCGATCTCCCCCATCCGCGCCTTATCGGCGCACCGCGCCGGAATCTGAAAGTGGGGCAGGATCTCATCCATCACGGCTTGAGGCAGACGATCGTAGTTGACGGGAAGCCCACCGTTGCCAAGGTGGGCCAGCGCGTCTTCGCACACCGTGCCGACCACCCTCGCGCAGTACTCCTCGCGCGGCATGGCCAGCGCGGTCGGGAGATCCAGCCCGAACAGCTCCGGGGCCAGGACGCCCGGGGCTCCGGGCATGCCGGGAAGCCGTAGCTGCGAGGCCACAACGGCCGCCGGATCGCGATACAGGAAGACCCATGGCGTCTCGGGGAGGACGCCGCGGATCACCGGCAGATCGCGCGTGCTCCACGCGTCAAGCTTGATGATGACCCGGTGATGCCCGGGGGTGTGGGGCCGGGCCAGGGCCGACAGTGCCCACCCGAGAAAACGGCGGCGTTGCCCCTGAGTGGCCTCGGCGCGCAAGATCTCGTCGATGATGGGGGGCTCGACGAGAACGACCGTCGCGGCCAGCTGGGCCAGCAGGCGGCATACCAGGGTCGATCCGCACCGGGAGGTATGAAAGATCAGCCCGGTGACCGGCGGCGGCGCGCACTCGCCGGTGCGGTCCGCGAGCGCGGCCGGGCTCGTGTCGACCTGCCACAGCCGGCGGTAGGGCTGGGTGAGAGCGCGCCTGGCGGTGTCCGAGAACGGCTCTGATCCGAACTGCAGCCCCCGGAGGTCAGCCCATCGGACAGACGGCCCGCGGGCGTTGAAGGCAATCGGGGTCCAGCCGCTAGGAGCGACCGGCTCGAGGACCTGGCGCTCGGGTCCGGGGCCGGGAGCGCCGGCGCGCGCGGCTGCACCTCGCGCACGGTCGAGATCGCCGGCCGCGACCGCATGGCCGTGATGGGCTGCCAGCTGCAGGCAGCGTGCGCGGAAGGGCTCCCATTCTGGGCATTCGCGCAGCTGCGCCTGAAGTGAGTCATCCAGCAGGACGTGCTGGCGCCACCGCTCAAGGTCACCCCTGGTCACGAGCCGCCAATCTACTCCTCGCAACGGGACCTCCCGCTTTGGCTGACCGCCCCTCCAGCTGGTTGATGGCCCCTTGCCACGGGCCGGAGGCGGGGTTGAGGTTCCCGCCGGGGCGCCACGCCGGCGCGATTGCGCAACATCGCTCCGGACGCGGCGGGGAGTACGTGTCTGCACTCAGAAAGGCGGGACAGATGGGGTATGAACATGGTCGGCGTCCGCGGCGGCGCTGGCGCCACGCGTGCATCGCGTGCGTGACGGTCGGGCTGATCGCGGTGCCGATCGCCGCCGCCGACACCAATCCTCAGCCAGTTGACCACACGCGCAACGCGCTGGGCGCGCCGGCGCCGGTCAACGGCGCCGTGCTTGGATCGGCAAGTTCGACCCAGTCGGGCACCCCCATCTGCAGCACGACCCCGTCCACGGCTCTCAACGTCAACACCGACTGCGAGGAGAACGGGCCGCACAATGAAACGTCGATCGCCGTCGATCCGACGAACCCGCGGCACATGATCGGGGGTGTCAACGACTACCAGCTCAGCGCCAACTCGGGCGGTCACGTCGCGGAGTCCATTCTCTCCCGGGCCCACGTGACGTTCGACGGTGGACAGACCTGGACGGAGTACCCGCTCAATTCGAACTCCTCCTACCAGGCGACCGGAGACCCATCCGTGGCCTTTGACGCCACCGGCCACGCCAACTACGCAACGCTTGGTTTTCGCTTTGTCAGCAAGGCCAACAGCACCACGGCTGACGTGCTCGTCTCCAACTCGGGCGACGGCGGTAAGTCCTGGAAGCTCGTACGGGTCGCGGCCGGCAGCGGCAACGGCACGAGTGTCGGGGACTTTCTCGACAAGGAATACATCGCAGCGTGGGGCCACGGCAATGCGATCGTCACCTATGGCGACTTTCGCCAGGCTCAGAAGGGAGCCGTGACGTCAGCTCAGATCTACGCCTCGGTGACCCACGACTACGGAGCCACGTGGTCAACGCCGCAGCTCATCTCCGGCAGCCTGAACCAGTCCTTCGGCTCCGATCCAGTGGTCGCCGCGGACGGGCGGATCTTCGTCTCCTTCCTCAACACCGACGACCTCAGCACAGGGCGCGATACCTACAAGGTCTCCGAGGTCGATCCGACCACCGGGGCCCTCAAAGCGGGCCCGTTCAGCGTGGGCCTCGTGTACGACGGGAACACCGACTCCCCCTTTGCCCTGGGGCGCGAGACCTACCAGAACAGCGCGTTCCGCAGTTGGGCCTACGGCAACATCGCCGCCGACCCGACGAACCCGGCCCATCTCGCCGTGGTCTTCTCCGATTGGCGAGACGGACCCCGGCCCGCGCAGAGCGATCCCTACAAGGCCCAGACCAACGGCGACGTGATCGTGAGCCAGTCCTACGACCGCGGCCGGACCTGGTCGGCGCCGACACCGATCGCCCTCACCGGTGAGCAGTGGATGCCGTGGAGCAGCTACGACGCCAGCGGACGCCTGCTGATCGGCACGTTTGACCGCTCCGCGGACCCGGCCAACTTGATGTACAACTACTCGCTGGCCACCGAGACCGCGCCGGGCGCCACCTCGTTTACGAGCCGGCCGATTTCAACGGCGATGTCTGACCCAACCAAGGGCGACCGCTGGTTTGCCGTCACCCTCAACCCGGCGTTCCCGCGGGCCACGGCATTCCAGCAACATCGCCCTGATTCCGGGCACGGCGAGCGTTGCCGCCTACTGGACCGACATGCGCCAGCAGAACTGCTGGGACGGCACCTGCGGCCACGGCGAGGACGCCTACTTCGCCCGCGCGGCGGGCACGCCGTAGCGGTGCGCTGAGGTGTGGTGCGTCCGCCCGGCAGCCGGCGGGCGCACCATCCCGGCCGCGTCCCGTCCTCCCCTCCCGGCGGTGGCCGCGAGTTGGTCTCGCTGGGCCGGCTTCCACACCTCGCGTGTTATCAACCAGATACCGGTGCGTTGGGCCGGTATCCCGGCCGGGGCCTGCACGGCTGGGTACGTGGGCGCCGCCTGGGTCTGGGGCCGGCCGGGCGTGTCTGGGGCCGGCCGGGCGTGTCAGGGGCGCTGGGGTGGAATACGGTGCGCCGGGGCAGACCGATGGGCGATCCAGGACTCGAACCTGGGACCTCTTCCTTATCAGCGAGGACGGCGGCGGTAGCCAAAGGCTGGCAAATGCAGGGCATTTCGTCACTTTAGAGCCTAGTTCTAGACCCACTCCGTTTCCCGGAGTTTGCGCATCTTTACTGGCCGTTCTGGCCGCAAACCGGCGGTCGCGGCCTTTTCCCGGTAAGTCAGTCGCTCCCCGGCGAGGATCGTCGGACAGGCCTCTTAAAGCGGGACACACCACGTGCATCGGGGATGCCTCGGCGGGGGTCCGAGCATCGTGCTGACGATCGGAAGCTGGGCGCGTCACCGGACCAGCTCGGATACTACGAGCAGCAGGTCGCCCAGGGCCTGGAGGACTACTTCTCGGGTCGAGGTGAGGCGCCGGGGCGTTGGATCGGTGCGGGCGCCGGCGTGGTGGGCGTGTCGGGGCGGGTGGATCGGGCGGCGTTCATGCGGGCGATGGCGGGCTGCGATCCGCGGAGCGGCGACCGGCTGAAGCCTGAGCATGGTCGCACGAAGGTCGCGGCGTTTGATCTGACGTTCTCGGCACCGAAGCGCGTCGGCGTGCTGTTCGCGATCGCCGACGAGCACACTTCCGCGGCGCTGATGGAAGCGCACCGTCATGCGGTCGCGGCGGCGTTCGCTTATGTGGAGCGGGAGGCGTGTTTCACCCGCCGGGGGCGCAACGGTGTGGACCGGGTTCGTGGGGATGGGTTCGTGGCGGCGGCGTACCGCCACCGGCTCTCGCGGGCGGGGGACCCGCAGCTGCACACGCATGTCGTGGTTGCGAACATGACCCGCGCTGAGGGCCGGTGGACGTCGCTGGAGGCGCATGGCCTCTACGAGCACAAGTCGGCGGCGGGCGCGCTGTATCGCGCGGTGTTGCGGGCAGAGGTCAGGGAGCGGTTGCCGTGGGTGTGGTGGCGCTCCTCGAGCCGCGGGCTGTTTGAGATCGATGGTGTCCCGGCGGGGGTGTTGCGGGAGTTCAGACGGCGGCGGGTGGAGATCGAGGAGCGCGCCCGGGAGCTGACCGGGGTCGCCGCGTCTCAATTGTCGCGGGAGCGGATGCAGGGGATCGCGCTCGCGACCCGCAAAGCCAAGGCGTACGTGGTGGACGGGGCGCGGTGGCAGCAGGAGGCCCGGGCGCGCGCCGGCGAGCACGGTCTCGGCCCGGGCGAGATCCGCGAGCTGGAAGACCAGCCGGCTCGCGACGATGGTCGGTCGGTCGCGGGTGTGGTGGCGGGGGTGGCGGCTCGATTGTCGGGGCCGGAGGGGTTGACCGCTCAGCACAACACGTTCGCTCGCCGTCACGCGCTAGCCGAGCTCGCGGGCGAATTCGTCCAGGGCGCCACCGCCACCCAGGTGGAAGAGGCGACTAGCGGCTATCTCGAGCACGACGCGGTCGTCGCGCTCGGCCGGGTCGATGCTGAGAAGGGGTTTCCGAGTGATGCTCCCCGAGACTCGCCGGGGTGAAGAGCAGGTCTTCCTGAGCGCAAGCGTGCGTGATTACCACCAAAGGAAGCATGTGTCGGGAGTGGCGCGCGGCATCGCGTTGCCGATGGAGCGGCAGTCATGCCGCGACGCTGCTCGCCGACCGGATCGCCGGTCGCGAGAACCCGCACGCCAAGGTCTTTGACCCGAACCGGCTAAGCGTGCGCTCGGCGCCGCAGATCGCCAAGGCCCAGCTGTCGGTCGCGCGTCATCTCGTGGGCGACTGGCTAACAGCAGCCCAGGCACGATCGGCCGATGAAGTTCCAGCGGGAAAGGCGCGAGTCGTGCGATCCGGGCTCGGCAAGGCTGGCGTCTACCGAGACAAGAACGGCAAGGCGCACGGCGTTTCTCTGCGCTGCACCCATCTCGGCTGCCTCGTTCATTTCAACGAGGCCGAGCGCAGCTGGGACTGCCCATGCCACGGCTCTCGCTTTGATATCGACGGCGCGGTGCTAGCCGGACCCGCAGTTAAACCCCTAAAGCGCCACGACGCGACCTAGCGTCAATCCCGTACACATCCGACGCGAGTGCCTCAGCTGGTCTTCGGCGCCATATTCGTGCGAGCAGGAGGCTCCGCGGGATCTTTATCGGCGGAGGGGCTAACTGTGTGTGCTTACGGATGTGCGTAAGTGGCAGCTCAAACCCGTCGGCGGAGGTGGATGCCCGCGCCGCCATAGGAGCAGGACTCTGATCGACCATGCAGAAGCCCCGGGATTCGCCAGACCGCGGGCCCCGCCGACAACGTTTCGGACCGGCTCGCAGACCGACCGCGACAGGCCCGGCCCGGAGCCGGTGAGTAGGCCTTAGACGGCGATCTCCGGACGCGTCGCCGCTTCACGACGTGAACGAAGCGATCAGGTTGTGTCGCGACTGATGATCTGGTCTACGACGGCGGCCATGTCTGCGCCCACGATGTCGGGCTGGGGTCCGAGCGGACTCGGGATCATCTCGGTCCGGGCGACGAAGGCTGCCGTGGCGCCCGCGGACAACGCGCCGGAGATGTCCCAGGAGTGGGCGGCCACAAGCCGAACCTGGTCGATCGCCACGCCGAAGGCCTCGGCAACAGCGAGGTAGGGTGCGGACGCCGGCTTGAGCGCGCGGACGCTGTCGGCCGAGATCAGGCCGTCGAAACAGTCGCCGATCGCGGCGTTGCGCAGTTGCGCCTCGGCTACCGACGCTGTCGAGTTCGTCAGCGCGACCACCTTCAAGGACGTTTCTCGCAGCCGCCCAAGGGCATCGGGAACCTCCGGGTGCGGAGGCAGCGAGCTCATGCGATCGACCATCACGCCAACCGCCTCGTCGCTGACCGGCCGGCCGGAGCGCTGCGCGACGATCCGGAGCGCGGCTCGCTGGGCAGTCCCGAAATCGACGTAGTCGCCGGTCAATCCGCCGACGAACGAGAGCTGAAGCATCTGAGCGAACCATTGTCCGCGCAGCTCCGCAGAGCCGAGAAGCTCCTCGAATGGTCCGTCCAGCGCCCGTAGATCGAGCAGCGTCTCGTTGACGTCGAAGGCGATAACCCGGGTCACGGCTTGACCTCTGGCTCGAGTTGGCAAAAAGCGACCAAGCATCTCGGATCGTAGAGCTATGGCCGCGGCCGGGGCCCCACAGGTATGTTCGCTGGCGATGGCCGGCGGCCGCCTCGATGAGCTGGACACGCCTTCTCTGGCGGTGATCTGGACGTGTTCGAAAGCAACCTGGGGCTTTGCATGGAACGCTTTCGCAGCGTACTCATCGGCCTGTACGCCCCTCGCGGTTGGTCGCCGCTCAATTACCAGCGAGTCGGGGAAAGCACCTGTTTTGCGCAGGTCTATACG
>JAXDGI010000123.1:0-2507 GCA_034665145.1 Solirubrobacteraceae bacterium
ATGGAGCGGCGCACGGACCAGGCCGCCTGGCTGGGTGGCCCGTCTTGTTTGGGCTTGAACAGGTCGCGATGGGTCCGCAGCGAGAACACCAGGCCCGCGCCGTAGATGACGATCATCGCCACGCTGACCGCGATCGAGAGGTGCTCTGCGTTGCCGCCGAACGACCGGTGGGTCTCGCCGACCGAGGGCAGGCTGCCGCCGCGGGCCAGGACGAGGACGGCGGGAAGAATGAGCGCTGTGACCGTGACCAGCAGCAGACCCGAATTGGTCTGGGCTGCCGTGCGGTCAAACGTCTGGCGGATGCGGTTTCTGCCGCCGGCCAGCATCGCCGCCCCGAGGACGAGGAGCGAGTTTCCGATCACCGAGCCGACCAACGAGGCCTTGACGACCTCCTGCAGCCCGTCGATCAGGGCGAAGAAGGCGATGATCAGCTCAGGAGCGTTACCGAAGGTGACGTTCAGCAGGCCGGCGATGCCAGGTCCAGATCGTTCCGAGAGCTGCTCGGTGGCGTCGCTCATCAGGCCGGCGGCCGGCACCACAGCCAGCGCGGAGGAGAAGAAGACCAGCGCCGGGGCCGCGTCGGCGAGCTTCAGGCCGAGCGCGAGCGGCATGAAAACACTCAGCCAATAGACGGGGCGCACGCGGCGACAGCCTACCCGGGGCCCCGCCCACCGGCTGCGGTCTGCCTGGATTTGACGGTGCGGCTTCGGCGCTCCGGGGGCGGAGGTGTCCGACCGCTGCCCCGGCCGGCGGACTCCGCGGCGGCGTAAGCTGGGAACCGCGTTGCTTCCGCGGCGGGACCGTTCCACGACCCTGAACCACTCCGGCTCGAAGGATCCGGCCGAGTCCACCGTCGCGGGTGCGGCCATGCCCGAGGAGCTCCATCCTCGGCATCTGGCGGTCCGGGCGGTGGAGATCGTGGCGGTCATCGCCCTCGTCGCAGTCGCGATCACCGCCCTGCCCGGGCTCGACGAGGTCCGTGCACGGCTTGCGGGAGTCCAGCCCGGCTGGGTGGTGGCGCTCTGTTTGGCCGAGGTCAGCTCCTGCCTCGGTTATGTGCTGGTCTTCCGCTCGACGTTCTGCCCACAGATGCCGTGGACGCTGAGCTATGACATCGCGATGGCCGAGCTGGCGGCGAACTCCCTTCTGCCGGCCGGCGGTGCCGGGGGTCTCGCACTCGGCGTCTGGGCGCTCCGGCAGGCCGGCATGCCGACGGGGCACATCGCCCGGCGGACCGTCGCCTTCTTCGTCGTTACAAGCGCGGCGAACTTCTTCACCCTGGCGCTCGTGGGTATCGGCGTCTTCGTCGGCATCGTGCCGGGGAGTGGCTCGTGGGTCCTCACGTTGGTGCCGGCGCTGCTCGCTGCCCTCGGCACGCTCCTGGTCGGGCTGAGCCCGGCGGTTCTGCGAGCCGTGGGCGAGCGGGGGGCCGGCGCCGACCGCGATACCTGGAGTGGGCGCGCCAGGCTTGCGATGCGGACTTCGCTGAAGGCCATCGCCGACGGTGTCGACCAGGCGATTGGGCTGCTGGGGTGGCACAGCCTCGGGGCAATCGTGGGGTCGTTTGCCTACATGGCATTCGATATCGCGGCGCTCGGAGTCGGCTTCGCCGCTGTCGGGCAGGTGCCCCCGGTGGGCACGCTGGTGCTCGGGTACCTGATTGGCCAGCTCGGCAATCTTCTGCCGGTGCCAGGCGGGATAGGGGGGACCGAGGCGGCGCTGATCGGGGTCTTCGCGCTCTACGGCGTCAATGTCACGGAAGCCACCGCGGCGGTGCTCGCCTACCGGCTGTTCCAATTGGCCGTGCCGGCCGCGCTGGGCGCGCCGGCCTTCGTGGTGCTACGACGCCGGTTGATGCGGGCTGATCAACCGGAGCAGGTCTGCGCTCCCCTCGCGGTTGAGGTGGTACGGCTGCCGGCGCGGTAGCTCCGGGTTGCTTCACGGCACGGCTCGGCTGCCGCACGGCGCCCGCCTCGAGTCCGAGGATCGGGCGGGCAGGCGCGGCTCCGGCTGAGGGCCGCGGCTTGGATACGGGCAACCGAGGCCTAGTACCCGTGATGAGCGGCGCTGTCGGAACGACCCGAGGAGTGAGATGGCTGACAACAGAGGCGTTACCTACCAGGGGCCCGGCAAGGTCGAGGTCCGCGACATCGACTTTCCGAGCTTCGAGCTCAAGGCGGGTCCTGGCGTACCGCCTGAGAGCGTCGGGCGGCAGTGCCACCACGGTGTCATCCTGAGGATCGTCTCCACCAACATCTGCGGCAGCGATCAGCACATGGTGCGCGGCCGGACGACGGCGCCCGAGGGACTGATCCTGGGCCACGAGATCACCGGAGAGGTGATCGAGAAGGGTCGCGACGTGGAGTTCCTGAACGTGGGCGATCTCGTGTCGGCGCCGTTCAACATCGCCTGCGGGCGCTGCCGGAACTGCGAGGAGCTCAAGACCGGCATCTGCCTGACCGTGACCCCGGCACGCCCAGGTGGCGCCTACGGCTATGTCGACATGG
>JAXDGI010000124.1:0-25030 GCA_034665145.1 Solirubrobacteraceae bacterium
TCTGTCGCTCGGGCATTACGACCTCGACGCGGCGCTGCGAATCGGCCCCTACTCCGTCTACCAAGAGATCAAGGAGCGATGCGCGCTGTTCTGGGGGCTGGTCGACCGGACGATGCTGCGCGACGAAGGGCGGGCCTTTTTGGAGGCCGGCGGCCGCATCGAGGAGGCCGACATGGTCATGCGCATGCTGCGGGTGGCGATCCCCTCCGGCTCACTCGACAGCGGACACGAGACGGAGGCACTCGCCCTGCTGCACGCGGTCGGGGGCGCTCAGGCCTACCGGCGCGCGGTCCGGGTGGCTCCCACGGTGGGTCCCGTCGTCCACTTCCTGCTCTTTGAGTCGGCCTATCCGGGCTCGGTGGCCTCATCGGTCGAGGCGCTGGCCGCCGCCCTGTCGGCTGCTGATGCCCAGCCACGCTCATCACCGCCCGTCCTGCGCCTGGGCCGTCTCATCGCCGATCTCGAGCTCCAGCGCCGCGCGCCGGAGGCGGGCGGCGGCCTCGAGCCCATCCTGGAGCGCGTCCAGGAAGAACTCGAGCTTGTCGATCGCGACATCGACGCCCGCTATTTTGCCCTCGCCGCGCTGGCCGCGGTCCACCTTTGACACCAGTCGCCCCCCGCCGAGCATGAACTTCGCGATCCGCTATTTGACCGACTACGCCTACGACGCGGACGTCGTCGACAATCTCAACGCTCTGCGCGTCAAACCCCACGGCAACGGCCGCCAGCGCTGTGACGAGTTCAGCGTCCGCCTCACTCCTGAGGTCCGCCTGCACCGTCACACCGACTACTTCGGTACCGAGGTGGTCGAGTTCGAGGTCTCGCGCCCGCACCGGCACCTGACCATCGATGTGCGCGCTCGAGTGAGCACCAAGGCCTCAGGCGAGCCGCCGCAGGCCACATGGGAGGCGTTGCGGGAGCCAAGTTATCGCGAGGCCGGCGGCGAATTCTTGCTCCAGACCGATGATATGCCCGACGATCCGGCTCTGGCCGAGCTCCTGGCCACGACCGGCGCCGCGTCGACCCCCCTCCATACGGTTCTGCTCGTCTCCGAGCTGGTCGCCGACCGCTTCGAGTACCGGCGCGGTGCCACCTACGTGGATTCCCGCATCGCCGACCTGCTCGAGGCGGGGGCCGGCGTCTGCCAGGACTTCGTGCACCTCGGTCTCTGTCTCCTGCGCCACCACGGGATCGCCGCCCGCTATGTCTCGGGCTACCTGTTCGCAGCCGGAGGCGACGATGCCCGCGAGTCGATCGAGGTCGACACTCACGCCTGGCTCGAGGCCCTGTTGCCGGTGGCCGGGCGCGACTCCCACAGCGAGCCGGTGTGGGTCGGGGCCGACCCCACCAACCGGGTTCTGGCCGGAGAAACGCACGTGAAGATCGGGCACGGCCGGCACTACGCGGACGTACCGCCGATCAAGGGCGTCTACCGCGGCGGAGCCAGGGCTAAGCTCGACGCCCGCGTCACGATGACGCGACTGGAGAAAAGCGACCCGGCCTCGATCGCCCGCGCCTGATCTCTAGTCATTCCACCAGTCCCGAACCATCTCGCCGTCGCCGCCCTCGGGGCGGTCATTGCCGACGGCGATGTAGGCCAGCCCGTCCGGTCCGCTTTCAAACCCGCGGACCACGTGCGGGGCGACGCGGATCAGATCCCAGGGCTTGATGTCGACGATCTCGTCCCCGAGGCGCATGCGCCCCGAGCCCTCGAGGATCAGGTAGGCCTCCTCCTGCTCTCGATGGCTGTGACCGAAGGGCTGGCGGAAGTTGGGCTGGGCCCGAAAGAAGGAGACGCCGAGATGCTCGGACTCGATGTGCTTGCGAGCAAACCGAGCCTCCATGCCGGGCATGCGACCGGCCGCCACGTTCTCGACATCCATCATGTTTGTCAGCGTGTAATCGGGCATGGGAACAAGTCTATTTTTCCCTGTCCTTTCCCGCTCCCCGGTGATAGCGTCGCCGCCCATGGGAGAACGCACTCAGTACACACCCGGGACATTCAGCTGGACGGATCTGACCACCCCCGACCAGGAGTCCGCCAAGGTCTTTTACGCCGGCCTGTTCGGATGGGAATACGACGACAGCCCCGTGGGCGAGAACATGGTCTATTCGATGGCCACGCTGTCGGGGCGGAATGTCGCGGCCATTTCGCCCCAGCCCGAACAGCAGCGTGAGGCCGGCGCCCCGCCGGCCTGGAATTCCTACGTCACGGTGGAGGACGCCGACGCCACTCTGGCCCGGGCGCGCGAGCTCGGCGCCACCGTCCACGCCGACGCCTTCGACGTGATGGACGCGGGGCGCATGGGCGTCATCCAGGATCCCCAGGGCGCCTACATCCTCCCCTGGCAGCCTAAGGAGAACATCGGCGCCGGCCTCGTCAACGCCCCTGGCGCGCTGTCCTGGAACGAGCTGGGATCACCCGATCCCGACGCGTCGGCCCGGTTCTACGGCGACCTGTTCGGCTGGACCACGACTCCGATGGAGGGCGCTGACCCCCCGTATCAGGTCATCCAGACCGCGGCCGGTCGTGCCAACGGCGGGATCCGTCCCCCGATGCCCCCGGGCACGCCACCGTTCTGGCTCGTGTACTTCGCCACCGACGATCTCGACGGAACGCTGGCCAAGGTCGGCGAGCACGGGGGCACGGTACTGATGCCGGCCACCGATATCGGGATCGCCAAGATCGCCGTCGGCCAGGATCCACAGGGCGCCGTGTTCGCGCTCTACGCGGGCCAGCTGGAGGACTAGCGGCCGGCCGGTGCTGCCGCGCTCGGCGCCGCACCACCGTCATACTGAGCCCGTGGGTAAGGGTCCGCGACGAAGTAACCGGCGGGATCTGGTGAGTGGCTGGGCGTGGCGGACACCGCCCGCTTGCCCCGATCGTGCCGGTGGTCCGTGAGCGCGAGCGCGCGGTGTCAGGCGCGTCCAGACGCCGCCGGAACCGTCGGTGACAAGGTCGTGGGCCCTAAAGCCAGGTTCGTTATCGCCGCCCTCCTCTGCGCCCTGAGCGCGGGATGCGGGACCCGAGCACCATCCTCGTCGCCGGCTACATCGTCGACGTCGACGTCGACGGCCGCCGCCATCCCCCACGGCCACCCGCAGGCGATCGAGCCCGTGGCCGGAGCAGCCGCAGCCGCCGCCCAGCCCGCCTCGCAGCCGGCCTCCGATCAGGCCGGGGTGAGCGTCGGACCGCCCAGCCCATCGCTGCCTCAGCCGGTGACCGAGGCCCAGGTGCGCCAGCAGCTGGCCCAGAGCGGGATGACGGCCAGCGCCGACCAGGCCACCCTCACCGCCGGTGGTCTCGCCGTACCGCCGATCGCCGCCCCCGCCGCCGTGCAGGCGGTGATTGCCGCCGGCAATGAGATCGCCCGCCTGCCCTATCACTGGGGAGGCGGCCACATGACCTACGAGGACACCGGCTATGACTGCTCGGGGTCGATCAGCTACGTGTTCGCCGCCGCCCACCTGCTCAGCCAGACCGTCACCTCAGGCGAGCTGATGAGCTACGGCCAGCCCGGCCCCGGCAAGTGGATCACCATCTTTGCCAACGGCGGACACACGTTCATGTACGTGGCCGGGCTGCGCTTTGACACCGTCGCGCTGGCCGAGACCGGCTCGCGCTGGTCTAACCGGCGCCCGAACGAGAACCTGAGCACGTTCTCGGTCCGGCATCCGGCCGGGCTCTAGTACGACCTCAGGCCGCGGCGGCCAGCTGGTCGTCGAACTCGAGCAGCAGCTCGGTGAACCGCTGCACCGCCTCGACCTGGGGACAGTGGCCCACTCCCTCCAGGATTTCGAGCCGCGCGTTGGGGACGGCGTCCAGCACACGCGACGCGCCGCGGGCGAAGACCAGGCGATCGCGATCGCCCCACACGAGCAGGACGGGAACGTGGATGTTGTGCAGCCGGAAAGGGTCGCGCAATTCGGGGAGCAGACGGTGGGCCGTGTCCAGGTACTCGGCCACCCGGGCGCGCCGGCGGTGATGGTGGGTGAAGGCGGAAATCACGCCCGGGTCGATCGACCCCGGGGCAGCGAAGGCCAGCTGACGGTAGAGACGTGCCACGGCCGAGCGCAGCAGGAAGGCCGGCACCGGCGTGGGCAACGCCATCAGAGAGCGGATGATCGGATCGCGCTGGACCAGGTTCAGCAGCCGGCTCATCTCCAGGCCGGCCGGAGCCACGCCGACGACGCCGATGAGCTCGTCCCCGTGGTACTCGGCCAGCCGTAGGGCCGCGCAGCCACCCAGTGAGTTGCCGACGGCAAGCACGGGCCGGCCCTCAGAACCAGCCGCGTAACGGACCAGAGCCGACGTGAACCGGTCCAGCTGGGGCAGAATCGGAGTCGGGGCCAGCCGGTCAGCCGTACCAAATCCGGGGAGATCGACGGCGATGGCCCGCCGGCCGTGGCGCGCCAGGACAGCCAGCGTCTGGCGCCAGGTGTCCGCGCTGTCGGCGTAGCCGTGCAGGAGCACGATGACCGGTCCGTCCCCCTCCAACTCCAGGGCACGTGTGCGGTAACCGCCCAGGGTCGGGCGATGTTCAAACAGCGGTTGAATCACCCCTCAGACCCGGTCTTCCCTAACCAGCTGGCCGTCCATTGTCTTTCAATCCTCCCCACTTTGCGGCATCTTCAGCCGTCCGGAGGGCGCTTTATCTTCGCAGCCATGCAAGTCCGTGACCTCGCCGAGGGGATGCGCGTTGATCAGGTGCTTCTCGTGCGCGGCGTCGATGTGCGCAGCCGCCGGGACGGATCGGAGCTCCTCAAGCTGACGCTCGGGGACCGGAGCGGAGCGGTGACGGGCGTTCTCACCCACGGCATTGACCGGGCGCGAGAGGACTGTCTGGTTGGGGAACCGCTCCGTGTCACTGGCCGCTTCGCTCGCCACGAGCGCTTCGGACCCCAGATCGAGGTCGAATCGGTACGCCCTGCCCACCACGGGGAATTTGACCCCGCCGACCTGATCGACGGGCCGCCGCGCTCGCCCGAGCAGATGGAGGCTGATCTGCGCGAGCTCCTGGCCACCATTCAGGACCACCACCTTCAGCGCCTGCTCTCGCTGCTGCTGGGTGAAGCGTCGCCGACCTGGAGGCACTACCGCGACGCTCCTGCGGCCAAGCGCTACCACCAGGCCTACCGGCACGGCTTGCTCGAGCACAGCCTCGGCGTGGCTCAGGCGGTGAGTACCATCTCGGCCACCTTCCCGGGGATCGACCGCGAGGTCGCCGTGACCGGCGCCCTGCTGCATGACATCGGCAAGCTGGAGGCCTATGAGATGCGCGGCGAGGCCATTGAGATGTCCGACCAGGGCCGCCTGTTCGGCGAGATCGCCCTCGGTTACTACCGCGTCCGCCGCGCGATCGAGGAGCTCGATGGCTTCCCCCCCGACCGCGCCCGCGCGGTGCTGCACATCATCCTCAGTCACCACGGCTCGCTCGAGCACGGCAGCCCGGTGATCCCCTGTACCCGGGAGGCGACCCTCGTGCACATGATCGACAACCTGGGTGGCCGCCTGGGCAGCTTTGATCGGCTCGAGAAGAGCCTCGCCGCGGGCGCTGAGTGGTCGGTATTCGACAAGGGCATCGGCGGTGGGGCGTATTTCGCCGGCGCGCCCTCCGTGCAGCGCCGCGCGGCGTAGACGACGTCTCCCGGCCTCAGCGCGGGACCGAGCCGGAGCGACGCGCAGGCGCCGGGCGCCGGGCCCCTAAGCGCTGGGCGCCGCAAGTCCAACCCGGAACCCGCGCACTCGCGCACACACCTCCGAGCCTTGGTCGGTGCGTGCCGGCGAGCGCGGTTTCCGCACCGTTGCCCACACACCCCGGGCTGACCGTCGACGTGCGTGCGGAGGGGTGCGTGCCGGCGCGATCCGCCGCCGTGGCCCCAGTCGCAGGTCGCGGACAGAGGTTGTCTGCGCCGTATTCGCCGCACGGCCCCCGGGGCTCCTCGGGCCTGTACCAGCCGTGACGAATGAGCCCCACCACGACCCAATTCTGCGCAAATTGCGCAGGGCCGGTGACGGACCCCTCCGTTGCCCCCGGGCCGCGACTAGAGTTGACCTCGGATGGCGAAGGACACCGAGAAGCTGATCCGGCAGCTGTCGCTGATCTCCTATCTGATGGCCGAGCGCCGCCCGGTGACGGCTCCGGAGATCCGCCGCGATGTCGAGGGCTACAGCGTGATGAACGAGGACGCGTTCGCGCGGCGCTTCTACGCGGATCGCTCCGAGCTTGAGGCGCTGGGCATCGCGCTGGCGGTCGAGAAACCGGCCGACGGGCTCGTCGAGCAGGAGAACTACTCCCTGCCCCCGGAGAACTTTCACCTGCCGCCGATCGCCTTCACCGATCGGGAGCTGGCCGCTCTGCGCACGGCCCTGCAACTGCTCGACGGAGAGTTTGCCTACGCCGAGCC
The DNA here is from genome assembly GCA_034665145.1 of Solirubrobacteraceae bacterium. Classification (GTDB taxonomy): domain Bacteria; phylum Actinomycetota; class Thermoleophilia; order Solirubrobacterales; family Solirubrobacteraceae; genus Palsa-465. Next base: position 6,409 of record JAXDGI010000124.1, read on the forward strand.
CTTGCGCCTGGCGCTGCAGCAGATCTCCTGGGGGCGCCCCAGCCCGCTGGTCGCGCCCGAGCAGAGCACCGTCGCGCTGGGCATCACGGGATCGGCCGGCGGTCACGACGTCTCGCAGCGGCTGACCAAGATCGAGACAGCGATCTTCCGCCGCAAGACGATCGTGTTCGATTACCACACGATGGAGCGCGACGAGGTCGGCGCGCGACGCGTCGACCCCTACCAGCTCCTCTACCAGGGCGCCCAGTTCTACGTCGTCGGTCGCTCGCATGAGCGCAGCGCCATACGGGTCTTCCGGCTGTCGCGGATCCGCGGCAAGGTCGGCTACGCCACGAAGGCCGAGCATGACTTTCAGCGCCCGGCCAACTTCGATCCTCGCGCGTACGCCAACCGGATCCCGTGGCAGTACGGCGAGGCGGTCGGCACGGCCGAGGTCTGGATCAGCCAGCGCATCGCCTGGCAGATCGAGCGCCACTTCGGACGATACGGTGAGATGGCGCCCGCCGGCCACAACGGGGATTCCGGAGACCGGCTGTTCGCCACTCAATACGCCAACGCCCGGCAGCTGATCGCCTGGGTCCTGGGCCTGGGCGAGAACGCGCGGATTGTCGGACCGCCCGAGCTCGTGTCCGAGCTGCGCGAGCGGGTGGGCCTGCTGGTCGAGCGCCACACCGGCGAGCCGCAGATCGCCGAGCCCGCGGCGGCCGCAGACGTAACGACCAGTGCGAACGGGCGCCGCGACGCAGACCGCGATGAGGACAGCCCCGAAAGCCGGCGCGAGGCAGCGATCCGCCCGGAGCGTTTTGCTCGGCTGGTCACCTTGGCCAGCATTCTCATCGAGGCCGGACGCGCCGGACGCCTACTCGACGTGGGCGAAATGTGCGCCGCGCTGAAGGTCTCTGACCAGGAGCTTCGCGAGGACATCTCGGTGCTCAATGTCGTCAACTTCGGCGCCGGGACCTACGTCCTGTACGCGGAGATCCAGTCCGACGGGACGATCGAGGTCGACCCCGAGCCCTACGGCGACTCGTTTGCCCGGCCCGCCCGCCTGCTTCCGGTTGAGGCCAAAGCGCTGGTGGCGGCGATCGATCTCATCGGCGAGCACATACCCGAGGGCTCGCTGGCTTCGGTGCGCGAGAAGGTCGTGGCTGCACTGGGCGAAGATCCGGTCCACGAGGGCCTGCAGTTCGCCACCCCCGGTGGGGAAGACTCGGAGATCGCAGCTGAGGTGTCGCGCGCCATCTCGACGCGCCGACTCCTCTCGTTCGAGTACTACAAGGAGAACGAGGATGAGTTCTCAACCCGCCTGGTCGAGCCCTACGCCCTGATCAACGGCCGCGAGGGCTGGTACCTGGCCAGCTTTGATCCCACCCGCGAGAGTGTGCGCCACTTCCGCCTGGATCGCATCAAGTCTGCCGCCGTCACCGACGCGACGTTTGACCCTCGCGCCGACGTCGATCCGGCGCGCGACGTCGACGGCTGGCCGCGAACCGGCGAGGTGCCCGCTTCGCGCCGGGCCCGAGTGTTGGTGTCCCCGGAGCGCGCCCGCTGGGCACGCGAGGAGCGCAGCGTCAGCGCCGACCTGCAGGACGGTTCGGTGATCGTTGAACTTGGCTTCGCCGGGGTCGACTGGCTTGTCCGCGAGACGCTCAAGGAAGCCGGCGACGCGGTCGTGCTGGAGCCGGAGGACGCGCGGTCCGCGGTGCGGGCGGCCGCCCAGGCGATTGCGGCCGGCGCCGAGCTCCTCCCCCGCTGAGCGCGCGCCCCGGGTGGACCGTCGCGACCAGATCGACCCGGGCGGCGACCGCCGATGAGCCGCCGCGATCAGATCCGGCTCACATCGGCCGAACAGGCGGCCTTCCTCGACGAGCAGCGCGTCATCGTGTGCGCCACCAACGGGATCCGCGGCTGGCCGCATCTGATGCCGTTGTGGTACGTCGTGCGGGGTGAGGAGGTCTGGGCCTGGACGTACGCCAAGTCCCAGAAAGTGCGCAACCTGCAACGCGACCCCCGCGCCACTCTGCAGGTCGAGGACGGCGAGAGCTACGAGGAGTTGCGCGGCGTGATGATCGAGGCTCACACGGAGCTGCACCGAGATCTCGACACGGTGGCTGCGCTCGGGACCGAGCTCATAGCCCGCTACAGCCCGCCCAACTCGAGCCCTGAGATCGCCGCGGCGGTGCGGGCCCAGGCCGCCAAGCGGGTGGCCATGCAGTTCCGGCCCGAGCGGGTCACCAGCTGGGACCACCGCAAGCTCGGCGGCGTGTACTGAAGGCAGCCGGCCGGCCCGGCACTGCGCATAACGGGGTCGCGGTCGGCGGGGCGATGCGCCGACCGCCCGGGGTCGGCGAGGGCAGCGCGCCGCGGGTCCGCTCTCCCGCTACGCTCCCGCCCGGTCATGCCAGAGCTCAAGGGACTGATCCTGTCGGGCGGTAAGGGCACTCGCCTGCGCCCCATCACCCACACCAGCGCCAAGCAGCTGGTGCCGGTGGCCAACAAACCGGTGCTGTTCTACGGCATCCAGGCCATGGCCGAGGCCGGGATCAACGAGGTGGGGATCATCATTGCTCCCGAGACCGGCGATGAGATTCGCTCCGCCGCCGGTGATGGGTCGCAGTTCGGCGTCAGGCTGACCTACATCGTCCAGGACGAGCCCGCCGGCCTGGCCCACGCGGTGCTCACCGCCGAGCCCTTCCTGGGCGACTCGCCGTTTGTCATGTATCTCGGTGACAATCTCCTGCAGGGCGGGATCCGTGATCTCGTCACGGCCTTCCGCTCCGGGCAGCCCGACGCTCTGATCCTCCTCACCCGCGTCCCGGACCCCGAGCAGTACGGCGTCGCCGAGCTCGAGAATGGCGCCGTGATCCGTCTTGTCGAGAAACCCAGCCAGCCCAAGACCGACCTGGCGCTGGTCGGCGTCTATATGTTCACAGCCGGCATCCACGCCGCCGCTCGGGCGATCAGGCCGTCGGGTCGGGGTGAGCTCGAGATCACCGATGCGATCCAGCACCTGGTCGATCAGGGCCTGCGTGTCGAGCCCCACATCGTTCGCGGTTGGTGGAAGGACACTGGTCGGCTGGAGGACATGCTGGCCGCCAACCGCCTGGTCCTGGAGACGGTCGAGCACCGCGTCGAGGGCGAGCTGATCGATTCGCGCATCGACGGCCGCGTCGTCATCGAAGCCGGAGCGCGGCTCGAGCGTTCCGCCGTCCGCGGCCCCGCTGTCATCGGCGCCGGCGCCCGGCTCACCGACTGCTACGTCGGGCCCTACACCGCGGTCGGTGAGAACTGTGTGATCGAAAGCGCCGAGATCGAGCACTCGATCCTCCTCACCGGCTGCCAGGTGAGCAACCTGCAGGGCCGGATGGAGTCCTCGCTGCTGGGCCGCAACGTCAAGATCGTGCGCGACCAGCTCCAGCCGCGCGCCTACCGCTTTCTCGTCGGCGACAACTCCGAGATCGCCATCCTCTAGACCGCGCGGCCCCTACAGGGGCTTCTCGCCCCAGAACGAGGCCACCGGATTGGCGTTGAAATTGCCGATCGGGCGATAGCCCTCGGACTCATACAGGTGCTGGGCCCCCTGCTGCTGGGGTCCGGTGTCAAGCCGGGCGAACGCGTAGCCGAGATCCCGGCCGCGGGCCTCGAGCTCGTGCAGGAGCCGCCGGGCGATGCCCTGACCACGATGCGCGGGCACGACATACATCCGCTTGATCTCGCAGGCACGGCCATTGAGTCGCTTCACCCCGCCACAGCACACCGGCTGTCCGTCGATGCGTCCGATGACGAAGGTCCCCCCGGGAGGGCTGAGCTCCCGCTGTCCGGCCCGGGGCATCGCCTCTCCGTCGAACACGAGCCCCGCGTACATGACCGCCATCTCCTCGCGCATGGCCGCGATCAGGTCCGCGCCCGGACCCGAGTCGACCCGGACGGTCTCGAAGTCAATGGCGAGCGGGCTTCTGCGCATCAGTGGCCAGGCTGGCGCGCGGTCAACTCGGCGCGCAGACGCTCAACCTCAGCCTCGAGCACGGCCACACGGGCCTCCAGACCACGCACCGCCTCATCGCCCAGCGCCGCCACGGGGCCCTCCCAAGCCGGTCCGGGTATGTGCGCCGCGGGAACGGGGGCCCTCGAGGGTGGCGCCGCAGCCGGTGCGGGAGAAGGTGAGCCGTCAACGGGGCCGTCCAGGGCCTCCTCCCCTTCGCCGCCCCCAAGCCCGTGCTCGAACCGATCCTCCTTCTGGCCCGGGCGCCGCGGCAAGCGCCGCGCGTAGCCGCGCTCGTCGAGATCGTCGAGCACGCGTTCGATGTCGGCCAGGCTGCCCACCGGAGCCATGCGCTCGCTGCGTGCCTTGAGCTCGCCCGCGGTCTGCGGGCCGCGCAACAGCAGCATGGAGAGCACCGCGAGGGGTTCGCGGCCGAGTCCGAGTCCCTCCTCGGCCAGGTGGCGGTACTTGATGGCGCGGGAGGTGTGGCCGCTGGCCAACCGGGCCAGCCCGTAGCGGCACAGGCGCTGGGCGGCGTCACGCACCGTGTCCTCGTCATAACGCGTCACCGGGTCCCGGTTCGTGGACTGGTTACAGGCCAGCCGTAGCGCGTTGAGCGACAGCGGATACTGATCGGGAGTCGTCCACCGCTTCTCGATCAGGCAGCCGAGCACGCGCTGCTCCGGGGCGTTGAGGTGGTCGAAGTGCACGGCGGCGAGGATACGCCAGGCGAGGGCCCCCGACGAAGGTGGCAACCCGACTAGACCTTCGTGGCATGGAGCGCGGTCCTGTCCGCGCCGTCACCTTTCATATGCGCGCGAGCTCAAGGCTGGCGCAGCTGGCGGTGTGTGCCGCGGCGCTGAGCGCCGCCGGGTGTGCCGCCGGCGGCGCACCGCCCCCGACCCCCCACGTGAACGTCTCGATCAGCGCTCCGACGAGCGGGGCGACGGTCGGCGTGCACAAGGTGACGATCACCGGGACCGTGACACCGGCCGGCGCTCAGGTCGTGGTTGACGGTCAGCGGGCCAAGGTCACCGGGAGCAGCTTCAGCGGCACGATGTACGTCTCGGCGGCTAACCAGAAGATCGTCGTTAGCGCCGCCGCCAACGGTTACGTCGCCTCGCAGGCCTCAACCACGGTCACCTACAGCCCCAATGTGGCTCATGAGCTCGTCGCGGCCGCGGCCGCGGTCAACAACCCGCCGGCCAGCTCGAGCACGGCGTCACCGAAGGTCACGACGTCGGTCCTCACCCAGGCCTTCGGACTGTCGGTGGCGAGCGTGACCAAGAAGACCAAGGCGAACGCGCCCAACCCGCCGGCATCATCCCCGAGCGGGTCAGGTGGCTCTTCCCCGAGCAGCGCCCCGACATCGTCGGGCAACGGGACAGCGGCACCGTCCGGCTCCTCGTCAACCCCGGCGCCGGCGCCGGCCCCGACCCCGACCCCGGCCGAGATCGCCGCCGCGATCCACGACGCCTGGGTCCACGGCTGCATCAAGGTGCAAGCCGGCGGGAGCGTGGTGCCCTACTGCACGTGCACCTACACCCACCTCGCCGGGCAGCTGCAGACGCGCACCTCGGCCGAGCACGTGCTCAAGGAAATGGTGCCCTACCTGCGCACCGGCGATTTCCGAACCCTGCCGGCCTTTATCCGCCGAGCTGTCGACGCCTGCGCGAGCAAGCTGCCACCTCTCGATCCCGTGACCGGCAAACCCGTGGTGAGCAGTTTCCCCGGGGCGACGCACACTGCCGCGCCCGCGACGAATCAGGGCACGCAGACCGACCCGGCGGCCACCCCGCCGCCGCCGGCGCCCGCCGCGCCGACGCCGGTGAGCCCGGTGACGCCCGTGCCGAACATCCGCTCAGCGTTCCAGCAGATCAACAGCACGCTCACCCCGAACCTGCCAACGTCCGTGACGCCAGCCGATGCGGATTCCCTCAGCCAGGCGGACAGCCGTGCGGCCACTTCGCGGCTCGCCCCACACAGTGGCGACAATGGGCTTCGTCAGGCCCGCACCGTCGCCAAGGCCCTGAGCTACGCACTCGTGTGGGTAGGTAACCACGATGGACCCGGCCCGTACCCATACTGGGACCGCGTGCAGCGGCGCCTGCGCCGCCGTCTCTCCGCCGCCCTCAAGCTCGCCGCCTGACCAGGCCTCGATTCACCGTCGCCGCGCCAGCGAGACCTCGTGCTCGGGCGCACCCTCGTGCAGCACCGGGCCACCCAGAGCGAGGGTCCGTAGCCGTAGGCATCGGTGATGACACCCACGGGGATCCTCGGGTCGATCCGATCACAGGATGGGGCACGGGAGGGGTCATCGCCGTCAGTCAGGCGCGTCCAGACGGCCCGAGACTGCCACGAACTCTGAATCGGGCACCGGGTCCTGATCGCCAGGCCAGGATCCGCTGCGCGCCCGGCGAATCCCCCTCCGTGCGGACCACCCGGATGGAGTCGTTCTCGGACGGGGTGATCGCGGTGGCGATCACGCTGCTCGTGCTCGGCATTACCGTGCCCGACCCTCACGCCAACCCGCACCACTACAGCCTGATCTACGAGCTGGGTCAGCGCTGGCCGTCGTACGCGGCCTATGTGACGTCGTTTTTGACCATCGGGATCGTCTGGATCAATCACCACGCGATGATCGATCGCCTGCAGCAGAGCGATCAGGTGATCCTGATGCTCAACCTGCTTCTGCTCATGAGCATTGGCATCCTGCCCTTCGCCACCAACCTCATGGCCACCTACCTGCGCGAATCATCCGGGCAGTCGCTCGCCGCCGCTGTCTACGCGGGTTCGTTTTTGCTCATGTCACTGGCCTTCGCCGCGCTGAACCGCACGATCCTGCTTCACAGGGCGCAGCTGCTCGGCGTCAGGCTCGAGCTCGACGCGCGGCGCGCGGTGCTCAGGCGCGCGGTCATCGGCCTGGTGCCCTACGCGGTGGCGATACCGTTGGCCTTCCTCTCGCCGTACATCACGCTGATCATCTGTGCCGTCGTGGCCGCCTATTACGCCCACCCGGTGTCCCGGGGGGGCCAGCGCTCGGCGTAGCATCGGGCCTCGTGGCCACCGCTTCCACCAGCGCCGAACGCGAGCTACGTGCGTTGCTCGGCGATGAGGCGATCCGGCCCGGAGACACGCGCGAATACCTGAGCGACGCCACCGAGAGCCGGGCTGTCCGCGGACGCGCGGACGCCGTGGTGCTCCCGTCGGACCCCGCCGAGGTCGCCGCGATCCTGGGCTGGTGCTACGCGCACGATGTGGCCCTGATCCCCCGCGGGGGCGGCACCGGCTTCGCGGCCGGAGCGGTCCCGGTCGAGGGCGGCATCGTCCTCAGTCTGGAGCGGCTGCGCGCCGTCCGCGCGTTCACTCCCGAGCTGTGGCGGATGTGCGTCGAGGCCGGTCTGCCCACCGCCGAGGTGGCCCGCCTGGCCCGGGAGAATGGCCTCTACTACGCACCGGACCCCGGCGCGGCGGAGCAGTCACAGATCGGGGGAAACATCGCCACCAACGCCGGCGGCCCGCACACCTTCAAGTATGGCGTGACCGGGACCTGGGTCACCGGCCTCGAGGCGGTCATCGCCCCCGGGGAGCTGATCACGCTCGGCGGGCCGATCCGCAAGGATGTGGCCGGCTATGACCTGCGCTCCCTGCTCGTCGGCTCGGAGGGCACCCTGGGCATCATCACGGCCGCCTGGCTGAGGTTGCTCCCCGCCCCCGAGGTGCGCCTGCCCACCGTCGCCTTCTACCCCAGCCTCGAGGCCGGCGGCGCGGCGCTGGCGGCCGTGCTCGGCTCGGGGATCGTTCCCGCCGCGCTGGAGTTCCTTGATGCCGGCGCGCTCACCGCGGCCCGGGCGGCGTTTCCGGCCGCCGTGCCCGGCCGGGCCGCCTTTGCCCTCGTTGTCGAGGCCGACGGCGCGCCGGCCGAGGCCCACCGCGTCCACTGCGAGCTGACCGAAGCGCTGTCCGCGGGCGCCATTGACGTTCATGCTCCGAGGCAACGAGGCGAGATCGACGCGCTGTGGCGCTGGCGGGCGGCCGTGTCCAGCGCGGTGACCGCCCAGCGTGGCGGCAAGGTCTCCGAGGACATCGTGGTGCCCGTCGAGCGGCTGACCGAGGCGATCACCGCCACCCAGGAGATCGGCGCCCGCCACGATCTGCCCGCCTGCAGCTGGGGCCATGCCGGCGACGGCAACCTGCACTCGACGTTCATGATCGACCGGTCAGATCCGGCCGAGCTCGCGCGCGCCGAACAGGCCGCGCACGACCTGTTCGCCCTCGCCCGCCGGCTGAACGGCTCGGTCTCGGGCGAGCACGGACTGGGGCTGGTCAAGAGCGGCGCCCTCGAGGGCCAGTGGTCACCGCCGGCCCTGCGCCTGCATGAGCAGGTCAAGGCGATGTTTGACCCCAAGAACCTGCTCAACCCGGGCAAGAAGCTGGCCCGCCGCTCGGCGTCCGGTATCTAAGCGTCGAAAATCGACGCTTAGATACCGCACCCCCTGGGACCTCGGGCCACCGGGGGGGACCTCAGGCCACCGGGGGGGACCTCAGGCCACCGGGGGGCCTCAGGCCACCGGGGCGGGGGAACTCAGGCCACCGAGGCGGGGGCGGCGCGAGCGCGGAGGCCCGTCGCCGCCTGAGCCCGGGCGCGCTCACGCCCCTCGGGCAACACGCGCTTGTTGAGGTCGTACTCATAGACATAGAAGTCGAGCTCCATCTTGTGCCGCGGCCGGTCGGTCCAGGCGCCGTGGCGGCGCAGATCGGCACGGATCTCGGTCTCCATCTCGGCCGGGCTGGGGGGTGCCCAGTCCCCGGCCAGCCAGCGGGCGGCAAGCTTGGACTGGGCCTCGGCGAACGGGAAGATGGTGGGGATCGCCTGCCCGAAACCGATGAAGGCCAGGTTGTCCACGCCCGGCTTGAATATCCGCTTGTAGAGCGGCAGGTCATTGCCGGGCGCCGAGATGAACCCGGGATCGAAGAAGGGAAACGAAATCTGGTACCCCGTCGCGTACACGATCGCGTCCACCGGCTCGAGGCTGCCGTCGGCAAACCGGACGCTGTCGCCCTCGAGCGCGCTGATGTCGGGCTTGGCCACCGCATCGCCGGAGCCCAGGCGCAGCAGCAGCTCGCTGGAAACGGTGGGATGGGCCTCCAAGAAGCGATGGTTGGGCGTGGGCAACCCGAAGCTCTCCATCTTCCCCGACACGATCCGGGGCAGCAGCTGAGCCAGCCGATGCTGCAGGCCGAGCGGGAGCCGGGGGTTGGTCTTGAACACTTGATCGACCGGGCGCCCGAAGGCGTATTTGGGGATCACCCAGGCGCCGCTGCGGGTGGACAGGAACACCTTCTCGGCGACGCCCTTGCGCGACAGCTCGGAGACGATGTCCACCCCGCTGTTGCCGATCCCGACCACGACCACGCGCTTGTCGCGGAGGTCAAGCGGTTCGGTCGGATCGATGTAGTGGTGGGAATGCATCGTGTCGCCGGCGAACGTCCCTGGGAATTCGGGCAGGAGCGGATCCCAGTGGTGCCCGTTGCAGACCAGCAGCGCCTCGAACTGGTGGGTCTCGCCGTCGCCGGTGCGGATCTCCCACCCGCCCTCGGCACGAGGCTCCGCCCGCTCCACCACCGTCTCAAAGCGGATGTGGTCGCGCAGCCCGAAGCGGTCGGCGAACTCGAGCAGGAAGCGATGGATCTCGGTGTGGTGCGGGAAGTCGGGGTAGCGATCGTCGAGCGGGAAGTCAGAAAAGCTGATCGCCGTCTTTGACGTATCGATGTGCAGCGAGCGATAGGCACTGGAGCGCCCGTTCGGGTTACGGAAATACCAGTTGCCGCCCACCTCGTCGCTGGCCTCAAAGCACGTGTAGGGAACACCCCAGTCGCCCAGTGCCTTGGCCGCGCACAGCCCGCTGACGCCGGCGCCGATGATGCATGCCCGGGGAGTCCGTTCGTTCATCGTCGGAATCCTAGGCGGTGCCGCGACCCAGCGACCCCGCGAGCCGCGGCTAATCCGTGGGACGCGTATCCGCGGCCAGGGACCCGTAGGCGTCGGGGCGGCGGGTGCGCAGGAACGGGAACAGCTCGAGCCAGTCACGGCGCTGATCGAGGTCGAGCTCGGCGACAAGCACGGCCGGCTGGTCCCGGGGGGCGTGAACGAGCAGGCGCCCGTAGGGATCGGAGATGAAGCTCGAGCCGTAGAAGGTCAGCGGAGGCTCCACACCGATGCGGTTGATGGCCACCATGAAGGTCCCGTTGGCGATCCCGGCGGCGACGATCACCTGCTGCCACAGCGGCTGGGTGTCGAAGTCGGGGTGGTCGGGCTCCGAGCCGATCGCCGTTGGGTAAACGAGCACCTCGGCGCCCTCCAGCGAGTAGGCCCGCGCCAGCTCGGGAAACCACTGGTCCCAGCAGGTCGGGCAGCCGAGCTGAACATCTCCATCGGCGGCGGGCAGCGTGGTGAGCGGGAAGGCATCCTGGCCGGCGGGACCGGGGCGGAAGTAGCGATCCTCGTAGTAGCCGCTGGTGATCGGGATGTGGAGCTTGCGCGTCCGCGACAGCAGCCGGCCGTCGGGGGCCAGCACCACGGCTGTGTTGTAGCCCAGGCCATCGGGGCCGTCGGGGCCGTCGGCCCGCTCATACAGCGAGGCGTGCACGTGGACGCCGGTGCGCTTGGCCATGCGCCGGGCGAACTGGACGGTCCGGCCGGACTCCAGGTCCTCGGGCTCGGCTCCGGCCGCGGCCGGCCCGTCGGGCGTGAGGGCGAAATACGGCGACAGCGTGAGCTCTTGCAGGCAGACGATCTGGGCCCCGGCGTCAGCCGCCATCTGAATCCCGCGGGCGAGCGCCGCCTCATGCTCGTCGGCATCGGGATGCCAGCGCTCCTGCACGAGACCGAGGCGCAGGGGGGCCCGCTCGGGCGCCCGGGTCCGGGCCGGGGAGGCGGGCGCGGTGGCGGTGCGCAGGATGGGGGTGTCAGGCATGGCTGACCGGAACCTGCTGGGTGATGCAATGCGGACCGCCGCCGCCGAAGGCGAGCACCGCGCCGGGCACGCTCACCGTCTCGCGCCCCGGATAGGCATCGGCGATGATGGCCAGGGCGTCAGAGTCGGTCTCAGCTCCCGTGACCGGCACGATCACGGCACCATTGCAGATGTAGAAGTTCATGTAGCCCGCGGCCACCGTCTCCCCGCCCACCACGGCGTAGGGCAGATGGGGCATCTCGGTGACCTCGATCCCGGCGTCGCGCAGCCGCTGCCGGTTCTCGGCGCAGGTGGCGAAGTTCGGGTTGCCCTCCTCGACGGTCTGGAGCAGCACGCGCCCGGGCTTCACGAAGGCGGCGATCAGGTCGACGTGACCGTCGGTGTCGCGGTCCTCGATCAGCCCCTGACCCAGCCACACGAAGCGCCCGGCACCGAGCCGAGCGGCCAGCTCGGCCTCGATGTGCTCGCGCGACCACGACGGATTGCGATTCGGATGCAGCAGGCACTGCTCGGTGGTGAGCAGCGTGCCCTCCCCGTCGAGCAGGATCGACCCGCCCTCCAGGATCAACGCGGACTCGACCACCGCGTCACCCAGCTGCGCGGCAATCAGGCCGCCCACCGCGGCGTCGCGGTCCCAGCCCGGGAACTTCTGCCCCCAGGCATTGAAGCCGAAATGGACGGCGACCCGCTGGCCGTCGGAGCGGTGGCTGTAGATGGGTCCGCAGTCGCGCAGCCACGAGTCATCCAGGGGCAACTCGACAATCGTGACGCCCTCGCCGCACGCGGCCCGGGCCTGCGCGGCCTCGGCCCCCGAGTTGGCGATCATCATCACCGGCTCGAAGGCGGCAATGGCGTTGGCGACGGCGGCGTAATCGGCCCGAGCCGGCTCGAGCTCGGCCCCCCACAGCTCAATGCGGCAGGGCCAGCCCATGAGGGTCAGCTCATGGGGCTCCCATTCGGCCGGCGTACGCACACGCGCAGGGTACGTCGTCGCCGCCGATGACGCCAAGTGCCCGCGCTACGCCAGATGTTGGCGATGGGCCACGGCCGCGGCCTCGGTGCGTCCCCGGACGCCAAGCTTGGAGAGAATCCGCGAGACGTGCACGCTGGCCGTCTTCTCGGCCATGTACAGAGCGGCGCCGATCTGACGGTTGGTCGCTCCCTCGGCGAGCAGGGCCAGAACCTGGCGCTCGCGCGGCGTGAGCCCGAACGGGTCCTGGGGCGGCGAGGACGGCTCGGACCCGGCCGAGGTCCCGTCTCCCAGCACAAGGCGGCCCCGCTCGGCCAGCCCCCGCACCTCTGCGGCCAGCCAGGTCGATCCGAGCTGCTCGGCCACCTCCAATGCCAGTCGGGCGACCTCGCCGGCGGCGCCACGCTCGCCCGCGGAAACGTGGCATTCGGCCTGACGCCAGCGCGCGATCGCCGCCGGATAGGGCCGGGCGAGCTCCTGCCAGGCCGTGACCGCACGCGCCCACTCCCGGGCCGCCCCCCGCCCCCGCGCCCGGGCCATCTCCGCTCTGGCCACGGCCAGGTGGGCGCGCTCGACGGGACCGCCCTCCTCGGCGGCGGCGGCCATCCGATCGAGATGAATCCGCGCCCGGGCCAGCGCGTCACGCACCGCGCCTCGCTCGCGCAGGTCGCGCCCGCGCTGGGCCCAGTCGGCCTCCACGTGCATGCCCACCGCGGTCACGCTGGCGATCCGCATCACATCGTCGGTGCATAGCTCGAGACGATCGAGAGCGTTCTGCACCGCCGTGCGGGCGCCGCCGAGATCCCGGCGGCGGCGGCGCAGCTCCGCACACAACGCACCGAACAGACCGATGAACTGGGGCTGATCGGAGGCGTCCACGAGCGGAGCGGCGGCCTCGATCGCCTCGGCGGCCACAGCGAGCTCACCCTGGCCCAGCGACAGTTCTGCCTCCCGGAGGTGGCGCACCATCAACACGACCCCGGTCAGCCGGGCCGGCGGCGGGGTGAGGTACTCACGGGCCATCTTCCAGTCGCCGCCGGCAAAGGCCAGCTCGGACACGGTCATGGTCAACCAGTCGTGAGAGCGGATCATGCGCCGCGGACTGGCCGCCATTCCCGCCTGCGCCACGGCCAGGGCCTCGCCGGTGCGGCCAGCGACATTGAGCATGTCGGCCAGGTTCGAGTAGGCGGTGAGCATGCTGTCGAGCTCGTCATGCTCGCGCGCGACCTCGATCGCCCGGTTGAGCTGCGCGATCCCCTCCTGGACCTGACCCATCGCCACCTGGGCCATGCCCAGGGTGTTGCGGACCTCGGCCTCAGCGTCGCTGTCACCGGCCTCGATCGCCGCCGCCAGTGCCTCCTCACCATCCTCGGCGGCCTGGCGGAAGCGACCGCGCAGAAACTTCATCCTCGTCAGCCAGGCCAGCAGTGACGGCCGGACCCGTCCGGGGTCATCGTCGCCGAGCATGGCCAGCGCTCGCTCACCGGTCTCGACCGCCTCGGGTCCGCGGTTCAGCGACCAGATCGTGCGGGCCAGGCGAGCCAGCAGGGCCGCATACCGAACCCGGTCGCGCTCGGGATCGAGCTCGCGCAGCGCCTCGCGCAGCAGCGTCTCGCTGCGCCCGCGGTCGCGATGCATCCCATGTGAGCGCGCCGCCCGGGCCAGGAGCTCGGGCCGGTCAAAGCCATCGGGACGCTGATCGGCGGCCACCCGAGGCCACAGCTCCAGGGCACGCTCGTACAACTCAGCCGCCTCGCCGTAGGCGAGGACTCGCTCGGCGGCTGTGGCCGCGTTGATCGTGGTGCGCAGCGCCGCCGGCTGATCGCCCGCTGCCGTGTAGTGGCTGGCGACGGCCGACGTCACCGCTACGTCATCGCCGGCGGTCCCGTTCTGGCCCGCCTCCAGGGCCGCGGCCAGGACCAGGTGAAGCTCGCCGCGCTCGCCCGGGAGCAGATCGTCGTACAGGGCCTCGCGCAGGAGGGCGTGGCGGAAGCAGAAGCGCTCGTCCTCGTCGGCGACCAGCACCTGCTCGGCCAGGGCCTCGCGCAGAGCGAGGGCGAGAGGATCGCGGTCGAGACCGCTGACCGTGCCCACCACGCCCTCCGACAGCGCGCGCCCGACCGCGATCGCCCGCGCGACGCGCTGGGCCTCGGGACTGAGGCGCTCGATGCGGACCAGGAAGGCGTCGCGCAGGCTCTGCGGCGTCGGGCCACGGCCATCCAGTCCGGCGGCGAGAAGCTCCTCGGTATAGAGCGCGTTGCCCTCGCTGCGGGCAAACAGCCGGGTAACGATGGCGTCGTCAGGGGGCGCGCCGAGGATGTCAGCCAGGATCTCGGAGAGTTCGTCCCGATCGAAGGGCTCGAGCTCGATCCGGTGGGCACGCTCGAGGCGCTCGAGCTCGGCCAGCAGCGGGCGCAGAGGGTGGCGGCGGTGCAGCTCGTCGCGGCGATAGGTGAGGATCAGGGCGACGCGCTCCTGGCGCAGGCTGCGCGCCAGGAAGGTGACCAGCGTGCGGGTCGACTGATCGGCCCAGTGCATGTCCTCCAGGACGAGGACTACGAGGGCGCGGTCGCTGAGCAGATCCAGCAGCTCCAGGATGGCCTCGAACAGACGCAACTGACCGCTGGGTCCCGAGCGCTCCTCGCGGACGCGGCCCTCATCGAGGGTGGGAAGGAGCGCGGCCAGCTGGGCGCGGCTCCCCGAGGTGAGCGCGTCAAGAGCCGGATGATGGGCGCGTACCACCGGGCGCAACGCGCTGAGTAGCGGCGCGTAGGGAAGCTCGCCGTCGGTCTGCTCGACTCCCTCACCGCGCAGGACGAGGGTCTCGGTCTCCTCATCAGCGCTCAGGCGCGACTCGAGTTCGCCGACCAGCCGGGTCTTACCGACGCCGGAGTCACCGCCGAGCAGGACGAGGGCCGGGCGCCCTGAGCCTGCCTCCCGGGCGGCGAGCTGAAGCTCGGCCAGCTCGCCGGCCCGACCGACGAAGTGGCCGCTGGTCAGCCTCGTGCGCATGAGCGAAGTATCGCCTGATGCGGCCGAGCAGTCGGTTGCCGCCTGGCTTCGGAAGGCCGCGCCGGTAGGCATTTGCGTTACGCCGCATCTCATCGGACCTGGCTGACGCAACGACGGCGCTGAGTTGGGGGTGCATACTGGGCTCCTTAGGTCACCGAACAATGTGATCTTCAGGGTGAACTGAGACGGGTGTGGCCACATCGGGCGAACGGAGGCAACTCGCGACCCTCGCCCCTTACCTCCGGCCCCCCGACCCCTTAGCCGTCAGTGGCCCTGTAGCCTGCTTCTGGGCAGGAACGGACGCGGATTGATCACGTCGAGCTCGCGCAGCCGTAGGCGAAGGGACTCGTCGGCAACGTCATGGCCGGCCGCGCTGAGCAGGCCGGCGGCACGCTCGCGGGCCAGCTCGTCAAACGCCCCAAGCTCCGCTGTCTCCCGGGAGTCCTCGGCAGTCAGATCGCCACGGTCGGGGGGGAGGTACCACAGCTCGGCCGCTTCGTGGCGGGCCCCAAGAGCTCTGGCCAGCGGGTACTGGGCTGGGTGGTAGAGCACGAGCAGTCGTGGCGTGCCCGGCCAGCGCAGACGTGACGCCTGGCGCAGGGCGGTCGCCTCGCGCAGGAAACGGGGTGTGGCGACGCGCGAGGGCTCCAGCGCGACCACCCGCGGGATGGCCAGCAGCTCGCGCGCGTGCGCCTCCAGGGCAAAGCGCTCGAGCCGACTGGGCAGTACGAGGACCGCGAGCGGCTCATCCACGGGCGGGATGCCTTCCGTCTGCGTGCCGACGGCGGCGTTCCAGTCGGCTGACGCACCGCGTGATGGCGCGACCGGGAGAAGTGAGGCGCCAACGCGCGTGCTGATTTACGAGCGTGACCGCCTTGGTCGCCCGGGCCACGGCCGGGCCGCTCAACCTGACAACGGCGCGCCGACCCGAGACGCGCAGGTCGGCGTTGGCATACAGCAGCTGGGCCTGGTCGTGGCTCAGGGTGGTCGATGCGTTGGGCAGGCAGCGAGCAAACAGCCTTGGACAGCTCGACCGCGTCCCTGACGTCAGCCGGGTCCGCGTCCCGGACTCCAGCAGCGCGCACGCGCCCGGGTAGTTGCCCTCGGCGACCGCGAACACGTAGTTCTGAGCCACTTCGACCGGCGTCACCACATTGGCATTCCCGCACCCGGCGAGGCCGGCGAGGCCGGCGATAAACCCGAGAACCAACCACCTCATGACTTGGCGTCGGGATGGGCGGCAAACGTGGCCGCGGCCATCGCGCGGGCGAGGGCGAGTGCCTTCTCGCCTCGAACCGCGGACCCGCTGACCGTCACAGTGACATACGCCCCGCCGCGCGTGGGCCCGGCGTCCGTTGCGACGATCTCCCGCTGCGCACGAATCCACACCGCCACCACTGAGCCCGGAACGGAGACCGCAGCCGGAATCTGGCCGGGCTCGTGCACTCCGGACCCGTAGACCTGGTCCTGATGGGCGGTGGTGGTGTCAAATTCCGTGTAGGCCCGCGTTGAGGCCTGAGAGACAATCGCCACCCGCAGCCGCCGGCCGTGCAGCGTGCATTGAAGGTTGGCGGGATCGCGGCCGGCGATGTCCGCGCTGACGGGATAGCCCAACAGGGGAGCCGCCGCGTGCCGCGCCCCGTCGCAGACCCGGTCGGCCACCGGCGTGGGCGGACGCGAGGAACCGCCGCAACCGGCAACGACCCCACAGACCGCCGACACGGCAAGACCGATGAGTCGGCTGCCGAAAGTGCTGGAACTAGCCGCGCACAGCACGCCGGCGAGGCTTCACCGGTCGCCCGGTGCGTTCGAGACTTCGGCGCTTGACCCCGCGCCGGGCGGCCCCGCCTCGCCCGAGGGCATCTCCGCGCCCGCGCTGACCGGGCTGAGTAAGGAGCGGGTGGCGCGCGCGACCTCGGCTGAGCTCACGTTGAGCGGATGGTGACAGGCGGCGAGATGACCGCCCGGATATTCGGCCAGCGGCGGTTCGACCGTCGAGCAGATATCGGTCGCCCGTGGGCATCGAGTATGAAAGCGGCACCCGGACGGCGGATTGATCGGGTTGGGCGGCTCGCCACCGATGACCGTCCGTTCGCGGGCGCGATTCTCGCGGGGATCGGGGATCGGGATCGCCGCCAACAGCGCTTCGGTGTAGGGATGGATCGGTTTGGAGTAGAGCTCCTGGGCCGGGGAGAGCTCCATGATCTTGCCCAGGTACATGACGGCGATCTGGTCTGAGACATGACGCACGACCGAGAGATCGTGGGCGATGAAGACATACGAGAGGCCGAAGTCGTCCTGAAGATCGTCGAGCAGGTTGACGACCTGGGCCTGGACGGAGACGTCGAGGGCCGAGACCGGCTCGTCGAGGACGATCAGGCGAGGTTCCATGGCCAGTGCCCGGGCGACTCCGATTCGCTGGCGCTGACCGCCGGAGAACTCGTGCGGGAAGCGGTTGACGTGTTCGGAGTTCAACCCGACTCGGTCCAGCAGCTCGCGCACGCGGTTCTGGACCTGGTCGCGCTCCATCCCGTGCAACCGCAGCGGGGTGCCGATGATCTGGCCCACGCGCTTGCGTGGGTTGAGCGAGGCAACGGGATCCTGGAAGACGAGCTGGACCTCGCGTCGCAGAGGCATGAGGCCCCGGCGATTGAGGTGAGTGACGTCGCGGCCGCGGAAGCGCACCGCGCCCGAGGTCGGCTCGAGCAGACGCACGATGCAGCGGGCCAGCGTGCTCTTGCCGCAGCCCGACTCGCCGACGACGCCGAGCGTTTGCCCCTCCTGCAGGGTGAGAGATACGTCGTCGACCGCGTGGACCACCCCGACGGTCCGATCGATCAGCAGGCCCTGCTTGATGGGGAAGTGGAGCTTGACGTGCTCAGCTTCGAGCAGCGGCTGCCCTCCCTCGGCCGGGGCCGGCGGCGAGCCGGCATCACCGGTGCTCACGCCACCACCGATCCCGTCCCCAACCCGATGCGTCCCTCGACCTCGCGCTTGGCGCGCTTGTCGGCCACCTCGAGCCAGCATCGATCCTTGTGCTCGGGCGCGTCGGGCAGATGCGACTCGAGTCCCGGGACCTCGCCACAGCGGTCAAAGGCGTGGGGACAGCGCGGGCGAAAGTGGCAGCCCTCCGGGGTGCGCGCCAGTGATGGCGGTTGTCCGGGGATGGCCGGTAAGCGGCGGGGCGGGTCGCGGTCCATGCGGGTGACCGAGCCGAGCAACCCCCACGTGTAGGGATGCTGAGGGTCATAGAAGATCTCGTCCAGCGTCCCCTGCTCGATCACCCGGCCCGAATACATGACCAGCACCCGATCGGCGATGTCGGCCACGACGCCGAGGTCATGGGTGACGAAGATGACCCCGCTGTCGCTCTCGCGGCTCAACTGCTTGATTTCCTCGATGATCTGGGCCTGGATCGTCACATCGAGCGCCGTGGTCGGCTCGTCCGCGATCAGCAGCGCCGGATTGTTCGAAACCCCCATCGCGATCATCGCGCGCTGCCGCATCCCGCCCGAATATTCGTGCGGATAGCTGTTCGCGCGCTCGCGGGTCGCCGGAATGCCGACGCGTTTCAGCAGGTCGAGCACACGGAGGCCGATCGTCGGGGCCGGTATTTTCGTGTGCAGCTTGATCGCCTCGGCCAGCTGTGTACCCACCCGCAGCACCGGGTTGAGCGAGGTC
>JAXDGI010000125.1:0-11648 GCA_034665145.1 Solirubrobacteraceae bacterium
CCGAGCTTGGCCCTGAGCCGGTCGGCGAGGTCGAGCAGCGCTTTGCCGTCGACGGAAGGCACCGCGGCCGCGAGCACCTGGGCGCCCCCGGTCTCCGAGGCGCCGGCGAGCAGCTGCTCCACGTCGAGTGTGCCGTTGCCGGCCGGGCCCTGGCGGGCGGCGCGCTCGAGCTCGCGGATCCGCGACCGCTGCGCCGCGACCGCGTCCGCGACACGCTCGGGAGGCACCCGAAGCGTCTCCGCGGCCTCGCCCAGAACGTGATCGTGGGTCCGCAGCAGTTCGACCGCCGCGGGACCGGTGAGCGCCTCGACGCGCCGCACGTTGGCCGCGCTGGAACTCTCGCTCAGCACCTTGAACAGGCCCAGTTCCGACGTGAAGCGGACATGCGTGCCCCCGCACAGCTCGCGTGAGTACGAACCGTCGTCGACCTCGACCATGCGGACGATGTCGCCATATTTCTCGCCGAACAGCGCGGTCGCTCCCAGCCGGCGAGCTTCGTCGAGCGTCGTGGTCAGCGCCCGAACCGGATGGCTGGCCAGGATCCACCCGTTTACCTCACGCTCCACGTCGGACAGCTCGTCGGCGCTCAGTCCGCTGCCGTGGGTGAAGTCGAAGCGGAGCTTGTCCGGGCCGACGTAGGATCCGGCCTGGTGCACGTGGGAGCCGAGCCGGCGGCGCAGCGCGGCATGCAGCAGATGCGTGCCGGTGTGGTTGCACTCCGTCGCGTGCCGGGTGGTTCGATCGACCCGGGCCCGCACCCGGGTGCCGGGCTCGATCGTCCCGCGGCCAGGCGCGAGCGCAATCACCTGGTCATCGCCCAGGCGCAGCACATCCTCGACCGTGGCACTGCACTGGCCGTCGAAGCATTCGACCACTCCTGAGTCGGCGATCTGCCCGCCACCGGTGGCGTAGAACGGCGACTCGACGAGCTTGGCCAGCACGCGCCCGTTCTCGCTGGACACCGCGCCCACGGTGGTCTCCCGTTCCGTCGTCTCATAGCCGACGAACTCCGTCTGGAAGCCGGTCTGGCCGGCGAACGCCTGAGCCTGCTCCCGCAACTTCTCGCCGGTCCGACCTCGGCCCGCCCCCGCGCGGGCCCGCGTCCGTTGATCGTCCATCAGCGCCTCGAAGCCCTCTTCGTCGACTCCGAGCCCGTGTTCGGCCACCAGCTCCAGTGTCAGGTCGATCGGGAATCCGTAGGTGTCATGCAGCTGAAACGCGTCAGCGCCGTTGATGCCCTCGGCGCCGGATTCCCTGGCGCGGGCGATCAGCTCGTCGAGCAGCTTGCTGCCCTGGACCAGCGTCCGGCCGAACCCCTCCTCCTCGGCCTGCAGCCATTTGCGAACGGTGTCGCGATGCTCCGACAGCTCCCGATACTCCGACCCCATCAGCTCGGTGACCACGTCCGCGTAACGATCCAGGAAGCCCGGATCCAGCTCGAGCGTGTGCCGACCTTGGAGGATTGCCCGGCGCATGATCCGACGCAGGACGTAGCCCCGATCCTCGTTTGACGGGACGACCCCGTCCGCGATCAGGAACGTCATCGACCGGCCGTGGTCGGCCAGCACGCGCAGTGCCCGGTCGGTGGCGAAGTCCTCACCGTACCGGCGCCCCGAGAGCTCCTCCCCGAGCGCGATCAGCGGAGCGAACTGGTCGGTCTCGAACACGGTCTCCTTGTCCTGCAGGATCGCCGCCAGCCGGTTCAGGCCCAGGCCGGTGTCGATGTTCTGGGCCGGGAGCGACGTGAGTACGCCATCGGGACTCAGGTCGTACTGCATGAACACGAGGTTCCAGTACTCCAGAAACCGCTCGTTGTCGCCACCGGGCAGATCTTCAGGCTTGCCCATCGTGACGCCGCGGTCCAGGTACAACTCCGAGCACGGTCCGCAGGGACCGGTCGGACCCATCTGCCAGAAGTTCTCCGAGCGGGGCAGTTCGACGATCCGCTCGCGGGGAACGCCGATGCCCAGCCAGGTGTCGATCGCCTCCTGGTCGGGACCGAGTCCGAGCTCGTCGTCGCCGCCGAACACCGTCACCCAGATGTCCTGCTCGGGGAAGCCGAACCCCTCGCGCGACAGGGTCCAGGCGAACTCGGCCGCGCCCTGCTTGAAGTAGTCCCCGAACGAGAAGTTGCCCAGCATCTCGAAGAACGTCAAATGCCGCGTGGTCGTGCCGATGATCTCGATGTCGGGCGTGCGAAACGTCTTCTGGCACGTGGTTGCCCGGGGGTGCGGGGGCCGTTCCACGCCCTGGAAGTAGGGCTTGAGCGGCACCATGCCCGCGATCGTGAACAGCACCGAGGGGTCGTACTCCGCCGGAATCAGGGAGGCCGAGGGCAGCCGGCGATGGTCGCGGGCCGCGAAGAACTCGAGGAAGGTGCGGCGGATCTCGTCGGAGGTCATCCGACGAGCAAGTCTAGGCGTGGGCGCGGTCCCTCACGCGCCCACGCCGTTATGACCTGCGCGGCGCTATCGAGCGCCGGCGGCCGTCTGCGGCTCGAGCGCGTCGGCCGCGGCCGGATCGTGCTCGGGGATCATCGGTCCGTCGCCGGCCGGGTCGATCACGTCGTGCTCGAAGAACTCATAACGGCCGTCGAGTACTGACTGGGCGATCTTGTACTGGTCGTCGTCGTCGTTGGCCCACAGGGCGTGAAACAGCGCGTCGGCGCGGCGGCGGGCCTGATGGCAGAACAGGTCGGCCAGCTCGAAGACGACCTCCTTGTTCTGGGGGTCCGCCTCAGCCAGCGTCGAGGCGTACGTGCAGGCGCTGGCGATCGCGTACAGCTCGGCGCCGATGTCGACGATCCGGCCCAGCAGGCTGCCCTTCTGCTCGAGCTTGGCCTGGTAGCGGCCCATCGCGTAGAACGTTGAACGGGCCAGCTTGCGCGAGGCTCGCTCGGCGTAGCGCAGGTGCTTGGCCAGGCTGCCGAACTCGTCAAAGGAACGCGGATCCTGGCCCTTGCCCACGGTCAGCGCCGGGAACCACTTGGCGTAGAAGGCGCCCGCCTTGAGGCCGAGCTTGGCCTTCTCGGCCGGGCCGCCGTCACCGAGCAGGATGTCGCCGGCGATCTGGAGGTGCTGGTCGACGGCCTCGCGGGCGATCATGAGGTGCATGATCTCGGTGGAGCCCTCGAAGATCCGGTTGATGCGCATGTCGCGCAGCATCTGCTCGGCCGGCACCGGCTTCTCGCCACGGGCGGCCAGCGACTTGGCCGTCTCATAGCCGCGGCCGCCGCGGATCTGGACCATCGTGTCGACGACCTCCCAGGCCCGCTCTGACCCGTAGAGCTTGGCGATCGCCGCCTCGATGCGGAAGTCGCGCTGCTTGTCGTCGGCCATCCGGCTGGAGACGTCAACGAGGGCCTCGAGGCCGAAGGCCGTGCCGGCGATGAAGGCGATCTTCTGGGCGACCGGATCGTGCTTGCCGATCGGCTCGCCCCACTGCTTGCGCTCGTTGGCCCACTGGCGGACGATGCGCAGGGAGTACTTGGCCGCGCCGACGGTGATGGCGGGCAGGGAGAGCCGCCCGGTGTTCAGCGTGCCGAGGGCGATCTTCAGCCCGCGGCCCTCGCCCATGATGACGTTCTCCCTGGGCACGAACACGTCCTTGAACTCGGTCACCGAGTTCTCGATGCCGCGCAGGCCCATGAACTCGTTGCGGTGCTTGATCGTGATGCCCTCGGTGTCCATCGGACAGATGAAGGCGGTGATCCCGCCCTTGCTGTCCTCCCGCTTGGGCACGACGGCCATGACCACGACAACGTCGGCGATCACGCCGTTGGTGGCCCACAGCTTGGTTCCGTTGATCACGTAGCCGCTGCCGTCCTCGGTGGGGACGGCGCTGGCCGACATGCGCGCCGGGTCAGAGCCGACGTCGGGCTCGGTGAGCAGGAAGGCGGAGATGTGATCGGTGGCCACCTTGGGCAGCCATTCGCGCTTCTGCTCCTCAGACCCATAGGTCTTCAGCGGCTCGGGCAGGCCGATCGACTGGTGGGCCGAGAGCAGCGTGGCCAGCGACGCGTGCCACGTTCCGGCCAGCGACAGCGCCCGGTTGTAGTAGACCTGGGTCAGGCCGAGGCCGCCGTACTCCTTGGGAATCTTCATGCCGAGAGCGCCCAACTGCTTGAGGCCGGAGATGACGTCGTCATCGAGCTTGCCGGTCTCCTCGATCTGCTGGGGGTCGACGCGTTCGGTGAGGAAGGCGCGCAAGCGCTGGAGGAACTCCTCGCCCTCGCGGACCTGCTCGGGATCGGCCTTGGGCTGCGGGTGGATCAGGTCGAGCTGGAAGTCACCCAGGTACATGCCGCGCCCGAAGCTGGGCAGCGTCCACTCCGTCTCGCGACTCTGCTCGGCGACCTGCTTTGACTCTTGATATGAGGGATTGTTGTTCGAGGCCATGGGAACGTCCTACCCCGGAGCAGTGCGGGGCACACACGTTCGGGACATGCGCGTACCGGGGAACATGTGTTCGATTCTAGGCCCGCGGGGCGGTCGCTTCGGCCGGTTGGACCCCCGCCGCGGCCAATCCGCCGCGGCCAATCTGCGGCGGCCAATCCTGCGGGCCGCGCGCCAGTGGCTCTCTCTCTCTCTCTCTCTGTCGCAAAACCGTGCGCTCGCGCACGCACGCTGCGCTCGGTGGGCGGGTGCGTGCTGTGGCGCACGGAAACCGCGCGTCTCCGCACGCACGTCGCCCGGCGGGCCGGGGTGCGTGCGCAGGTGCACGCCTTGGCCGGGCCGCGCCCCACGCCGTCGCCGGGTCGGTCCGGGCCCTGGCTAGCCGGCGGTCGGCTCGGGCCGGGTGATCGTCCCCCACCCCACGACGAGGTCGCCGTCCATCAGGCAGGCCAGCTGCCCGGGCGCGGCCCCGTCGACCGGCTCGTCGAGGTCGAGTTGCAGCCGGCGGTGCGCTCCGCACCCGGGATCGCCCGCCACCCGGGCGGCCAGCGGCTTTGACCGGTAGCGGAGCTTGACCCGGTTCACGCGAGCACCCGTCCGCAGCAGGCGCGCCCCGCGAACGGCGACGTGCTCGGTGCGCAGCGCGCTCAGCGGCCCCACCGTCACCCGGCGGCGGTCGGCGTCCTTGTCGACGACGTACAGGGGCTCGGGGCCGGCCAGGCCGAGGCCGCGGCGCTGCCCGACCGTGAACCGGTGCTGACCGAGATGGTGTCCGAGCTCGGCGCCGCTTGAGTCGATCACGAGCCCGGGACGGTCGCCGAGATCGCCGTGGCGCTCCAAAAAGCGGGCCCGGGTGGTTCCGGCCAGGAAGCACAGATCCTGGCTGTCGGGCTTGGCCGCGACGGGGAGCCCGGCCCGGGCGGCGATCTCGCGCACCTCGGGCTTGCGCAGCTCTCCCAGCGGAAAGCGCATGCGGGCCAGCGAGTCCGGAGACAGCGCGGCCAGCATGTAGGTCTGGTCCTTGGCCGGGTCCGCGGCCGCCCGCAGCAGGGGCCCCTGTTCGTGGCCGGGCTCGGCGACCCGGGCGTAGTGACCGGTGGCCAGCGCCTCGGCTCCGAGCCGATCGGCCAGCGCGAGCATCGCGTCCAGGCGCACGTGGCCGTTGCAGCCGACGCACGGGTTGGGCGTCTCGCCGCGGGCATAGCCGGCGATGAAGGGCTCGACCACGCCCGCGCGGAACTCCTGACGCAGGTCGACGGTGAAATGGGCCAGGCCCATGCGGTGGGCCAGCCCGCGGGCCTGGGCCACGGCCGAGGCCGAGCAGCAACTGCTCTCGGCGTCGTTCTCGGGGTCGGCCCATAGCTCGAGCGTGACGGCGACGGCATCTCCCTGATGGGCGGCGAGATGGGCGGCGACGGCGCTGTCCACCCCACCGCTCATGGCCACCAGGACCCGTCCCGGCACCGCGTCTAACTCGGCGCGCGCAGTCGCCGCGGCGCCGAGCGCGCGGGCCAGCGCATCGCCAGCCAGATCGGCGGCATGGCGCTTGGCCGGGCTAAGTCCCCCGAGCTCGTCGGCGATCTCGGCCGGGCCGACCCGGGCGGCATCGAGGATCGATATGCCTCGCACGAGCGTGATCGCCGCGCTGGCCGCGGCCGTAGACGCTCCGCACCCGGAGGCGGTGAAGCCGGCGTCGGTCACATGGTCGCTCGAGACGCTGAGCGCGATGGTGATCACATCGCCGCAGGCCCAGCCGCCGGCGGTGGCGGTGAAGCTGTCGGCGGGCACGTGGCCCTGTCCCTGGGGGGAGGTCAGATGGTGCTCGAAGGCAACGGGGTCCATGCCGGGTTCACCTGAGCCGCAGGCCGAGCTCGCGCAGCTGGGCCTCGTCAACCGGCGCGGGTGCGCCGGTGAGGGGATCGGCACCGCTGGTCGCCTTGGGGAAGGCGATCACCTCACGGATGTTCTCGCGGCCGGCGAGGATGGCCACGAGGCGGTCGAGGCCGAAGGCGATCCCCCCGTGGGGCGGGGCCCCGAACCGCAGCGCATCGAGGAGGAAGCCAAAGCGGCCCTGGGCCTCCTCGGCGTCGATCCCGATCAACTCGAGGATCCGCTCCTGGATGTCCTGGCGGTGGATACGGATGGAGCCGCCGCCGATCTCTGAGCCGTCGAGCACGAGGTCATAGGAGCGCGAGAGGAGTGAGCCCGGATCGTCGAGGTCCTCCAGCGCCGCCGGTGCCCCGGAGGCGGTGGCGGGCGCCGTGAACGGGTGATGCTCGGGGTCCCACCGCTGCTCTTCACGGCTGTAGGCGAACATTGGGAACTGCACGATCCAGCGGATGTCATGACGGCCGGCGGGAATGAGATCAAAGCGCCGGGCCAGCTCGAGACGCAGCGCACCGAGGACCTGCGAGGCCACCTTGTTCTCGTCGGCAACGATGAACAGCACGTCCCCGGGGGACGCGTCCAGGCGCTGGGTCACCGCCGCGATGTCGGCCGGGGTGAGGAACTTGGCGATCGGTGAGCGCCAGCCTGGATGGGGTTCGTCGCCCTCCTGGACGAAGGCCCAGACGAGGCCCTTCGCGCCGTGCTGACGGGCCAGCTCGGTCAGCGCGTCGAGCTCGGAGCGAGGCAGCTCGTGCGCTCCGGCATTGATGCCCTTGACCACCCCGCCGGAGGCCAGCGTGTCGGCGAACACCTTGAAGCCCGTGCCCTCGAGGTCTGGCCCAAGATCTGCGAGCTCGAGACCGAAGCGGGTGTCGGGGCGGTCAGATCCAAACCGCGCGATCGCCTCGGCATGGGTCATGCGCGGCCACGGCGGGGTGGCCACGTCAAAGCCGCAGCGTTCGAACACGGCCCCGAGCACCGCCTCGGTCGTCGTGTAGACGTCCTCCTCCTCGACGAAGGCCATCTCCACGTCGAGCTGCGTGAACTCGTTCATCCGGTCAGCGCGCGAGTCCTCGTCGCGAAAGCAGCGAACGATCTGGAAGTAGCGCTCAAAGCCGCCGATCATCAAAAGCTGCTTGAACAGTTGGGGGGACTGGGGCAGCGCGTAGAAGGATCCTGGCGCGACGCGCGCGGGGACGAGGAAGTCGCGGGCGCCCTCCGGCGTGGAGCGAGTGAGAAACGGCGTCTCGATCTCCAGGAAATCCCGATCGTCGAGGACCTCGCGGATCGTGGCCGCCACGCGGTGGCGCAGGACGATGGCGGTCTGCAGCGGCCCGCGACGCAGATCGAGCGAGCGATGGCGCAGGCGCAGGTTCTCGTCCACCGCGCTGTCCTCGTCGACCGGGAACGGAGGCGTGTCCGCATCGGCCAGGACCTCGATCGCGGAGACGGCAAGCTCGATCTCGCCGGTGGGCAGGTTCGGGTTGACGTTCTCGGGCGTCCGGCGGGTGACCTGACCGGCGGCGGAGATCACGTCCTCGGCGCGCAGTCCGTGCGCGGCGGCGTGCGCCTCGGGCGCGGCATCGGGATGAAAGACAAGCTGGACGACGCCCGAGCGCTCACGCAGATCGATGAAGATCAGGCCGCCGTGATCACGACGCCGGTGAACCCAGCCCGAGACCCGCGCTGGCGTGCCGGCCCGGCTCGTGTCGAGCTCACCCGCCCAGGCGTCGCGGTACGGATTGGGACGCGGGCTGTGCTTCATGCTCATACCAGCCGGCTCCCGCGCAGGATGGCGGGCACCAGGGTCTGAGGCTCGAGTTCTGACTGGTCGCCGGATTCCATGTCCTTGAGACTGATGAGAGGCTGGTCACCGACGATGGCCACGTACCGGGCCCCGGCCCGGTCGGCCTGCCGCAGCTGACCCTTGAGCGAGCGCCCGGCCAGCTCGAGCTGAGCGCCCAACCCGGCCCGGCGGGCCTCCTGGACGAGCGCGAAGCCGGCCCGGCCGGCGTCGGGCACAGCCAGGGCCACGAACAAATCGACCGGCGGCGGGGCGATCGGCGGCTCCGGGGCGGCCAGCAGGATCCGCTCGATTCCAGCCGCCCAGCCCGCGGCGGGCGTGGACGGACCGCCGAGTTGCTCCACCAAGCCGTCGTAGCGACCGCCGCCGCCCACCCCGGATTGGGCGCCCAGCGCATCGGAGGTGAACTCGAAGACGGTCCGCGTGTAGTAGTCCAGGCCGCGCACGAGCGTGGGATCGAGCACGTAGTCGACGTCCTGGTCGTCGAGCAGCTCACGGACGCGGGCAAAGTGCTCGGCGTCGTCGGGGGCCAGGCGGTCAAGCAGCGTCGGCGCGCCCTGCATCGTCTCCTGCGTGCGGGCGTCTGAGGCGTCAAACGCGCGCATCGGGTTGAGGTCGATGCGGGACACGACCTCCGGGGACAGACCGTCTTCGTGCGCGCGCAGGTACGCCGACAGCTCCTCCCGGTATTCGGCCCGGGTCTGGGGGGTGCCCAGGCTGGACAGGCGCAAGCGCAGTCCCTTGGACCCCATCGCGCGCAGCAGTTCGGTCAGCAGCAGGATGAGTTCGGCGTCGGTCTCCGGGCTCGCCGCTCCGATCGCCTCGGCCCCGATCTGCCAGAACTGGCGATAGCGACCGCGCTGGGGGGCCTCGGCGCGAAAGAAGCTCGACAGGTACCAGAGCTTGACCGGCTGGGGCAGCTTGCGCATGCCGTGCTCGAGATAGGCCCGGCACACGGGAGCGGTTCCCTCCGGGCGCAGGGTCATGGAGCGCCCGCCGCCGTCGTCGAAGCTGTACATCTCCTTCTGGACGATGTCGGTGGCCTGCCCTACGCCCCGCGAGAACAGCTCCGTGGCCTCGTAGGTCGGCGTCTCGATGCGGCCGTAGCCGGCGGCACCGAGGATGCGCTCGGCGTACGACTGCACCACGGCCCGGCGGGCCGCGTCGGCGGGAAGCACGTCGAACGTGCCTCGCGGGGCCTGGATCACGCTCATCGGAGCTGACCCGGGGCTAGTTGTGATGCGCGAGCTCGCGCAGGAAGGGGTTGGTATCGCGCTCTTGGCCGAGCGTCGTGATCCCCATATGGCCCGGATACACCGTGGTCTGCGCCGGATAGGCGTCAAGCAGCGACTCGATCGAGCCCAGCAGAGTGGGCCAGTCCCCGCCGGGCAGATCGACGCGGCCGACCGACCCCTGGAAGAGGACGTCGCCCGAAAAGATCGCCGGCTCATCGACCAGGGCGTAGGCCACATGGCCGGGGCTGTGCCCGGGGACGAAGCTGACCTCAAAGCTCAGGCCGGCCAGCTCAAGCGTCTCGCCGCCCTTGACCGTGTGATCGGCGTCGTAGCTCTCGAACGGTCCGAAGCCTGGGAAGCGCACGTAATCGTTGATGTTGGCCAGCACCTGGGTCTCGAGCTCGGGGCACCACACCGGCGCGCCGGTGGCCCGGGCCACGGGCGCCACGGCCCCGACATGATCAAAATGCGTGTGGGTGAGGAGGATGGCCTCGACGGTCGTGATCCCCAGCGCCGAGATGGCTTCCAGGAGCCGGTCCGCCTCGTCTCCGGGATCGACGATGATCGCGCGATCGGACTCCGGAGCGCGCACGATGTAGCAGTTCTCCTGCACCGGACCGACGGTGAACATACGCACGTCGATCATCTCGGCCCCTCTTCCTTCTTGCGCATGCGCCGCTGCCACAGGAAGCGCTCCAGGTAGAAGCCCGACGGAATGTAGAGAGCGAGAGCGAAGACCGCGAACAGGATGGCGGCCAAAATGTTGCCCTTGGTGGTCAGCAGCAAGAACAGGAACATGAACCCGGCGGCGAGCAACGCCCGGTTGACCGAGCCCTTCCAGGTCGGCGGGGCGGCCAGGCGTGCCTCGCGCGCCTGCTCGCGAGTCAGCTTCTGCTGGCGCTTTTTCTCCTCCGCCGTCGGGGGACGGCCGGTGCGGCCACGCGCGGAGATTGTGCCCGCGGCGGTCCCGCGATGCTTGGTCCGGCGCTTGCGCTTGGTCTGAGCCATGTCTGCCTAGGGAGATTAGCCTGGATCCACCGAGGCTGGGCGGAGTCTTGGCGCGACCGAGGCTGGGCGGAGTCTTGGCGCGCGCCGGCGAGGATCGACGCTCAGTCCGGAACGGCGTGGCGGGCCAGCGCCGCCTCGATCGTGTCGCGACCATGAAGTGGGAGGTGGTCGGGGAAGTCGGCGAGGGTCGCCTCGGGTGCCAGCCCGACCAGCTCGGCCGCCTCCGGCTGGGTGTGACGCTCGATCGCCGCCAGCACCGCGGCCGGCGACGTCCGCGCCGGGTCCTCGATGTTGGTCGAGACCTGCGCCCGGTTGCGGCTGGCCAGCCACACTCCGATCGCCCGCACCCCCGGCAGGCCCTCCCTGCCGTGTTCGCGGATGGCGGCGGCGATCGTCCGAGCATCGTCAAGCGTGGCGGGCGGCGCGAGTTCGACGTTGAAGGCGAGCAGCGGCGGACGCGCCGCCACGAGCACCGCGCCGGCGCTGGGATGCAGGTACGACGGTCCGAAGTCGCTCTTGAGTTCGCCGCTGTGCAGGCGGCGCGCGAGTTCGCCCGGCCCGCCGCGCCGCAGATCGGCTCGCGTCCGGCCGCCGGCGAGGATGCCGTAGAGGAGAACGGGCAGCTCGAGTTCCGCGCCAAGCCGGTCGGCGAGGACGAGCGCCTCGGCCGCCGCAGCGCCCCGGTCGGCCTCGCGCGTGTAGATGATGGGGGCCACGTCGATCGCGCCGACCCGGGGGTGAACGCCCTGGTGGCGGTCGATGGCAATTCTTTCGATGGCCTCCGCCGCCCCGGGGAGGACGGCGCCGGCCAGATCTCCCGGGGCGCCGGCGAGGGTGAACGCGGTGCGATGGTGGTCGGGGTCGGTGTGCTGGTCGATCAGGTGCGGCCCGAAGGCGCGCGCCACGGCGGCGATCGTCTGCCGGTCGCGGCCCTCCGAGACGTTCGGATAGGCGAGCAGCGTCGTCACGCCGGCGGTCCGGGTCCGATCGGGATCAGAGCGTGTAACGGCCCGCGTCGAGCACGACCGTGTCAGCGATCGTCAGCGTGGCCTCGAGCACGACCACGTCGAGGTGGATTGGGACCGAGACCGTGCCGCCGATGCCCGCGCTGGCCCCGAAGGCGACATGCACCGTGCCGAGGATCTTCTCGTCCTCGAGCACATTGCCGGTCAGCTGCGCGCGATCGTTGGTGCCGATGCCCAGTTCGGCCAGGTTGGTCCCGAGCTCGCCGTGGGCCTGGAGAAGCTCGAGGTACTCCGGACCGAGGCCGTTCTCGGCGGCGACGATGCGCCCGTTCTCCACGGTGAGCCGGGCCGGCTC
>JAXDGI010000126.1:0-16005 GCA_034665145.1 Solirubrobacteraceae bacterium
GGTTTGCCGCCACCGGCCACGCTGACTGCGTACTTGGTCCAGGTCGCCGGCATGAACTGCATCCACCCGATCGCGCCCGCCGAGGACACGCTGAGGTTACGGCCATAGTTGGTCTCGATGCCGTTGATCGCCGCGAGAATCTGCCAGGGGATGTCATAGCGGCGGCCGGCGGACTTGTAGATCGGGATCAGGTAGGACGGGGGGAAGTCGCCGTTGCCGATCACCTGCGCGAGATTTCCGAGTAGGGCGGACGACGACGGGCTCGAGCTGAGGACCGGGCTAAAGACACTCGTCGTCGCCGGTGCGGCCGCCGCCGGAGCCGGGTTCGTTGCTGACGTCTTCGGCGTGGCGCTGGCCCCCGGGTGTGCCTTCGGCGAGCTGGGGGCCGCTGGGTGGTGGCTCGCCGGCTGGGGCGCGGTGTGGCCCGCTCGCGCCTTTCCAGCGGCGCCCTGGTGAGGCCGGCCGGCTGACTTGTGCTTGGCGCCCGTCGGCGAGCACTTGGCCGACGTCCCGGCACGCCCGGCGCTCGCCTTGGGCTTCGGCGTACTCGTCGAGTCTGGCTGCGGCTGGCACGTCGAGGTGGGGCTGCTGACCGCCGGCGCGGGGGCTGGACCCGTCGTGGTGGGTCCTGCTCCCGGGGTGGCCGGCGCCGGTGTCGGAGCGGGAGCGCTGGCCGTGGTGGTGGCGCTGGGCGTGGTGGGGGACGCAGGTGGCAGCGTGGTGGGCGGCGTCGTCGGGCTGGTGGCCGGCGCGGTGGAGGGTTCGGTCGTGGTGGCGCCGGCCGAGATCGTGGTCGCTCCCGGCGTCGTCGTGGTCGTGCCGGCCGGGATCGTGGTCGCCGCCGGCGCTCCGTCGGCCGCCGTGGCTGATCCCGCCCACGTGGTCAGAGCGGTGGACATCGCCAGCGTGCTGGCCAGGACCGTCACGCGCGGCCGGACGGCGACATGGCGGCGCAGGGTTCGAAGGTTCAGTTCCATGCCCGACGAGTCTGGGCGTCGCGTCTTAGCTCCGGTGATGAGGAGGCTGAGAGTCTGCTGTGCGTGACAGGGGAGGCTTAGCCGGCTGCGCCGATCCGCACCGACCCGTGGGCGTGGTCGTTTGCTCCGCCCGTAGCCGGGGTCTCACCGAGAATGGGCAGGGTCACGCGGAACACGGCCCCCCCGCCATCGTGATTGCGGGCGTGGACCTCACCGTGGTGCGCCTCGACGACCGCCTTGACGATCGCCAGACCCAGCCCGGCGCCCCCGCGGCCGCGGGTGCGGCCGCTCTCGTTGCGCCAGAAGCGATCAAAGACCTGATCTCCAGCATCGTCGGGAAGTCCCGCGCCATGGTCGCGAACCTCGAGCACCGCCTCGTCGCGCTCGCGCCCGACGCTCACCTCGATCGGTGAGTCAGGCGGCGTGTGCAGGACCGCGTTGCGCGTCAGGTTGGCCAGAACCTGGCGCAACTGCTCGCGATCGGCAAGCACCATCAGCGGGCCTGCGCCGCCGAGAGCGACCTCGCGCGTCGGCGCCACGGCCCGCGTGTCCTGTACAGCGTGCTCGGCGAGCTCGCTAAGGTCGACGGCAGTGAGGCGCATCTCCGGCATCTCGTCGAGCCGCGCCAGAAGGAGAAGGTCCTCGACCAGAACTCCCATCCTGGCCGCCTCGGACTCGATCCTGTTCATTGCGCGCTCCAGTGCCACTGGGTCGCTCGTCGCACCGAGACGGAACAGCTCTGCGTACCCGCGGATCGAGGAAAGCGGCGTGCGCAGCTCATGCGCGGCATCGGAGAGGAACCGTCGCAGGCGGTCCTCACTCTCTCGGCGGTCGGCAAATGCCTGCTCGATCTGCCCGAGCATCGCGTTGAGTGACGCGCCGAGCCGACCAACCTCGGTGCGCGGGTTATCCGGGGTGACCCGACGGGAGAGGTTGCCGTGCGCGATCTCGTCCGCCACCCGCCCGATCCGCTCCAGCGGACGCAGCCCCAGGCGGATCACGATCCAGCCGAGGACGATCACGGCCAGGATCACGCTGCCTCCCACGATCGACTCGATGACCACGAGCCGGTGAAGTGTCTGGTCGACCTCTCGTAGCGGAACGGCGACGACGAGGATGCGTCCCTTCCCCACCGCCAGCGCACCTGCTCGATAGCGCAGGCCAGATCCTGCCTTCGAGCTGACGGTGAAGAGTCGCACCCCGCGCGACCGGGAGTTGCCGACCGGCATGTGGCTGGGCAGCGCCGGGGGCGAGGCCGCCGTCTGGCCATAGTCATACGGAATCACCTGCAGCACGCGCCGCCGCGCGTCGAGCAATTCGACGTAGGTGCCCGACGGCTCGAAGGTGGCCGGCGCGGCGTTGACGGGGACGCGCCTCGCCGGTGGCTTGGCCGGCGTCAGGGTCCCGCGGGCGTGAAACCGGAACGCGACGGGCCCAAGCGCGGCGTCGGTCTGCTGGTCGACGCGGTTGAGTAGGAACCTACGCTCCTCCGCGTAGGTCACGACGGCTGTGACCCCAAGCCCGATGGCGACCAACGCAACGAGGCCGATCAGCAGGCGCGCACGGAGCGACAAGGCTTACTCCTTCGGTAGCCGCAACCCGTAGCCGACGCCGCGCACGGTGCGCAGCAGCGGCGGACCGCCGCCGTCCACCTTCTTGCGCAGATAGCTGATGTAGGTCTCGAGCACACGCGCGTCACCCCCGAAGTCATAGGACCAGACGTGGTTGAGCAGCTGGTCGCGAGTCAGAACCCGGCGAGGGTTGAGCATGAGGTAGCGCAGAAGGCGGAATTCTGTCGCCGTCAGCTCGATCGGCCGGCCGCCCCTGAACACCTCGAACGTGTCCTCGTCGAGCTCGAGGTCGGCGAACCGCAGGTGACGGCTGGATTCCGCGAACGCGCCGGTCCGACGCAGGATATTGCGCAACCGAGCGATCAACTCCTCGAGGCTGAACGGCTTGGTCACGTAGTCGTCGCCGCCCGTGGTCAGACCGCGCACCCTGTCGGCGGTGCTGTCCCGGGCGCTGAGGAACAGGATCGGGACCCCGGAGTGCTCGGCGGCGAGCCGCCGCGCCACCTCAAAGCCCTCCATGTCTGGCAGCATCACGTCCAGCACGAGGACGTGCGGACGCCACCGCCGCACCTGGTCAAGCGCCTCCGTGCCGGTCCCGGCCGCCTCGACACCAAAACCGTTGTGGCGCAACGCCATCGCGATCACATCGACGATGTTGGGCTCGTCGTCGGCTACGAGAACGCGAACCTGCTCGTGCTGCTGGGCCACACGTAGATCATCGACCGCTTTGCTGAGAAATTCCTGAGAGCCGTGTAAGTGTTTGGATCCTGCCAACGATCCCGGGGGTGATCGAGGACCTGACGGCGGACAGCGGCAGCCAGCGCGACCTACAGGTCACGAGGGATGCGCCTGAGGGCCGATGTCGCGCATGAGTCGCAGGGCGGTGTGCGCGTTAGCCGGGTAGAAGGCTTCGATGGCCAGTTCAGACAGCGTGATGTCGGTCGGCGTGCCGAATGTCGACAGGGTGCTGAAGAAGGCAAGCTCGGTCTTGCCGTCAGTGTCCAGGAGCCTGAGGGGCAGGACGATGTCGGTGGGCTGGATGTCGGTGTGGGGCGGGGCGATCTCGACACCCGGGTAGCCGCTCAGCTCGTCATAGAGGCCGATGAGCTTCGGGTCGCCAGTGGCCTGCATCTGACGGCGTAGACGGCCGAGGAGGTGTGCGCTCCACTCGGCCAGGTTCAGCGTCCGGGGGGCCATGCCGTCGGGGTGCAGCGCGATGCGCATGCCGTTGGCCGGGGGCTCGAGCAGGTGGGGCGAGACGCCGTCAACCAGCATGTCGAGAGCGTCGTTGGCGGTCACGAGATTGTGGTGGCGATCGACAACGAGCGCCGGATATGGCTCATGCGCCCGTAAGAATCGATCTAGGGCCTGGCGCACCGGCGCCATTTCTGGCGCGTCAAGCGGGTGCTCCGGGTAGATGGGGGCGTAGCCGGCAGCCAGCAACAGAGCGTTCCGCTCTCGCATCGGAATCTCGAGCTCACCCGCCAGGCGGATGACCATCTCGCGGCTGGGCCGAGCGCGGCCTGTCTCGAGGAAGCTGAGGTGGCGTGAGGAGACCTCGGCTCCGAGCGCAAGTTCGAGCTGGCTGAGATTTCTCCGCTGTCGCCAGGCACGAAGGAGCTCACCGAGCGAATTGGGGCGGACGGCGACGGCCACGAGGCAACGCTAGCTCTCGGCGAGAGGCACCGCAATTACCTCGCGCGTAATCCCGGCAGGAGTCGTGACGCGGCGGCGACGCCAACCTGCAGGAGCGCCAGCGCGCCCGCGGTCAGCTCGAACGCGTGCGCGTACCCGCTGTGCAGCGCCGCAAAGAAGATGACACTCGTGAGCGCCACCCCCAGCGCGTTGCCGACATTCTGGACCGTGGTCAACATTCCCGAGGCCGCGCCCGCTCGCTGGGGCTCAAGGGTGCGCAGGATCGTGCCCGCCAGCGGAGCGAGGACGAGGCCCATGCCGCCGCCGACAAGGAGCAGGCCGGGGACGAGGGCGGCCAGCGAGCCACCCACGCCGATCTCGGCGACGGCGCCGAGGAGCAACAGATGCCCGCAGCCCAGAATCAGAGCGCCACCGAGGATCACGGCACGTCCGTGACGGGCGGCGAGCCGGGGGGCGGCGGTCGAGGCGGCCAGGTAGGCCGCGGCCAGGATCGTGAAGACCAGGCCCGCGGACAGCGGGCCCAGGCCCCGTCCCTGCTGGAGGTAGAGGGCGAGGACGACGAAGAACGAGGCTTGACCCGCCCAGAAGCAGAGCTGCGTGAGAAGCCCCCCGCTGAACGACCGTGCCCGGAAGAGGGTGAGGTCCACGAGGGGGCTTGTGCCCCGCCGCGCCAGCCGGCGCTGGTGGGCGGTGAAGGCCACCAACAGAACAGGCGCCGCGGCGAGCGAGATCCAGGTCCACGCCGGCCATCCGTGCTGGCGCCCTTCAACCAGGGGAAGGACGATCGCCGTCAGGGCGACGGTGATCAGTGCCGTCCCCCCGAGGTCAAGCCCCGCGTGCGCTTGCCGCTCGGATCTCGGGATGAGCCGAGGCGCCAACAGCACCGCGACAATCCCGATCGGGACGTTGATCAAGAAGCAGGTGCGCCAGCCGAGGCCAGCCGGGTTGAGGGCAATCAGGCCACCCCCGATCAGCTGCCCACCAGCGGCGGCCAGGCCCATCGTCATGCTGTACAGGCTCAACGCCCGCAGGCGATCCGGACCTGCGTAGAGCACCCCGATGATGGAGAGGACACTCGGCGTCAGCAACGCCGCGGCCACTC
Organism: Solirubrobacteraceae bacterium; assembly: GCA_034665145.1. GTDB lineage: Bacteria > Actinomycetota > Thermoleophilia > Solirubrobacterales > Solirubrobacteraceae > Palsa-465. The sequence continues at coordinate 5,307 of JAXDGI010000126.1, forward strand.
CCTGAAGCAGACGGGCAAGCACGAGCTCGGTGGGGGTGGCGGCGGCGCCACAGGCGGCCGAGGCGAGCGTGAAGACGGCCAGCCCGACCGTGAAGACGCGGCGGTGACCGAGACGATCGCCGAGGCGACCAGCCGTGATCATGAAGACGGCCGAGCTCAGGGCGTAGCCCGCCACCACCCATTCGAGGGCACTGTTACCCGCGTGCAACCGAGCCTGAATGGACGGCAGGGCGACGTTGGCGATGAAGAAGTCCAGGACGACCATGAACGTCCCCGCCAACACGACCGGGAGAGGAAGCCACGGACTACGGGCCCAGCGCCCGCGACGGGGAGAGGGCGGGGGGGACGGACGGAGGCGCTCGGGCGCAACAGTCGCCCCGGTGGTGTGAATCGATTGCGTGCTCATGGCCGCTACGTTGCCTGCGCACGGTGACCGGGTCGATTACCTGAGGAGTAGTTGCGTTACCTCGTGCGTAATGGACTTGTGTGCCCTGGCCGGTTCACGGTCCCGCCAGCGGTGCTCCGGGGGCCGCGCCGCAGCGGGCGGCTCGCGCTCAGGCCTCGAGCGAGGCGCCGTTGCGATCGGTTTCGGCCGGGAGGATCGACACTGCGCGCGGGGTCCCTGGTGCCTGGTCGGCCCCCGCCCGGGCCCGGGCGGCTACCCGCGGGGGATCAGGGCCTCCGCGAGAGCGGTCCACTCTTTACGCGGCATCCCGGTCACCCCGACCGGCTGCAGACACACATGATTGGCGCCTGCCTCGAGATGATCTTTGGCGATGGCGCCGATCTGCTCGGGGGACCCGTGAGGAATGATCGCGTCGATCAGCCGGTCGCAGCCGCCGTCGGCGAAGTCCGGCTCCGTGAAGCCAAACTCGAGCAGGTTTTTGGTGTAGTTGCGCAACCCGAGATACCGCTTCGCGTAGGCCCGGGCCTTCTCCCGTCCCGACCCCGGATCGCTGTCCACGACACAGGCGAGCTCGGTGGCGATCAAAGCGGCCGGACCGAGGCGCTCGCGCGCGGATCGGGTGTGCTCGACGGGAACGAAGTACGTGTGGGCTCCGCGCGATCGGCCGCCGGCCAGCTGCAGCATCTTGGGGCCAAGTGCGGCCAGGCAGCGGCGATCGGCGGGCAGCGGGGTCGGCGCCCGGTCAAGCCCGTCGAGGAACGATCGCATGGCCGACAGAGGGTGCCTGTAGTCGCTGGTCGCCTCGGGGTGGCCGACGCCGATGCCAACGAGCAGCCGATCGCCGAGTTGCGGCGCAAGCTGCGCATATTCGGCGGCCAGGTCGGCCGGGTCGTACTGCCAGATGTTGACAATCCCGGTGGCCACCGTGAGCCGTTCCGCGCCTGTCAGCAGCGGGCGAAGCGCGGGAAGTCGCGGGGAGCCGCCCAGCCAGAAGGTCCCGAACCCAAGGTCCTGTACGAGCTTGGCCGCGTCCGCGGCGTTCTCCTCGCCGATGGCACCGTACGTTGTCCAGACGCCGTACAGGCCGAGCTTCATGGCTGGCTAGCGCGACCCGTCGGCCCGGTCAGCCCGGTGGGATGTGCGGGTGACTGCCACCGAATTTGCGAATCGGGGCACCTAGAGCGTGGTGCGCCAATAGTGGGTGCTGATGTCGGAGAAGCCGCTCCCGCCGCTGCCGTAAGCGCGGCCATGTGAGTGATGGAGGATGTGGTTGCCGACGTGAGGCACAAGAACAAACCCCCAGGCGATGCTCAGCACGGAGCCGAGCACCGAGTCCAGCGACACCAGCACGACGGCGCCGAGTAAACCCAGCGGGAACAGCCAGAGGGGCAGCCAAGAGCGCATACTCAGTTCACGTTACTCCGGCGCCTAAGCGGGGGCAAACCAGCACAGGGGACGGCTCGCCAAGCCCGTCCCCGATTCACCTGAGCGCCAGATTGATACCGGGACAAAGAAACGGGTATGTGAAGGCCGTCAGCAACCCAACGGGGAGGAGCGACGTGGCTAACCGTAGACGCCAGCGAGATCTGGTTTCCAGGCTGCATGCGAGCGGAGTCAGGAAAGGCACGGCGCAGCTCATGGCCCAGGCGACCGACCGTCGTCGCAAGCCTGGCAAGCAGGTTCGGTCGGTCATGAAGGAGATGAGCAAGCTCCTGAGTGACGTCGAAGACCGGGTCTCGGGCGCGGCCGCCCAGCGCAAGGCAGCCTCGCAGAAGGCCGCGCGAACGCGGAAGAAGAACGCCGCGAAACGGAGCGCCTCGGCCAAGAAGGCCGCGCGCACACGGGCTAGATCTGCCCGGTAATCGCCGGGCCGGCGGCCAGCTGACGATTCGTCCCGCTCGTGCGGATCGCCTGACGCCGCCGCGTGCCCGCGCGCCTGTCTTCCGCGATTGCGCCCAGCGCGAGCGCATATTCGCGCCCGGCCTGCGTGAGATCGTAATGGTCTTTCTCGGGGCGGCCGGGCGTGGTCTGAAACCACTCTCGGCGCAGCCCCAGCCTGACGGCGAACGAGTGTAATTCCGCGAGGGCGTCGGCCTGGAGATGGCCGCCGCCGCTCCACCGGCCCCAGTCGCCGACGGCGAAGGCATGGTCCACGTAGACGCTCATGCTCACACCGTAGAACGTTGGCCCGATCACGCGCGAGGTCAGCTCTGAGCGAGCGCGGAACAGAGCTGGGTGAAGCTGCTCAGCACACGCCGCGCGGTGCGACGTGTGCGGCTCGCGATCGGCGGCGTCGGCTCGCACTCGCGTGAAGGCACCCCGGACGGCCCTGCGCGTCTGGGAAGATCCGACCGAGAGGTCGATGACGGCAACACTGGCACAGGGCACAGCGCGGTCCGTCCGTTCACGGGCGGCGATGGGGGACTGGCTGCGCCGGCACGACCCGGGCTATGACGCGCTGCGTCGCGCGGCCCGGGCGGCCCTGATCATGCCCAGCATGTTCGCCCTCTGTGATGTCGTGATCGGCAATCCGGTCATGGCCACGTTCGCCGCCTTCGGCTCGTTCGCGATGTTGCTCCTCGTCGACTACGCGGGCACGCTCCGCGATCGGGTACTCGCGCAGGCCGCGCTGGGGGTGACGTGCGCCGTGTTGATCTGCCTGGGCACCCTGTGCTCACAGCGGACCTGGCTGGCCGTCGTCGGGATGGCGGTGGTGGCCTTCGCCGTTGTCTTTGCCGGGGTGGTGAGCTCGGTGCTGGCTGGGGCCACGACGTCGCTGCTGCTGGCCTTCATCCTCCCCGTCTCGCTTCCGGGACCGGTGTCCTCCATTCCCGATCGCGTCGCCGGTTGGGGCGTGGCGGCGGCGGCGTCCCTGCTGGCGATCTCCCTGCTCTGGCCGTCGCCAGTGCGCAACCCAGTCCGCTCGGCGGCGATCGATGCCTGCCGCGCGCTGGGCGAACGTCTCCGAGCCGAGGTGACCTACATTCTGGGCGATGGCTCGCAGACGTCGCGAGCGGCCCACGAGGCCGTCGTCGCCCGGGCCGATGCGGCGGTCGCCCGGCTTCACGATGTGTTCTTTGCCACTCCGTATCGTCCCACCGGCTTAGCGACCGATGCCCGCGCCGTGATCCGCCTGGTTGACGAACTTCGCTGGCTCAACGCGATCGTCCTGCGCTCGGCACCCAAACTCCATCCGCCGCAGCCCAATCCCAACATCTGCCGGGTGAAGACCGCCGCGGCATCCGTGCTTGACTGCGCGGCCAATCTGCTCGAGAGCCCAAGCGGCGGCGCTCAGGTCATGACTGCGGCGCTCGCGGAGATGCAGTCCGCGCTCCGAGAGCTCGAGCACGACATGACCGCCGTCCTGCCCACCCGGCCCTCCGCCGATCGCAACGAGGAGGCGCGCGCGGTGGTGACCGCGCTTGATCCGAGCTTTCGCGCGCAGGAGCTCAGCTTCGTGGTGACGCAGATCGCCACCAACAGCGACTTCGCTGCCGCCGCCGCTCGCCGCACGTGGATCGATCGCCTCCTGGGCCGCCAGCCGCAAGGGCTGCCCGGGCGCCTCTCGGCTGCGCAGGAGCGCGCCAGCTCCCGGGTTGCGCGCCATTCGCTGTGGCTGCAGAACAGCGTGCGGGCGGCGGTCGCGCTCGCGCTCGCTGTGCTCGTAGCCGACCTGAGCAGCGTCCAGCACGGGTTCTGGGTCGCCTTCGCGACCCTGTCGGTCTTGCGCTCCAATGCCCTCAGCACTGGACAGAGCACGGTGCGGGCGCTGCTGGGGACGACCGGAGGCTTCGTGGTCGGAGGGCTGCTCGTCTACGTGATCGGGACCAACACGGCATTGCTCTGGGTCCTGCTGCCGATCGCGGTCCTGCTCGCCGGACTGGCCCCGGCCATGATCTCCTTCGCTGCCGGCCAGGCCGCCTTCACGCTCACCCTGCTCATCCTGTTCAACATCCTTGCCCCGGCCGGATGGAAAATCGGGCTTTTGCGGGTCGAGGACATCGCCCTCGGCGGCGCGGTCAGCCTGGTGGTCGGACTGCTGTTCTGGCCCCGCGGCGCGGGCGCGGCCCTGGGCCGTGCGCTGGCCGAGGCCTACGCCGACAGCTCGCGCTACCTCGCGCAGGCTGTGGCCTACGGCGCTAGTCGCGGAGATGGGCCCGGGATCACGTCACCGCCGCCGTACGAGCAGGCCCTGCGGGCCGCGGCCGCCGCTCGCCGTCTCGACGACGCGTTCCGCGGCTACCTGTCGGAGCGCGGGGCAAAGCCGGTCCCGATGGCCGAGGTCACGAGCTTGATCACAGGCGTGGTGGGAGTGCGCCTGGCTGCTGACGCTGTGCTCGATCTGTGGGATGGTGACGGCGCTCCCGTCGGCGACCGGTCCACGGCTCGCCGCGAGCTGCTCAGCGCCGCCGAGTACATGGCCAGCTGGTACGCGCGCTTCGCGGCCAGTCTCACGTTGCGCGAACCGGTGCCAGAGCCCCTGGCGCCCGACCGGGTCGCCGACGGCCGACTCATCGCCGCGGTGGGGGACGACCTTCAAAGTGCAGGCCACGAGACCGCGACCGGCGTGCGCTTGATCTGGACCGGCGACCACCTGGATGCCGTCCGGCGCCTCCAGGAACGGCTGGTGCCCCCGGCTCGGGCGGCGGTCGCCGAACGATCGCGGAGTCCACTGGAGGATCTCCGACATTGGTCGCCCCTGCACGGTCGGGTGCCCTGACGAGCGCCGAGCCTGCCGGACGACGAGGGAAGGACCGTATCGCCTCCGCCTCGCCGTCCGTACCGCTGTATCTCTCTCTCACCCTCGGCGCTGCCGGCAGTGTAGGTGTGACGAAGGTCACAGCGCAAGCTCACGGGTCCGATGGGCATGACAAACTCGGCCGATGTCTGAGCCCGACCGCGAGGTTCAGGAGTTCGCCACGCGATTGTTCGGGCTGGCCCGCGCCGGCGATACGGAGCAGCTCGCCGCCTACGTCGACGCGGGTGTGAACGCTGACCTGTGCAACCAGAACGGCGATACGCTGCTCATGCTCGCCGCCTACAACGGCCACAGCAGGACGGTGCAGGCGCTCCTGGCTCGCGGCGCCGACCCCGACCGTGTCAACGACCGGGGCCAGAGCCCCCTGGCCGGCGCGGTGTTCAAAGGCGAAGCCGACGTGATCCGCGCGCTCATCGCGGCCGGGGCTGACCCGGAGGCCGGACAGCCGACGGCGCGGGCCACAGCGGTCATGTTCGAGCGCGACGACCTGGCTGCCCTGATGTCCGGCGCGGAGCCCGGCTCCGATTCAAATAGCCCCCGCAACCGAAGTGTCGGCGGCGATTAGGGGACCCGGGTGTAGACAATCGCGCTGTCGGCTACGCAGCAGGCACCGCGATAATTGTGCGGCGCCACCGCACCAGCGATCGGCACCAGCCGTGGATCGGTGGCCAGGAGCGCGCCCCACTGGGCGGCGCGACGGCGAACGAGCATCGACCAGGACTGCGTCCAGGCCCTGATGCCCTCGGTAAGCGGCCGTGCGTAGAGCAGGCGCTGTCCGGGGCGCAGACTCGCCACCAGTGCGCCGACCGTGGGCACGGGCTGGGCGGCCTTCAGTCGGCTGTAGGCATCGACCCAATCCATGTAGCTCGGGTGTGCGATCGGGCCCATCGGGCTGGCAAAGCGCAGCCCGGCCGGGAGGTAGTAGTAGGCCAAGGGCGACTGCTCGGGTTGGCCGACGACCACGACATCGCCGGGACGCATGTAGGAGGCGAGCTCGCCGGCGACATCGCGCATGTCGCTCTTGTGCTGTGGTGCGAAGGAGGCCGCGTTGGCGGCAAAGGCGAGCGTGAGCACGAGCGCGACCACACCGAGAATTCCCGACCGGGCGCAGGCAACGGCACCAAGGAGCAGCAGCGCGCCCAGAATCGAGGCCAGGTAGCGCGTTTCCCAGACGGGGGAAACGATCGAGACGAACCGGGCCAGCAGCGCTGCGGCCAGCGCGATCACCATGAGCGACCAGAGCATCCGGGCCAGCGCTGTGCCCCGTCGCTCGCGGGTCGCCAGCGGGAGGGCGGCCACGGCGAGAGCGACGGCGAGGCTCACCGTCACGCGGTCACTGCCCAGCAGCGAGCTCGGGAATCCGAACCCGGCCAGGTCACCGTAGCCCCACGGGCTCGTCGTCTGACCGATTTGGTCGATGAGGGTCGGGATCCAGGGCACGAACAGCACGAGGGCCGCTCCGAACGTGAGGACGCCATCGCGGAGCAGCCCGGTGCGTTCCTCGGTCGACCGCCACAGCAGCCAGAGCGCGACGGCCGCCCCGGCCCAGAAGAAGATCGCCCAGATGCTCGTATAGAGGGCCAGGGTCAGCACCAAGGCGAGCGGCACCAGGAAGCCGCGACGCCGTCGAACGAACGCGTGGAGGAAGCACGCGGTGGCGATCAGGCCGAGCAACGCGAGCAACTCGTAGGGCTGGGCCTCCTCGGCGTAATGGGTGAGAAACGGGCTGAAGGCGAACAGCACCGCCGCCGCCATCCCGGTCCGCCGGCCGAACAGGCTCCAGCCCGCCCACATGGCCACGGGGACGCTCAGCAGGCCGAGGAGGAGCGAGAGCAAATGGACGGCCACCTCACCGGACCCGAATGTGGTCGCCCACACGTGGAGCACCATGTAATACAGCGGGGCGGAGCCGTCGAGGCGGAGGATCCCGGGGATCGCTCCGAGCGGGTGCGATGCGATGCCGACCGCGATCGCCTCGTCGCCCCAGAGCTGACCGCTGATGTAGCGCGAGCGGACCAGGGCCGAGAGGGCCAGGAGGACGACCAGGATGCCGCCAGTGCTCAGCCAGGCGGGGAGGCGGTGAAACCAGCGGGGGGCGTGAACATCCGGGACCTCCGGCGCCTGCAGCAGCCAGGGAACGGAGCGGCGGGGAGTGGTCGTGGTCATGCCGGGCCCAGCGTACCGGGCCGCTGGCCGGGGTCCGTGGCAGCGCAGGCCGGGTCCGTGGCAGCGCATCCCGGTGACCGCACTGACCGGTCTGCGAGCATGCGCCGCCGTGCGCCCCGAGGTCATCGCCACCGATCTGGACGGAACTCTTCTGCGCAGCGACGGCAGCCTGGGCGCTGTGACCCGCCAGGTCCTGGCCGCGTGTCAGGCGGCGGGCGCGCTGCTGGTCATCTGCACCGCGCGCCCGGTGCGCTGGATGCGCCCGCTCGGGACTGAGGTCGGTGGCGGCCCGCTGGCCGCCTGCGACAACGGGGCGGTGCTGTGGGATCTGGCGGCCGACCGGCTCTTGGACACGCGCGCGCTGGCGCCCGCCGATGCGCAGGGCGTGGTCGACTCGATCAACGCGGTCCTCCCCGGCGGGGCGTGGGCTGTGGAGCGCGTCGATTCCTTTGGCCATGAGCCCGGCTACCGCCCCCATTGGCCCCCGCCGGCTGGATCCCTGGTCGCCCCGGCGGTGAGGCTGGTCAGCGAGCCGGTCGTGAAACTCATGTTCCGCCACACGCAGTACACCGCCGACGAGATGTTGCTGCCGGCGCGCGACGCGGCGGGACCCCGGGCCGAGGTCACGCACTCCAACTCGGCCGGCGACCTGCTTGAGATCAGTGCCCCCGGGGTGAGTAAGGCCAGCGCGCTGGCCGCGCTCTGCGTCCAGCGGGGTATCCCGGCCAGCCGGGTGATCGCCTTTGGCGACATGCCCAACGACCTCAGCATGCTGCGCTGGGCGGGACACGCGGTGGCCGTCGCCGGGTCTCATCCCGATGTCGTGGCTGCGGCTGACGAGGTGGCGCCGCACAACGACGATGAGGGCGTGGCTCAGGTCCTGGCCCGGATGTGGTCGCTGCCGAGCAGCGCCGGCCGATGAGTACCGCTGACGTCGTACTCGTCACCGGGGCGGACATGCCGGCCCCGGATATCGAGTCACCGCTGGTGGTTGCGGCGCTGGCCGATCACGGCCTGCGAGCGGAGGTGCGGGTGTGGTGCGAGCCCTACACCTGGGCCAGCGCGGCCGTGGTTGTCTGTCGCACCCCCTGGGATTACTTCGGCCGCGCTGACCTCGGTCTCTGCGGGCGGGGAGACGTCGTTGATCTTCTTTGGCGGACAATTCAGTCACGCGGTCTGCAAGCTGCCGGCCCCCGGGGGCTTTCGCGTCCAGGAGCAATACGGCGGCACGGTCGTGGTCCACGCGCCGAGCCCCGATGAGCTGGCCGTGGCCCAGGCCGCGCTGGCCGCGGCTCTGTCCGATCCCGCGTACGCCCGGATCGATCTCGTCGCCAGTCCCGGCGGACCCCTGCTGATGGAGGCCGAGCTGATCGAACCGTTCCTGTTCTTGGGCTTTGACGCGCTCGCCACGGAGCGGTTTGCCGCCGTTCTCGCCGCCCGTATCCGCGAGCCCGGGCAGCGCCTCTGCTAAACACCACCAGATAGGTGGAGATAATATGTGCGTGTTGGCGCTCCGGCGTGCGTATGTTGAGGAGCGAACGACTGCCCGTGCGCGGCGGGTGGCGCCGGGACCAGCGCGCCCAGGCGAGAGATTTGACAGCAAGGAGACGAAACATGGCTCTCAGGATTGGATCGACGGCCCCTGACTTCGAGGCCGACACGACCGAAGGAAAGATCAACTTCCACGACTGGATCGGCGATTCGTGGGCGGTGCTGTTCTCGCACCCCAAGGATTTCACCCCGGTATGCACGACTGAGCTTGGCTATATGGCCAAGATCAAGCCCGAGTTCGACCGCCGCGGGGTCAAGATCATCGGGCTCTCGGCTGATCCCGTCGACGATCACGAAAAGTGGGCGCAGGACATCGCCGACACTCAGGGCACCGCGCCGAACTACCCCATCATCGGCGATGCCGACTTCAACGTCGCCAAGCTCTACGGGATGCTCGAGGAGAACGTGAGCGGGGATCCCCACGACCGTACGCCGGCCGACAACCAGACCGTCCGCAACGTGTTCGTGGTCGGCCCCGACAAGAAGATCAAGCTGATCCTCGTGTATCCGATGACCACCGGGCGCAACTTCGATGAGGTGTTGCGCGTGATCGACTCGCTGCAGCTGACCGCCAAGCACAAGGTGGCCACGCCGGCACAGTGGCAGCAGGGCGACAAGGTGATCATCGCCGGCTCGGTCTCAAACGATCAGGCTAAGGAGATCTTCGGCGAGTGGGAGGAGCCCAAGCCGTACATCCGGATCGTTCCCCAGCCGTCCTAGTGGCCCGGGTCACAAATTCGCTGGCAGTCTCGCCTCAGCCGGGCACGACCGCCCGCGTTACACGCGGTGGTCGTCCCGGCGCAGGGCATCGGTGAATCGGCGGGGCACTGCGGCTGAGTCTCCGACCTCGTAGAGCGTGACGACGACCAGCTCGTCGCGATCGGGTCGGCAGACGTACACGAGGTCGCGCCGCTCGAGGTCGCGGACGAGGATCGTCCCGCGCGCGCCGGCCTCGGTGCGCCCCGCTGCCTGGGCGCGGCCGACGCGGACGGCGATATCTCGCTTGGGGTCCAGGCTTCCGTGGACCCGCTGGCGAAAGCGCTCCGCGGCATGATCGGTCACGGCGACGAGCATTCCTGGCGCGAGCTTAGAGCTCACCCGATCGCGGCCCCCCGGCCCGAACGGGTTCCTCAGCGCGCGTAGACCGCGAAGAAGTCGCGGTCATCGGGCGAGAGGTAGCGCGTGAGCGGACGGGTCATGCTGGGCAGCAGGGAGCTGGGCAGACCCGCGTCCGGGCGAGCGTAGGAGTCGAACGTCACCCAGTAGGAGTTGATGTCCAGCTGCATGGCGCGGATCGCTCCCGCGTGGATCAGGACCTGCGCCAGTGATCCGACGGTCTGGTCGTTGGCAGCCGCATAAATGAGATCGCCGCGGGCGTCGATACCGATACCGGAGCGCCAGACTCGTACGGCGTTTCCCAGCGTGGCGCCCCACTCGGGTCCGTCGGACAGGTTCGGGTTCGGTCGTCCGCCGGTCACGATCAGAGGGAGGTTCTGGCGGGCGTAGTCGATCCCGGTCGGGACGTGCGGTCCGCCGCTCCAGCTTCGGATGTCGACGCGGCCATCGCTGTAGTGGACGAAGGTGCCCATTCCGTTGTGGAGCGGGGCATACGTGGTCCCGCCGATCGCGAAGCCCCCGTGGGAGTCTTCGAGCTTGAAACCGCTGTTGAAGGTGGCCAGCAGCCGCGAGCGCAGCGACGGAGGCACCTCCATCGGGCCCCGGGGCAGGGTGACGGACGGCTCAAGCTGGCCCGGGTAGAGAACGATCGAGGTCCGGCGCGGGTCGATCCAGGCAACGCCGGCGACCATCTGGGGGTA
>JAXDGI010000127.1:0-2599 GCA_034665145.1 Solirubrobacteraceae bacterium
AGCGGTCTCACCGGTCGGCGCCTCGGACCGTGACGCAGCCAAAGTGCATATCAGCTGACGGCGCTAGTGCCCGGGATCACTCCCCCTCGCCTCGCTTACCTCGAGCTCTGGGACCGCTGTCACGCCAGAATCCCACGCGCCCGACGGTGCTTGCGAAAGTCCTCACCGCCGCGACCGGCGGCAGCAGACGTCTCGGCGCCGCGGCGGGGCCTCCAGCGGGATGGGACATCCCGTCGGCCGGCGAGTCAAGGCGAGGGGACTTCGACTGCGACATCGCGCTTTGGGTAGTACGCGTCAACGTCACGCGAGCCGTACTTCTCGCGGAACCGCTCCACCACCTCGTCGACCTTCGCTGCGTCAGTGATCGGACTGGCCTGTCCCGTGTACTCGCTCTCGCCGGCCGCCAGCCGGATGGCCGGCGTCGTCAGCACGTTCTTGTACCACTGGCTGTCTGATCCGGTGACAGGAAGCAGGTAGAGGCTCTTCCCCTGCCGCACGAACCACACGGGCCGTGAGCTCTCGCGACCGGATGTTCGACCGGTGGTCGTCAGATCGATCTCCTTTGTCCTCTCCAGCGCTCCCTGGAAATCGGCGGATGCCATTCGATCCTCCTTTGGTCGGTACGGGTGCGATGACAGACCACGAACGCGTCAGATGATGCAGGTTTGAGGCGAAGCGTCCAATCAACCATTCTGCCTGCGTGCCGCGGCCGGGCGCATCGCCGGAGCCCGTGCTGTTGGACGACACCCTCGCATCAACCCGCGGTCGCAGCGGCCCGAGCCTGCGCGACGATGTCGGCCTGGGTGTTCGCGTGGCCGGCGATTCCCCATCCGCCTTCAGGCGACTCGGTGATCAGCACCCACGTGCGCTCCATGAGCGTCGGGTCACCCGCGTGGCCGGCAACGATCTCCGTCAGCTCTTTGACCACCCCGAGCTGCTTGTCGCGGTCAAGCACGCCGGCGGGCGTGAGGACCTGGACTCGGACGTAGTTTTCGTCCCCCGCGGCATTCGAAATCGATCCGGCGGGCAGGTCGTGCAGGAAGGCCGCCGTGTTCTTGCTGAACAGCGGCATGTCTGGCACCTGCTCCCAGCGCATCACTGCCTGCGCAAGCTCCTGCGCGAGGCCGTCCTTGGCGGGGAACGTGCCAGCCGTGGCGTAGACATCGATCATCGGCATAGAAACTCCCTTGCGGTAGCAGTGGCGTTGGGTGCCGCGTCGTCGCGACATGAGCGACGGCTGCGATGGCGCCGCGCCGTGGTTGGTGGGGGACTCTCGCGGCGCAAGTCCACCGGCGCATCGCGCAAACGCGCGATGTCTTGACGGCGTCGACTGAGTTAGCCGCGTCGATGCGTTCCCAGGGCGGGCCAGTTAGAGATCCTGCGTTCGTGTGATGTTCGGGTCGAAGTCGCCGGTCATGGTGGGCGAGGAACGCCGCGTGTCTGCGGACACGCGCCACGGCAACGGGTACGTCCGGCTCGAAGGCAAGCCCCTCACGGGCTGGCGCGTTCACGTTGCGGACTGCAGACCGAACGGCAGGAGAAATGGTGAGTGCCTCGATGAGCCCAACGATTGAGACGAGCTATCGCTCGATAGACGGCGTGCGCGTCAGGTACGCCGAGAGCGCAGGCGCCGAGGACCGGACGGTTCTCATGTTCAACCCCTGGCCAGAGAGCCTGTTCGCGTTTGAGCCCGTCTGGGCGGAGCTCTCGAGCCACTCGCACCTGGTCGCCGTCGACCTGCCTGGATTCGGGAAGTCCGAGCGCCGGGATGAGCTTCTCTCCCCCCAGGCGATGAGCGAGTTCATCGTCAGCCTCATCGAGGAGTGGCGACTTGAGGCGCCGCAAGTCGTCGCTCCCGACGTGGGAACGCCGACGCCTCTTGCAGAAGGCGCGGTTTTTGCAGGCCTTTCGCTTATGGCGAGACCCAGACTCGAACTGGGGACACCACGATTTTCAGTCGTGTGCTCTACCAACTGAGCTATCTCGCCGCGACGCACGATGCTACCGCCTAGCCGGCCGTGCGGGCCGGTATCGGCGGCGCCCATCGGCGCTCTCAGGAAGCGCCGAGCCGATCCCAGGCTTCGAGGTAGGGCAGCGGGTCGATCGGGTGCCCGGCGGAGGCCTGCCAGCCGCCAACCCACATCTCGAAATGCAGATGCGGCGTCGTCGCATCGCCGGTCTGGCCGGCGCTGCATAGTTGCGCTCCGGCTGCGACGGCCTGCCCGTTGCCGACGGCCAGCGACCCGGCCTGGCAGTGGGCGAACATGAAGTCGAAGCCGACGCCGGTGTGCTCGACGGCGTAGTAGCCGGCGCCACCGGCCTGATAGCTCGTCCAGCTGATCGTCCCGGCCATCGGCGCGAGGATCGGCGTGCCTTCCGCGGTGAGGACGTCTTGGCCCTGGTGTGTGTGCGCGCCACGCGGTGCTCCGAACCGGTTTTCGGGTCCACCGAAGTTGTGCGCGCCGCTCACCGGAAACACGGCGCCTGCGGCAGCCGACTGCGCCGGGCTGGGTACACCCGCTTCGGGAGGGCTCGCCGGCGCGGGAGGCGGCGGGGCGGCCGGTTCGGGCGCTGCAACCGGTTGGCTTACCGTCAGGCT
>JAXDGI010000128.1:0-27281 GCA_034665145.1 Solirubrobacteraceae bacterium
GACTGCGGTCGCGATCGTATACGCGTTGAGCGTGCTTCCGGTGGCCAGAAACAGTCGGCCGTTGGACGCCGCCGGGGTAACGAAGTGCTCCATCGCGGGGGTGGGCTGCGAGACCTTGACCGCCCCGGTCAGGGGATCGAGGCCGTACAGCTTCGAGGAGCCCGTGGCGGTCACCCAGACGAGGCCCGCCCCGATGATCGGAGGGCCGTTGGCGTCCGAAGGTCCCGTCCAGCGCGCGGCGAAGCGATGGTTGGTCACGTCGATGTTGAGGGCGTGCACGCCGCTGCTGCAGGCCACGTAGAGAACCCCGTTCAGGTAGGCATCGGCGCCGAAGCTGTTACATACCGGCGCGCTGAACAGTTCGCCGCCGATGTGACCCAGGCGGGTCGTGGAGACGAGGTAGCCGTTTCCGTTCTTGGCGCCCTGATAGGCGAGGTTGCCCGGCAGCAGCTCGGGCGAGACTGAGCCGAGATCGGCGTCGTTGGCGCTGTCCTGGGCCCAGCTGGCCGGTGCCCAGTAGTCGAGCTCAGCGGCCAGCGGCGACAATTTCTCGAGCGTGTCCCCATGGTCGTAGCTCTGTGGGTCAGAGCTGGCGGCGTTGCCGGTGGGCACGAACACGTTGCCGGCCGCGTCGACCGCCGGGGCCCCGCCGCCGGACCAGATCGCGCCCTCGCGTGTGGTGGGCACGGTGTAGACGGCGTTGGCGCCGCTGTCGTCCGCCGGGGCACTGACCAGAGAGCCCCTGTATTGCCCGCAGTCGCCATCGTTGCCGCCAAAGCCGACCAGGACGCGGCCGCGGTCAAGGGCCAGGCTCTCCCGCTGGAGCTGATTGAGGGGGATGTCACCGGGCGGCTCGACGCTGCGGAAGAAGTGCACGGCGCCGGTTCGGGCGTCGAGAGCGAACAGGGTGCGGTTGGCCGACGATCCGCTGCGGCGGTCGGCGACTACGTACAACGTCGCCGTGGCCGGGTCAATGACCGGGGTGCTGGTGATCCCGACGGTCGGATTGATATCGCCGCACGGCAGCGCGGAGGAGGAGACGGGCGGACCGAGGTTGACGTGCCAGGCCGGCGCGCCGGTGGCCTCGTGGAAGGCATACACATCGTTGTTCTCGGTGGCGACGATGACCAGCCCACTGAACGCCAGCGGTTGCGCCCAAATCTTCCCGGACAGTCCCGGCACGCTCCACGCCGGGGCGAAGGGCAGCGCCGAGCCACTGCTGTGGTCGACGCCGCTCAGCGCGCTGTCGCCGTGGTAGGTCGTCCAATCGGCCCAGGCGGCCGGGGGGATCAGACCCAGCAGGCACCCCACCGCGCACGCCGCGCACGTCGCCAACCCCTTCCGCACGAGGCCATGTATAGCGCAGGCTCTTGCCTGCCCGCCCCGATCGATCGCCATCGAGGCGTCTCCGAAGGTGAGGAGCGCCGGATAGCCCCCTTTCGCTCCCGGTTCGTGGACGCCTGACTCAGCCGGCGGGGGCAAGCAGCTCGAGCCGGTTCCCCCACGGATCCTCGGTGTAGAAGCGCGTGACCCCCGGAAAACGGGTGTCCCAACGGACCGGAGCCCCGGCCTCCTCGAGGCGTGCCGCGAGCGCGCGCAGCGCTGCGACGTCGCTCAGCCGCAGGGCCGGGTGCGCCTTGCGCGCCGGCGCGAACTCGGCCTCAACGCCGATGTGCAGGTGCTGCCCGGCGGAGAGGGCAAACCACGCCCCACCGCTGGCTCGCATGGACTCGGGCTTCTCGATCTCCGCCAAACCCAGCACGACGCCATAGAAAGCACGGGCGGCGGTCTCGCAGTCTGGGGGAGCGGCGAGCTGAACGTGGTCCAGGTACGGTTCCGTGCCGATGCCGATCGAAGTTAGCGCCGTCAAGGGCTTCGGAGATCTCCGCCAGTTCGTCGAGCTGCCCTTTCGCCTGCACACCGGGACCCCGTGGATCCCGCCGCTCAAGCTCGAGCGCTACCAGTTCCTGACCCGCAGGCTCAACGCCTTCTTCACTCACGGCGAGGCCGAGTACTTCCTGGCCCGCCGTGACGGCCGAGTGGTGGGCCGCGTCACCGCCCAGGTCGATTCGGCCTACAACGACTTTCACCACAGCCAGACGGGCATGTTCGGCTTCCTCGAGTTCGAGGATGACGTGGAGATCGTGCGCGCGCTGCTGGCCGCCGCTGAGGACTGGCTGCGCGCCCGGGGCTGCGATCAGATGCTCGGCCCGATGAGCTTTCAGATGAACGACGAGGCCGGGATCATGTTCGAGGGCTTCGAGCGCGAGCCGTTGATCCGTGAGCCCTGGAACCCGCCCTACTACGTCCAGCGCTGCGAGGAGGCCGGGCTGACCAAGGCCATGGACCTGTACGGCTGGGGCCTGGAGATCAACGACCGGGAGCGGATGAACCCGCTGCTGCCCAAGCTGTCAGAGCGCGCCAAGACCAAGTACGGGATCACGATCCGCCGTATGTCCCGCCGCCATCTCCGGCGTGAAATGGATGAGTTCGCCAAGGTCTACAACGCCGCCTGGTCACAGAACTGGGGCTTCGTGCCCTACTCCAAAAAGGATCTCGACGCCTACGCGCTCGATCTGCAGCTCGTCTACGCCCGGGACTGGTTCATGATGGCCGAGCAGGATGGTCAGACGATCGCCATGGCGATCACCATTCCCGACATCCACCAGGTCTACAAGAAGATGCAGGGCCGCCTGCTGCCGCTGGGCTGGTTCTACTACCTGATTCGCAACCGGATCATGGACCGGGTCCGGATCGGGTTCCTCGGCGTCCTTCCGGAGTATCAGCACACGGGGGTGGCAGCGGCCATCTACCTCGAGCACTTCGACACCGCCGAGCGCCGCCGCGAGAAGCAGGGCGAGGCGAGCTTCATCCTCGAGGTCAACACATCGATGAACCGCGGCCTCGAGGCCATGGGCGGGCGAATTGTCAAGCGCTGGCGGGTCTACGAGCGCTCGCTGAACGGCGCCGGCTGACCTCACCGGTGGCGCCGCGCAGCCTCGCGCGGCAAAGGCGTGACTCCGTCGGGATCCGGCGGTAACGTCCGTAGTGCAACCTGCTCAGGGAAGAAGGGCGTCATGCCATGGACAACGAATGTGCTCGTGGTCGCCAACGTCACGGCCACCTCTCCGGAGCTGCTCGGCGCGCTGGTCAGCAAGGCCGAGTCCGGCCCGGCACGATTCCGCTTGGTCATCCCCTCAAGCCCGGTCGCGGGCGGGCGACAGGTGGCCGAGAAGCAGCTCAGCGACGCGCTTGAGCGCCTGCACGCGGCCGGTCTCGTCGTCGAGGGAACCGTCGGAAGCATCGATCCAGTCGTGGCCGTCAGCGACGAATGGGACCCGCGAACCTACGACGAAGTGGTCATCTCGACCTTGCCCATGGGCGTCTCCAAATGGCTCCACGCGGGCTTGCCCGAGCGCGTGGAGCGCCTCACCGGAGCTCGCGTGACCCACGTCGTGGCCCAGCCGCCCAAGCCCGCGCCGCAGGTCCGGCCCGTCGCCGAGCGCGCCAGCCTCGGTGTGATGACGCCCCTGTCGGTGCTCAGCTGGGGCGGACGCCGAGATCGGTAGTCCTGCGATAATCGAATCCATGCCCACCAACCTCGGCTCGATCCTGACGGCGATGGTGACGCCGTTCGATGACCGCGGGCGCATCGACGAGGAGGCAGCCGTCGCGCTGATGCATCACCTCGTGGATCACGGCTCCGACGGCCTGGTCGTCTGCGGGACGACGGGCGAGGCGGCCACGCTGACCGACACCGAGCAACTGGCCATGATCGCCCTTGCCGTCCAGGAGATGGGTGGCCGCTGCACGATTGTGGCCGGGGTCGGCTCCAACGACACCCGGCACGCGGTGTCGCTCACCGAACGAGCCACCGAGCTCGGTCCCGACGCGCTGCTGTCGGTCAACCCGTACTACAACCGGCCCAGTCGGCGCGGAATCGTCGCCCACTACGAGCAGGTCAACGCGGCCACGAACCTACCCATCCTGCTCTACAACATCCCCCAGCGCACGGGCGCGGATTTGCCCAATGATCTCGTCGCCGAGCTCGGCCAGTTCGAGCACATCCGGGGCGTCAAGCAGGCCAACCCCGACAACCTGGCGAAGATCGACGGGATGACGATCTACGCCGGCAACGACGACATGCTCGCCGACGTGCTCGATCTGGGCGAGGCCGGCGGAGTGCTGACCGGTAGCCACCTCTTCGGTGACGAGATGCACCGTATGGTCGACGAGCCCGATCGTCGCCGCGAGATCGACGCCAGCCTCCAGGATGTCTACCGAGATCTCACGATCGCGCCGCAGGCCTGCAGCCTGAAGGC
Source organism: Solirubrobacteraceae bacterium (assembly GCA_034665145.1). GTDB lineage: Bacteria > Actinomycetota > Thermoleophilia > Solirubrobacterales > Solirubrobacteraceae > Palsa-465. The sequence goes on from JAXDGI010000128.1 coordinate 4,323, forward strand.
GGCGCTGGAGATGATCGGCCTTCGGGCCGGACGGCCCCGGCTGCCCTACGTCGAGCTTGATGCGGGCGAGCAGGCGATCATCCGGGCCATGCTCGAACGTCACGGCCTGCTCTCCGTGGCCGCCGGATGACCGAGTTCAGGCGCTGAGCGCATGAGCGAGCGGCTGCGGGTCCTGCCTCTGGGGGGGTTGGGTGAGATCGGCAAGAACATGACCGTGGTCGAGTACCGCGGCCGCATCGTCGTCGTTGACGTTGGGCTGCGCTTCCCGACCACCGACATGCTCGGCATCGACCTCGTCCTGCCGGACTTTTCCTATCTGCGCGACCGCGCCAACGACATCGAGGCGTTCGTCATCACCCACGGCCACGAGGATCACCTCGGCGCCTTGCCCTGGGTCCTGCGGGATCTCGGCGCCGATCGCGCCCCGGTCGTCTATGGCGCCCCCCTGACCATCGCCATGGCCCGCTCCAAGCTTGACGAGCACAACCTGCGCGAGATCCAGCTCGAGGATCTGGCCGCCGGCGATGAGGTGCAGCTGGGTCCGTTCACGCTCGAACTCGTGCACATGACCCACTCGATTCCCGACTCGCGAGCCGTGGCCCTGACGACCGAGCTCGGAACGGTGCTCATCACCGGGGACTACAAGTTCGACCAGACCCCGGTCGACGGGCCCCCGGCCGACGTTGCCCGTTTGGCCGAGCTGGGCAGCGAAGGCGTGCTGCTGCTGTGCGGAGACTCGACCAACGCCGATCGCCCCGGCTTTTCTCCCTCCGAGCGCGAGGTCGGACCTCGTCTTCAGGAGGTCTTTGACCGCGCCGCGGGTCGCATCATCGTCACCAGCTTCGCCTCGAACATCCATCGCGTCCAGCAGGTCGTCGATGCCGCCGCGGCGCTCGGCCGCAAGGTGGCACTGGTCGGGCGCTCGATGCGCAAGAACGTCAACATCGGGCGATCGCTCGGTCACATCGTCGTCCCCGAGGGGATGCTCATCCAACCCCACGAGATCGAGGACTGGCCCGACCACAAGGTCGTCGTCATCTCGACCGGATCCCAGGGTGAGCCGCTGTCGGCGCTGCGGCGCATGGCCTATAACGATCACCGCCAGGTCACGCTGCGCGATGGCGACACGGTCGTGTTCTCAGCCACGCCGATCCCTGGCAACGAGCGTGCCGTCAACGAGACGATCGATCGGCTCTTTCACATCGGCTGCAACGTCATCACGCCACGGGAGGCACCCATCCATGCCTCCGGGCACGGCTATGTGGAGGAGCTCAAGCTGATGCTCAACCTCGTGCGCCCCCGCTACGTGCTGCCCGTCCATGGCGACCACAAGCGCATCCGCTTGCACTCCCAGATCGCCGAGGCGGTGGGGATCGATCCCGCCTCGATCTTTCAGGGGGAGAACGGCCTGCCGCTCGAGATCGACGAGCGCGGTGCGCGCTTTGGGGTGCCCGAGCAGGCCGGGATGATCTTTGTCGATGGGGTCGACATCGGCGACCCGGCCGATGTGGCTCTCCGCGACCGGAGAATGCTGTCGGCCGACGGGATCTTCATCGTCGTGGCCACGGTCTCTGAGCAGACCGGTGAATCGGTCGCGCCCCCCGAGGTCATCTTCCGGGGCGTGCCTTTCATCGAGCAGGCCGATGGGCTCGTGGCCGACATCCGGGCCGAGGTCGAGCGCTCGCTAACCGACGCGGCGGCCGACGGGGTGCGCGAGATTGACCTCCTCCAGGAGGAACTGCACGACGATCTGGCCGCGTTCGTCTACGACCGGTTGCGCCGCCGGCCGATGGTTCTGCCGGTCGTCGTCGAGGTCTGACCGCCGTTATCCGGCGGGTCGGCGGCGCCCGCATCGCCGCTGAGGGGGATCCGGATCTCAAAGCGGGTCCCGGGGCCGTCGATGGCCGCCTGCATCCGGACCGAGCCGCCATGGGAGAGGGCCACCGCCCGCACGATGGCCAGGCCCAGCCCCGAGCCGCGCCCGCCGTCCCGGCCTCCGCGGACAAAGCGCTCGAACACGCGGGCCTGAAGCTCGGGCGGGATGCCGGGCCCGGCATCTTGCACGGCGAGCACCGCCTGGCCGCCATCAACGCTCGTGGTGGCCGTGATCGGCGTGTCGGGCGGGGTGTGGCGGACCGCGTTCTCGAGCAGGTTGAGGGCCATGCGGTGCAGATCGTCGCTGACCCCGTCGACCACGGCCGGGGTGGCGTGGATCGACAGATTGTGGTGCTCGGCCATCGGTCCCAGTTCGGAGGCGGCCTCGACGAGCACGGCGGCCAGATCGGTGGGTCGCCGGGGTTGCGGCCGGCGCGCGTCGGCGCGGGCGAGCAGCAGCAGGTCACCGACCAGCCGGCGCATGCGTCGGGTGGAACGCAGGGCGGCCTCGGCGGTCTCGGCCTGCTCACCGGCCAGCTCCTCGGCGAGAAGCTCGAGGTTGGCCAGCACGCTGGTCAGCGGGGTACGCAGCTCGTGGGAGGCGTCAGCGACAAATTCGCGCTGGCGATCGAGCATCATCTGGGTGTGGGTGCGCGCCGAGTCGAGCGCTCCGAGCATTCCCTCCAAGGTTCGGGCCAGCTCGGCGATCTCGTCCTCGGCCTCGGGGTGGGGGATCTGACCGGTGGCGTCGCGCGTGCGCTCGATTTCCCGGGCGGCATCGGTCAGCTCCACGATCGGGCGCATGGCGCGCGCCGATACGAAGAGGCCGGCGATGAGGGCGGCCACCGTCCCGCCCAGCACGCCCAGGAGCAGGAACACCTGGACCTCGGCGGCGGTGTGGTCGACATCGGAGAGGGGGAGGGCGTAGAGCAGCGTCGCCGTGCCCGCCGGCTGGATATTGAGCTGGCGCAGGGCGACGCGATAGCCATCGGCGTTGAACGTCCCCGAGCTCTGCTGGGGCGGAGCCTGGAACAGGCTCGGCTGGGCCTTGGTCGGCGCTCCGCTGATCTCCGATTGGGTGCAGAGCAGATAACCATCGCTCGTATCGAAGATCCGGATCTCGGCGTGCTCGGCACTGGCGTAGTCGCCGAGGGAGACCTTGGCCCGCCGGCAATCGACATGGGTGCCGTGGGTGAAGCGCAGCTTGCCATTGAGCTCGCCGTAGAGCTTGTCGACGGCCGAGCTCTGCTGGTCGGCGAACTGGGCGCGGACCTGCCGGTTGATGAGCGTGCCGACGATGGCGGCAAAGCCGGCCAGGATCACGAAGGTCAGTGCCGCGGATCCGCCGGCGAGACGCCAGCGGATCGGGACCGACCTATACGCGGAGTACGTAGCCCGCGCCGCGGATCGTATGGAGGAGCCGAGGCTCGCCACCGGATTCCAGTTTTCGACGGAGGTTGGAGACGAACACCTCGATCGTGTTCGTCATGCTGAACGGGTCGTAGCCCCACACCTCGTCGAGCAGGCGCTGGCGCGAGACGACGATGCGCTCGTTGCGCATCAGGTACTCGAGAAGTTCGAACTCGCGCTGGGTCAGCTCCACCGGCCGGTCGCCGCGGGCCACCTCGTGCGTGTCCGGGTTGAGGTTGAGGTCCCCGACCGACAGGTTTGCCTGCCCCCGTGGTGGCCGGCGCCGCAGCAGGGCACGAAGGCGAGCCAGCAGCTCCTGGCGTTCGAACGGCTTGACGAGGTAATCGTCGGCGCCGGCGTCGAGGCCCTCGACGCGAGACTCGACTGCGTCCCGGGCCGTAAGGACGAGGATCGGGACGTCGTCGTCCTGACGACGCAGACGCTTGGCCACCTCGATCCCATCCAGGCCGGGAAGGCCCAGGTCGAGCACGACCAGATCGGGCAGAAACCCGTGGGCCTGATCGAGGGCCAGCTCCCCGTCCTCGGCGACGCGCACCTCATAGCCCTCCATGCGTAGGCTGCGCTGGAGGACCTGAGCGATGGCATCGTCGTCCTCGACGACCAGGACGCGGGGTGGGCGCTCGTATTCGGGCATGGTGGGAAATGGTAGGGACCCCCGGGGCAGCTGGGGAAGTCTTCAACGATTCTTCATGGGAGGAGGCGGCGCCTCCCCGTCGAAGCCTCCAGATCGGACATGGCCACCGCTCAGAAGCGCAAGCCGGCCTCCCGGAAGACCCCCAAGAAGGCTCCGGCCCGGCGCAAGTCACCGCCCAAGCGCGCGCAGCGCTCACTGCTGGCCAGCCGGCCAACGCTGCCTCGTCCCGTGATCGAAGCCCATCACGTCGACATCATCGCCCTGGCCCTCATCGCGATCGGCATCTTCCTCGGGGGCGTCGCCTACGCCCACTGGGCGGGCGGCGCGCTCGGCGACGGCGCGGTCCGGGCCAGCCGGTTCGTATTCGGGGCCCTCGGCTACGCCGTGCCCGCCGGGCTGGCCGCGGCCGGCGCGCTCATTCTGGCGCGCGAGTTCCGGCCACCGGCCCGCCCGATTCGTACCGGCACGATCTGCGTGGTGGCCGCGCTGACGCTGGCCCTGGCCGCCGGGACGCTGGGGCTTGGCCCCGGCCCGGCCTCGGCCCATGACATTTGGCGCTCGGCCAGCCTCGAGAGCCGGGGCGGCATCGTCGGGCAGGCCGAGCTGTGGGTCGCCTCGCACCTCATCTCGACGCTGGGCGCCAGCATCCTGGCCGTCTTCCTGTTCATCGCCGGCGGGATTCTGCTCAGCGGAGCCACGCTGGCGGGCGCCATGCGGATGACCGGGGCCGGGGTGGTCGGCACGGGCCGTGCCCTGCGACGCTCCACGGAGGATCTGCGCGGCACGGTCGCCCGCCGCCCGGCCACCGCCGCGGCCCGCGCCTCGTCGGTACCCGCGGCGGAATTCGAATCGCTGCTGCCGCCGGAGCCCGAGACGGGCGAGCTGGTCGTGCGGGCCACCCACGTCGAGGCGCCCGCGCTCGATGAGGAGCACGTGGCGCCCGAGCTCGAGGGCGACGACCTCGCCGCGGCTGAGGATCTGGCTTCCGCCGACGAGTCTGACGACGTTGTGGCCATGGCCGATCCGCCCGGCGAGCCCTCGTCGGGGCCGCAGCGCCCGATCGGCGCCGAGGATCATCTCACCCCTCAGGGTCGCTATCGCTCGGTCATCACCGACGACCCCGAGTTCGAGTGGCGCGTCCCGGGTGGCCGCTTTTTGACGCGCTCGACCGGTGAGGCCGCGCGGCCCGATACCGCCGGCCAGGAGCAGATCGCCCGCACGCTGGTCGAGACTCTGGGTCACTTCGGGATCGAGGCCAAGGTCATCGGCCGCGTCACCGGTCCCCACATCACCCGCTACGAGATCCGTCTCGCTCCGGGGATCAAGGTGGCCAAGGTGGCCCAGCTCAAGGACGACCTGGCCTATGCCCTGGCCGCCACCGACATCCGCATCCTGGCCCCGATCCCGGGCAAGCAGGCGGTGGGGGTCGAGGTCCCCAACGCACGCCGCCGGATCGTGCACCTGGGCGATGTCTTCCAGGATCCGCCCCCGGATTGGTCGCCGCTCACGGTGTGGCTTGGCAAGGACATCGCCGGCCGGGCGATCGGGGCCGATCTGGCCAAGATGCCCCACCTGCTCGTGGCCGGGACCACCGGCGCGGGCAAGTCAGCCTGCGTGAACACAATGCTGTCGAGCATCCTGCTCCGGGCCACGCCACACGAGGTCCGTCTCGTGCTCGTCGATCCCAAGCAGGTCGAGCTCAACCACTACGAGTCGATCCCGCATCTGCTCACGCCGGTCATCACCAGTCCGCGCATGGCGGCCAACGCGCTGCAGAACCTGGTCAAGGAGATGGAGCAGCGCTACTCGATCATGTCCCTGGCCCGGACCCGGAGCCTGCCCGAGCTCAACCGCGCTCGCGACAAGCGCGGCGAGCCTCCGCTGCCCTACATCCTGTGTGTGATCGACGAGCTGGCCGATCTGATGATGGTCGCCCCGGCCGACGTCGAGGATTCGATCATCCGTCTGGCCCAGAAGGCGCGGGCGGTCGGCATCCACCTCGTGCTCGCCACCCAGTCCCCGCGCGTGGACGTCATCACCGGGATGATCAAGGCCAACGTCCCCTCGCGGATCGCCTTCGCCGTCTCCAGTCAGACCGATTCGCGGGTCATCCTCGATGCCGGGGGGGCCGAGGCGCTGCTCGGCCAGGGCGACATGCTCTTCTCGCCGGTCGGCTCATCCAAGCTCCAGCGCATCCAGGGCGCCTACATCGACGAGGCGCAAATCCTCGAGCTCACCGATGGGTGGCGCAAGCAGGGCGAGCCCGACTTCCAGGAGGCGCTGCTCGAGGAGGTGGCGGCGGAGGAGGAGTCCGGCGGTGACGAGGACTCCCTGTCGGCCGACGAGGACCCCCTGCTCGAGGAGGCCATTGCCCTCGTGGCCCAGATGGGCACCGCCTCGACCTCCATGCTGCAGCGTCGACTCCGCCTCGGCTACACGCGCGCCGGGCGCCTGATCGACATGCTCGAGCGGCGGGGGATCATCTCGGGCTACGAGGGGTCAAAGCCCCGCCAGGTGCTCATCGCCGAGGGCGATGTCCCGCGCATCCTGTCGCACCTGGCCGAGGCCGACGGCGCGGTCGGCGCGCGCCCAAGCCCCTCGCCGGCACCGGAGTCCGTGCCTCCGCCACCTTCCCCTCCGCCCGCTTCCCCACCGTCGCCCGCGCCTCCGTCGCCCGCGCGTCCGACACCGGCCCGTCCCTCGCCCGCGCCGCCGCAGATCGACCTCCGGTCATCGTCACCGGAGCCGGGCCTCACCGACGAGTTCTAGAGCCGAAGCTCCGGCGTCCGTCACGCTCCTCGGCCCGCACCGGGCGGGGAAATCTGACCGCCGGTAGCCTTCGCGACGCGATGGCAGAGATAGGCGCCCGGCTGCGGGAAGCGCGCATGCGCGCCAAGATCGACATCAACGAGGTCGAGGTGCGGACCAAGATCCGTGCCAAGTACCTGCGTGCCATCGAAAACGAGGAATGGGACCTACTTCCGGGGGAGGTCTACGTCAAGAGCTTCCTGCGGACCTATGGAAGCTACCTCGGACTCGACACCCGCCAGCTCCTGGACGACTTCAAACGTCAGTACGAGGCCCCGAGCGATCATGAGCTGCGGCCGATCACCCCGCTCGGCCGAGACCGCGACCGTGATCGCGGCTTCCGCCGCCCCCGTGTTCCCCCGTGGGTGGCGATCGTCGTGGTGCTGGCGCTCGTCGTCGCGGCGCTGGGGTACGTGGGTTCGCAGACCACCAACAAGGCCTCGACCACGCCGAGCACGCACGCGGCCACCACTCCACGCAAGCCGGCGCGCCATCGTCGCCGGCATCCCGCGGTGCCAAGCCGCGTCAGGCTACAGCTGACTCCGACTGGGCAGGTTTACGTCTGCCTTGTCGACGGCGCCGGCAGGAAGCTGATCCCGGGTCTGATCTACTCGCCAGGGCAGACGATTCCGGTCAAGTCCGCGGCCAAGCTCCTGCTCACGCTCGGCAACAACTCCGTGCAGATGAAGGCCAATGGGGTGTCGGTCCCCGTGAGCGCCTCGGCCGGATCGATTGGGTACGAGTTCCAGGGTCGTGCCCACCGCGTCCTCACGGCCGCGCAGCAGCCGCGCTGCGCATGAGCCCGGCCGTCGCCCGCTGCGCCGGGCCGCCGCGAGCGGGGATCCTGGTCACGGGCACCGAGGTGCTCACCGGGATCATCTCCGACCGCAACGGTCCCTGGCTGTCTGAGCGCCTGCGCGAGATCGGTGTTGACGCGGCGATGATCCAGATCGTCGGTGACCGTCCCGACGACCTGCGCACGACGCTTGAATACATGCGCGACGCGGGCATGGCCCTGATCGTGACCAGCGGCGGCCTCGGTCCGACGGCCGATGATCTGACCGCTGAGGTCGTCGGGCGGTTCTGCGGCCGGGACATGGTGCTCGACGCCGCGCTCGAGGCGCGCATCGCCGAGATTCTGGCGCCGCTCATGCAGCGCTGGCGGGGACTTGATCAGGAGGCCATCCGGGAATCGAACCGCAAGCAGGCGGTGATTCCGGAGGGCGCCACCGTGCTGGATCCGGTGGGCACCGCGCCCGGGCTGGTCGTGCCGCCGGCCGCCGGCCGCTCCGGTCCCACCGTGGTCGTGCTGCCCGGGCCCCCGCGCGAACTGCAGCCGATGTGGGAGGCGGCCCGGCAGACCGGGGCGTTTGCCGCCGCCGTGACCGGGGCGACCACCTACGAGCGAGAGATCGTGCGGCTCTTCGGGATCCCCGAGTCCGAGATCGCCAACACGTTGCGGGCGGCCGCCGCGGCGGGTCTCGATCTGGCTCCGCTGGAGATCACCACCTGCCTGCGTCGCGGCGAGATCGAGATCGCCACCCGGTTCGAGCCCCCGGCGCGGCCCAACTACGACGCCTTCCTGGCCTTTCTGCGCGAGCGCCACGCCGACACGCTGTTCTCCGAGGACGGCAGCACCATCGACGAGCAGGTGGCGCGGCTTCTCTTGACCGGAGGCCACACGGTCGCCGTCGCGGAGTCCTGCACCGGCGGCGGGATGTCGACCCGGCTCACCGACCGCGGCGGTTCCTCGGCCTACTTCCTGGGGGGAGCGGTCGTCTACTCCAACGCCGCCAAGAGTGACCTGGCCTATGTCACGCCAGATCTGATCGAGCGCGCCGGCGCGGTCTCGGTCGAGGTCGCCGACGCTCTGGCCGATGGCGCCGTGCGACGGTTCGGGGCCGAGATCGGTATCGGAATCACGGGAATCGCCGGGCCGGACGGCGGCACTGTGGAGAAGCCTGTGGGCACGGTCTGCCTGTCGGTCGCCACCGCGGACGGCGCGCGCATCACCCGCAGCGTCCGCCTGCCCGGCGACCGCGCCGACATCCGTGACCGGTCGGCCACCGTCGCTCTGCATCTCCTGCGCCGGCTGCTGCTGGGCGAGGCCGACCCCCGGACGTGACCGGCGGGTCGGCGCGTCCCCCGGACCGGACCGGCGGGTCGGGGGGTCCCCCGGACGTGACCGGCGGGTTGGCGCGGCTGTTCGTCGCGCTGCGATTGCCCGAGGTGGCCGTCAGCGCGCTTGAGTCCTGGGCGGACGCTGGCCTGGGCGGTGTCCCCAGGCTGCGGCGGATGCCACCTACCGCCCTGCACGTGACACTGTGCTTCCTCGGCTCCAAGCCCGTGGAGGCCATCGAGGCGATCGCTCTCGCCTGCGGTGCGGCTGTGGGGGGCGGGGCGGCTGGGGGGTCTGGGGGGCCTGGGGGGGCCGGGACGGCTGTGGGGGGTGGGGCGCCTGTCGGGGGCGGGGCGCCTGTCGGCCGCGGGGCGGTGGATCTGCGGCTGGGCGCTCCCGTGTGGTTGCCCCGGCGGCGGCCCCGTCTGCTGGCGGTGGGGCTGGAGGACCCGTCCGGGGGTCTGGCGGACCTACAGGGTGAGCTTGCCGCTGTCTTGGAGCGGGGTGGCTGGTATTCCCGCGAGACGCGACCGTTCTGGGCGCATGTCACCGTCGGCCGGTTCGGCCGTGCTGGGGGACGGGCGGTTGAGCTGGTCGCCCCGCCGGCGGTGAGCTTTGCCGGAGTCTCGGTCGCCCTCCTGCGCTCGCGCCCGGGGCCGGATGGGTCCCGCTACGAGCCCCTGGCCTCAGTTGCGCTGGAGGCGACCGGGTGATCAGTGAGGCATCCCGCATATGTAGGGCCGTGGCGAAGTCGCGTAGAGCCCGGCGACAGCCGTTCGGACCCGCTCGGACTGGCGGCTGGCGGGCTCGCGGGTTGGCGGGTTGGCGGTGCAAAACGTGGAAAAGTCGAAATGGGGCTTTGGCTTTTCCACAAAGCGTGGCGTGAGCGCGACGTACGGAGAAAATCCGACGCGGCAATTTGGATTTTCTCCAAATTGCCGTGTGCGGTGGCCGATGTGTGCAGTGGCCGCCGTGTGCAGTGGCCGATCCGGAAGCCGGACCCAGATGGTGCGGGGCTTGGCTTTCGCGGGCGGCGAGCCGCCAGGCGCGAGGCGCGAGGCCCCAAGGTGCTGTGACTAAGCGTCGAAAATCGACGCTTAGTCACATCACGCCGCCCGTGCGCGGAGCCGAGGTGATCGGGCTGCCCTCCCGGAGCCGAAGTGATCGGGCTGCCCTCCCGGGGCCAAGGTGATCGGGCTGCCCTCCCGGAGCCGAGGTGATCGGGCTGCCTCCGGGGCTGAGGCGATCGGTGACCCCGCCACCCGACAGCCCGGCAATCGTGCCGGCCCCGGTCCATCGTTGCTGAGGCGTCCGGCTGCTGTTGCACTATTGGCGCATATCGAGGGCGATATGTCACGGCTGCGTCTTGTTTCGTTACAGCGGCCAGATCTAGCGTGTCTTTCCGTCCGCCACCCGTCCTACCGTGACGGATTCAACGCGCAGCAGACAAGGAGCCCGGAGCGAGCATGAGCGAGAACGGAAAAGACGCAAACATCAGCCCGGCTGACCGGAAGGCCGACGCCAAGCGCCAGGCCGCCCTGCAGGGCGCTCTGACCCAGATCGAGCGGCAGTTCGGCAAGGGCACCGTGATGCGCATGGGCGACCCGGGCGCGCGTGTGAACTGTGATGCAATCCCTACCGGGGCGCTATCGCTCGACATAGCGCTCGGGATCGGCGGCGTGCCTCGCGGCCGGATCATCGAGATCTTCGGCCCGGAGTCGTCCGGCAAGACGACACTCGTCTATCACCTGATCGCTGAGGCGCAGAAGCTGGGTGGGGTGTGCGCCTTCGTCGACGCCGAGCACGCCATGGATCCGCTCTACGCCCAGAAGATCGGCGTCGACATCGACGAGCTGCTCGTCTCTCAGCCCGACTACGGCGAGCAGGCACTGGAGATCGTGGACATGTTGATCCGCTCGGGTGCGGTGGACCTGGTAGCGGTCGACTCGGTTGCCGCGCTGACCCCGCGGGCCGAGCTCGAGGGCCAGATGGGCGACCAGACCGTGGGCGCCCAGGCCCGGATGATGTCCCAGGCGATGCGCAAGCTGGCCGGCAACCTCAACCGCGCCCAGACCCTCTGCGTGTTCACCAACCAGATCCGCGAGAAGGTCGGCGTCATGTTCGGCTCGCCGGAGACGCAGCCCGGCGGCCGGGCGCTGAAGTTCTACTCGTCGCAGCGCCTTGACATCCGCCGCATCGAGACCCTCAAGGACGGGACCGAGGCGGTGGGCAACCGGGTCCGCGTCAAGGTCGTCAAGAACAAGGTGGCGGCGCCGTTCAAGCAAGCCGAGTTCGACATCGAGTTCGGTAGGGGCATCTCCACCTCGGGGTGCCTGCTGGATTACGGCATCGAGCACAACATCGTCACCAAATCGGGCTCGTTCTTCTCCTACGGGGACGAACGGCTCGGTCAGGGTCGAGGGAACGCCAAGGCGTTCCTCGACGAGCATCCGGAGATGGCGGCCGAGATCGAGGCCAAGGTCTACACCGCCCTGGGATTTAGCCGCGATCTCGTCAAGCCAATCGAGCACGAAGAGCCGGCGTTGGCCGCAGTGGGTGACGCCGCTGGACAGGCGGCGTGAGCACGACCGGACCGTCCGACACCACGACCGCTGAGGAGCGCCTTCAAAAGGCGCTGTCGCTGGCCTTTGCCTACCTGAACCGCCGGGAGCGGACGGTGGGGGAGGTGCAGGCCCATCTCGATCGCAAGGGGATCAGCGCCGCGAGCTCCGAGGCGGCGCTGCAGGTGCTGCTCGCCGATGGCTATCTGGACCACGCCCGCTATGCGCTCATGTACGTCCACGACAAGCGCGAGCTCGACGGGTGGGGCAGCGAGCGTATCCGGCGGGAGCTGTCCGCCCGTGGCATCGACCGCGATCTGATCGAGGATGCCCTCGCCCAGCACGAGGCCGAGCGAGGAGACGGGGAGACTGAGCTTGACCGCGCGCTGGCCCTGCTACGCCGGAGGTTTCCGTCCCCGCCCACGGAACGCCGCGAGCGCGATCGAGCTCTCGGAATGCTGATCCGCAAGGGCTTTGACGGTGACCTGGCCCTGGACGCGCTGAACGCCCATTCCCGCGCGGCCTAATCACGCATCGTCGCGGCCCAGCGCACACCAAAGCGGCACAATCGGCCGCCCAGCTTGTGCGTTTGCGCGCGAACCCCCCCGGTACTACGATTCACAAAAGCGAACGAATGGTCCAGAAGACCGCAAAAGACCCGGAAATTTTAGATATCGACCTACTGAACCTTGTGTTGACGGAAACTCGCAGCGGGCCCCAGGCGGAGCCCAGATCGGTGATTTACCCCCCTGTCTAGCGCCGGGAAATCGGTGATCGCACCCATCTGAAGTGGCGTCTGTCCGTTGCGCTCGGACGGGCCGCTCGGTCGCTCCCAATAGGCAACCAAGAATCGGGCTCGGCATGGCCTTGGCCAGCCGCGTCCGGCGAGAGGAACGACCATGCAAATCATCGGAGCCGCAGCGCTCATAGCGGTCGGAATCGTGGTCGCCGCCCTTCTCTACGGCCGTTCTCACAGCGGCTCATCCCCTGCCCCGCAGGCGGATCGGGAGGCCACCACGGCGCTGAATACAGCTCTGGCCGAGCGCAGCGCCGGGTTGGACCGGCGAGAGGAATCGCTGATGCGCCGCGAGGAGGCCCTGCACGCTCGCGAGGACGAGCTCGACGAACAGCGTGACGAGGTGGTCAAACGTCGCGGTGAGGTGGAGGGCCGGCTTGAGAGCCTGGCCGGCCTATCCGGCGCCCGGGCCAAGCAGCTCCTGCTCGAGGAGGTGGCAGACCAGGCCAAGCATGAGTCCGCCCGCCGGATCCGAGAGATCGAGGAGGAGACCAAACGCGAGGCAGAGCGCCGTGTGCGGAACATCCTCTCAGTCTGTATGCAGCGGCTGGCGGCCGGTCACGCCGCCGAGACGACGGTGTCGGTCGTCCAGCTCGCTGCCGACGACATGAAGGGCCGGATCATCGGCCGGGAGGGCCGCAACATCCGCGCCCTGGAGAACCTCACCGGCGTCGACTTCATCATCGACGACACCCCGGGAGCCGTGGTCCTCTCTGGCTTTGACGGAGTTCGGCGCGAGATCGCCCGTCTCACCCTGGAAAAGCTCCTGGCCGACGGCCGCATCCACCCGGCCCGGATCGAGGAGACCTACTACCAGACCAAGTCCGAGCTCGAGAGCCGAATGGTCGAGCTCGGCGAGCAGGGCGCCTTCGACGCCGGCGTACAGGGGGTCCATCCCGAGCTCATCAAGGTCCTCGGTCGCCTGCGCTTCCGCACCAGCTATGGGCAGAACGTGCTTGCGCACTCGGTCGAGGTGGCTCAGCTCGCGGCGATGATGGCCCACGAGCTCGGCGCAAGCGCCAAGACAGCCCGTCGTGCCGCGCTGCTGCACGACATTGGCAAGGCTGTGACCCACGAGATCGAGGGACCCCACGCCCTGGTCGGCGGCGATCTGGCCCGCAAATACGGTGAGTCGGCGGCCGTCGCGCATGCCATGGAGGCTCATCACAACGAGGTCGAGCCGCAGACGATCGAGGCGGTCATCGTGCAGGCCGCGGACGCCCTCTCGGGTGCCCGTCCGGGAGCCCGCGGTGAGTCGCTGGAGCAGTATGTCAAGCGCCTGCGCGACCTCGAGCAGATCGCCACGCGCCATGCCGGCGTGGACAAGGTCTACGCGATGCAGGCCGGTCGTGAGATCCGCATTATGGTGGCGCCGGGCGCGATCGACGATGATGCAGCCACACTGCTCTCTCACGAGATTGCCCGGGAAATAGAGAAGGAGCTGGAGTATCCGGGCCAGATCAAGGTCACGGTGATCCGGGAATCCCGGGCTGTCGAGTACGCCCGCTGACAACCTGCACTTATGCCCAGCCGAATACTGGTGATTGAAGACGAGCCAGGTATCGTCGACTTCCTTGAGCGCGGTCTGCGCTCCTACGGGTTTGATGTCGAGTCCGCTCTGGACGGCGTGGCCGGAGCTCAGCGGGCTGTCGACGAGGCCTTTGACCTGGTCGTCTTGGACCTGATGCTGCCGCTGCGCGGGGGTCTCGAGGTGCTCAAGGAGGTCCATGAGGCCAAGCCGGCGCTCCCCGTCGTGGTTCTCACGGCCCGCGGCGAGGTCGAGGATCGCGTGGCCGGTCTTGATGCCGGGGCGATCGACTACCTCACCAAGCCCTTCTCGCTCACCGAGCTGGCGGCGCGGATCCGTGCCCAGCTGCGCTCGGCCGCCCAGGCGCCGACGACGATGCTGAGTGGCGGCGACGTCGAGGTCGATCTCATTACCCGGGAGGTTCGCCGGGGCGGCGAGGTGGTGCGGCTGTCGACGACCGAGTTCGAGCTGCTCTCCTACCTACTGCGCAATACCGGCCGCGTGCTGTCGCGCGAGCAGATTCTCCGTGCCGTCTGGGGCTACGAGTACGATCCGGGCACCAACGTCGTCGACGTCTACGTGGGCTACCTGAGACGCAAGCTCCGGCGCAGCGGCGATCGCGACCCGATCGTCACAGTGCGCTCGGTTGGCTACCGGTTCGATGCTCCGACGTAGGCGTGGGCTGAGCGCTCACCTACCCGGCGGTCTGCGCTGGCGGTTGACGGCATGGGTGGCGGTGGTGATGCTGGTCTCGGTCGCGGTCATTTTCTTCGTCGTCTACAACGACACCGGCACCGAGATCCGCGCCCAGATAGACCGCGATATCGCCGGTGACACCAACCAGCTCGGCCAGGCGCTGGGAGCGGACAGCAGTCTCAGCCCGGCCCGCCTTGCGGCGGTGGCCGAGCGCTATGTCCGCGCCCAGCCCTACGGGACGAGCTCGACCTTGTTGTTCGTGCTCGTGCCCGGGGCGACGCCGGCCTTCAACCATCCGGAGATCGTCGCCGAGGGGAACGGTGAGGAGACCGGAGAGCCGGCCGCCGAGACCGCACACGAACGTCAACTGGCGGTCAACCTCCTGCGCCCCGCGCTCGGCTACCACGTCCTTCGCGTACCCGACGTCGGTCACACGCAGATCCTCGAGCGGGCGGTGCAGATCGGCTCGCGCCGGATCGTGGTAGGGGCAGGAGAGCCCCTGGCGCTCGTCTCCCGAGCCCAGAACGGTGTCGCCCGGACGTTCGTTCTGGCCGGTGCTCTGACTCTCGCACTCGCGCTGATGGCCTCCTATCTGGCCGGGGCGCGTGTCTCGGCGCCGCTGCGGCGCATGGCGGTCATCGCCGCCCGGGTCGATGCCGGTGAGCTCGAGCCGCGGATGGAGACGGGAGCCGGTCGGGGCGAGGTGAGCACCCTTGCCGAGACCTTCAACCACATGCTTGACCGGCTGACCGGAGAGCTGAAGGGCCAGCGCGAATTCGTCGCCGATGCTTCCCACGAGTTGCGTACGCCGATCACCGTCATCCGGGGCCAGCTGGAGGTCCTGGCCGCGCAGGAGAACCCGTCGGCCGAGGATGTCCGCCGGGCCGAGCGCCACGTCCATCACGAGATCACCCGGATCAGCCGTCTCGTCGATGATCTCCTGCTCCTAGCCCAGGCCGAGCATGGCAATTTCCTCCGGCCTGAGCAGATCGACCTCGAGCGCTTCGTGGCCCAGCTCTGGGATGGCGTCAGCCTCACCGCCGAGCGCCGCTTCGAGCTCGGTCCGGTGCCGGCCGGCACGTTGCGGGCCGATCCTGACCGGCTCGCTCAGGCTCTGCGCAACCTGGCCGCCAACGCGATCGGCCACACTGCCGAGGGCCACGGGCTGGTCAGGCTCGAGGTCCAGACCGACGGCCCCGATCGGATTCGCTTCACCGTTGTCGACGACGGGCCGGGCATCGGCCCCGACGAGCGCGAGCGGATCTTCGAGCGTTTCCACCGCACCGATCCGGCCCGCAGCCGGGCGGAGGGGGGTGCCGGGTTGGGCCTGGCCATCGTCCGCGCGATCGCCGAGGCCCACAACGGTGACGTCCGCGCCGTCGAGCCGGCGCCGGGACAGCGGGGGGCCCGAGTTCAGCTGCGCCTGCCCGCTTTCGCCCCCGCCCCCACGCCCCGGCGTTCGGTGCGCACGCCGGTAGTCTGAAAGGCGGTCATGAAGCGCTATCACTTGACGACCTTTGGTTGCCAGATGAATGAGCACGACTCGGAGCGGATCAAGGGGATGCTCCAGTCGCTCGGCTACGACGAGGTCGGCGTCCAGGGCGACGCCGATCTCATCCTGTTCAACACCTGCTCGATTCGGGAGGCGGCTGACAGTCGTTTCACCGCACATCTCGGCCACGCCAAGCGGATCAAACGCGAGCGTCCGGACACGCTGATCGGCGTGGGCGGCTGCTGGGCCCAGTCGGTCAAGGAGGAGGTGTTTGCCCAGTTCCCGTTTGTCGATGTGGCGTTCGGGCCGGGGCAGGTCCACAAGCTCGCCGAGTTCTTGACCAGTGACAGCCTGACCGCCCAGGGTTTCTTCGAGTTCGAAGGCTTCACCGGGCATCTGCCAGCCAAGCGGGCCCGCGAGCACCAGGGATGGGTCCAGATCTCGGTCGGCTGCAACTCGGTCTGCTCATACTGCATCGTGCCTTCCACGCGGGGGCGCGAGGTCAGCCGTCCGGCTCGGGAACTCGTCGAGGAGGTGCGCCGTCTGGCCGCCGACGGTGTTCGCGAGGTCACGCTGCTGGGCCAGAACGTCAACTCCTACGGTCGCGATCTCCCCAAGGGCCACAAGGTGACGTTCGCCGAGTTGCTCGCCGAGGTGGATGCGGTGCCGGGCATCGAGCGGATCCGCTACACGAGCCCGCACCCCAAGGACATGCACGAGGATGTGATCCGCGCCCACGCCGAGCTCAGCGCCCTGTGCGAGCACATCCACCTGCCCCTGCAGTCCGGCTCCACCGCGGTGCTCAAGCGCATGCGGCGCACGTACTCGCGCGAGCGCTACCTTGACCGCGTTGCCCTGATCCGCGAGCACGTCCCCGACTGCGCGCTGACCACGGACATCATCGTCGGGTTCCCGGGGGAGACCGAGGCGGACTTCGAGCAGACACTCGAGGTGGCCGAGCAGGTCGGCTACGACGGCGCCTTCACCTTCATCTACTCGCCGCGTCGAGGTACTGAGGCGGCCGAGCTGCCTGACCAGTTGCCCCACGAGGTCAAGGTCGCTCGCCTCGAGCGCCTGGTCGAGGTCGTCCAGCGCCGGGCCCGAGAGCGCGCGCAGCGCTTCATTGGCCGTGAGGTCGAGGTCCTGGTCGAGGGTCCATCCCGGACCGATCCGACCCGCCTGCGCGGCCGCTCGCGCCACAACAAGGTGGTCAACTTCGACGGTCTCGGCGACCCCGGCGACCTGGTTCCAGTCCGCGTCAGCGCCGCCACCAGCCAAACGCTGAGCGGCGAGGCGTCGCTCGTGGCGCGCGCGACAGGCTGATCTGGCCTCCGTGGCGGTCGCGGCGGCGCGGTTCAGTCGTCCGCGGGGTGTGCGAACATACGTTCGTGAGATGGAGTCAGCAGAGCATCGAGAGTGAGCAGAGGAGACGGCTTCCCGGCTACCGCGACGAGGCGGTCGTCCGGCATTTCGACGCGCCCGAGGCGATTGCCACGAACTTCTACGAGGTCCGGGCCAAGTCGATTCTCAACCGCGTGCCCGAGGCCTCACGGATGCCGTTCCGGTGGACGATCAACCCGTATCGAGGCTGCAGCCATGGGTGTGTCTACTGCTTTGCTCGGCCGACCCACACTTACCTGGACTTCAACGCCGGCCGGGACTTCGAGCGGGAGATTGTCGTCAAGGTCAATGCGCCCGAGCGACTGCGGGTAGAGCTGGGCCGGCCGTCCTGGCAGGGCGAGCACATCGCGCTGGGCACCAACACCGACCCGTACCAGTGGGTGGAGGGGCGCTACAAGTTGATGCGCGGCATCTGGCAGGCCATGATCGACGCGCGCAACCCGGGCTCGGTGCTGGCCAAGTCACCGCTGTTGCTGCGCGACCTCGACCTGATGAAGGAGCTGGCGGCTCGGGCCGATTTCAGTGCGGCCCTGTCGGTGCCCACCCTGGATGAGAAGGCCTGGCGGGCCACCGAGCCGCACACGCCGAATCCGCGAGCCCGACTGGAGGCGGTGGCCGAGCTGACGCGGGCGGGGATCCGGACGGGAATCCTGATCGCGCCGCTGATGCCCGGGATCAACGATTCGCCTGAGCAGGTGGCGAGAATCCTGGACCTGGCCAGCGAGGCTGGTGCGGCCTACGTTTCCGGGATCGCCCTGCATCTTCGGGGCGACGTGCGACAGCTGTTCATGGACTGGCTGGCCGAGAATCGTTCTGACCTCGTGGATCGCTACCGTGAGCTCTACCGACGTGGCGCGTATGCACCGACCGCCGAACGGCGCCGGCTGGCGCGTTTGGTCCAGGGGCCGGATATGCGACCCTGGGAGCGGTCCGGTCGGACCGGTTCAGTGCCGGCGGAGGCGACCCCGCCCCCGCCAGAGCCTGAGCAACAGGTGTTGTTTAAGGCCCGTAGCAGGTGAAACCGGACACCGCCGACAGTGGTAGGTAGCAAGAGCGACGACAAGCGCGAGGTACCAAGAACCGATATGCCAAGACGTTTCAAACCACCCAAGCGAGACCTCTACCTCGACCGGATGTTCGAGACCCGCAGCGACGCCTGGGAGCGCGCCGGGCTCTCGGTCGGCGAATCCAGCATGAAGAGCGTCAAGCGCGCCCAGCGCGAGGCTGCCGTGCTGATCCCGCTCCTCATCGCGGTCCTGATCGCCTACAGCGAGCGACACAAGCTGCTCAGCGAACACCTCCATGCAAACGGTCACTACTCGGCCAGCACGTGGGACACCCCGGTCCAGATCATCACTGCGGTTGCCTTGGTCGGTATCGGCTGGGCGCTGGCTCGAGATGTGGGCCGCGCGGCCGCGCCGATGTTCATGCGGCGCATGGACCCGGCCACAGCCGGAACGGTCGGGTTTCTCATCCGCTTGGTGACGATCGGCGTCGCCGTGCTGCTCGCGCTGTCCACGGCGGGCCTCTCGCCCCAGTCCCTGGCCGTTGGCGGTGCCTTCACGGCCGTCGTTCTTGGTCTCGCCGCTCAGCAGACCCTCGGCAACCTGATCGCCGGCATGGTGCTGCTCAGCGCGCGCCCGTTCCGCGTTGGCGAGCGCATTCGGCTCCAGGCCGGCGCCGTGGGCGGCTCGGTGGAGGGGATCGTCAGCTCCCTGGGGCTGCTCTACACCACGCTGAGCGCCGGCTATGACCGCGTGCTCGTTCCCAACAACGTCGTGCTGGCCGCCGCCGTGGTGCCGCTCAAGGAGCCCGACTCGGTCAACGTCAAGGTGACGCTGACCTCCGGTGTGCGCCCGAGCCAGGTTCAGGCCATTCTCGACAACGAGATCAGCATCGCCACCATCCACAAGCCCTCCGTCCTGCTCGAGGCCCTCGAGGGTGACGAGGTGGTGGTCCGTGTGCAGGCCACGCCGGAAATCGCCGACGACGGGGCGAAGCTGGCCGACCAGATCATCGGAGCGCTGGCCTCAGTGACCGGCGAGCACGCCATCCAGCGCGACTAGCGACCCGCGCCGGTCAAACGCCTCAGTGCCGGTCAACGCCTCAGTGCCGGTCAACGCCTCAGTGCCGGTCCACGCCTCAGTGCCGGTCAACGCCTCAGTGCCGGTCAACGCCTCAGCGCCGGTCGCGCTGAGTTTCGGCGATCGCCGTGGCGATGTGGTGCGAGCCGAGACGCCGGCTCACGGTGGCCGCCAGCGCGGGGGCGAGACCGGCGGCGGCCGCGCCCACTCGCAACGGCAAGGGGGCGACATCGAGCTCGGCGCGATCCTCATCGATGGCGCGCAGCACCGCGTTGGCCACGTCCTGGGGCGAGCGCGTGCCCACGCCCGGCGGGAGGGTGACGCCCGAGTCAGCGAACATGCCGGCGTCCCGGATAAAGCCGGGAAACACGGTGGAGACGCCCACACCGTGCCCGCGTAGGTCCTCGCGCATGCCCAGGGCAAAGCCGCGGAGGCCAAATTTGCTGGCCAGATACATCGGCGCCCCCGGTGTGGCCGCCTTGCCCTGCAACGAGGAGATGAAGACAAGGTGGCCAGCGCCGCGAGCGATCATTCCGGGCAGCAGCGCCCGGGCCAGGGCCAGCGGCGCTCGCAGGTTGACCTCGAGCATCGAGTCGATCTGTTCCTGGGAGAGGTCGTCAAGCGTCCCGCTGGCCGGCACGGCCGCATTGGCGATCAGGATCCCGGTCCCGGCCTCCGCCGCGGTCTCCCCGAGCCGGGCGACATCGGACCGGGATGAGAGATCGCATCTCAGCGCCCGTCCCCTCACCGTGTCTGCGAGCTGCTCGAGCGCCTCCGCCCGCCGGCCGCTGAGTAGGAGGTTGGCACCACGGGCCGCCAGCGCGTGAGCGATGGCCAGCCCGATACCGCCGCTAGCTCCGGTGAGCAGCACGGTCGACTCCCGCACGGAAATTCGCGGCCCTCGGGGCATCGCTGCACGATACTGCCCGGCGTGCCCCCGGCCGCCGTGATCGCCCTGTTCGGACCGACGGGGGTCGGCAAGACCGCGGTGGCCATCGCGCTGGCCGAGCGCCTGCGCCGGCTCGGGGAGGATCCGGTCGCCGTCTCGGCCGACGCTCTGCAGGTCTACAGCGGCTTGGAGATTCTCACCGGTGCGGCCAGCGCGGCGCAGCGCGCGGCGCTCGAGCATCGCCTCCTGTCCTTTCTGCCCGTCGACGCGACGTTCAGCGCCGGCCAATACGCACAGCTCGCTCATGCCGAGATCGATGAGCTGCTCGACGCCGGGCGTCGTCCGATCATCGTCGGCGGCACCGGGCTCTACCTCCGGGCCGCACTCACTGAGCTGAGCCTGCGTCCCGTGCCGCCCGAGGGGGTGCGCGAGCGCTGGCTGAGCGAGCTCGAGCAGCGCGGGCCTCGAGCCTTGCATGCCGTGCTCGATCGTCGGGCCCCATGGGCGGCGCGTGAGATCGATCCGGGAGACCGGCAGCGGATTGTGCGCGCCCTGGAGCTCCTGGACGCCGGCGAGCTCGACGAGCCTCAGGCGGAGCGCTCCGAGCTGTGGAGTGAGACCACGCGGCGCCCGACGCTGCTCATCGGGCTGGCCATGGAGCGGCACGCGCTCTATGAACGGATCGACGCCCGCGTGGTGGAGATGGTCGCCGCCGGGGCAGAAGCGGAGCTGCGCCGGGCCAGCGCGGCAGGGGCGTCTCAGACCGCGCGCAAGGCGCTGGGCTTCGAGGAACTTCTCGGCGGCGACATCGAGGCCACCCAGCGCCGCAGTCGCAACTACGCCCGCCGCCAGCTCACCTGGATGCGGAAGCTCGCCGGGGTGACCGTGCTCGATGCCACCGGCCGTCCGGCCGAGGCGCTCGCCCAGGAGATCGAAGATCTGTGGCTCAGACGGCCGGCCTGACGCCAAGACGGCGCCAGCACCAGCACCGGCCCGGCCACGCGCCAGCCCTGAGCCCGCAGAATCAGAACACCGGTACGAACGGGTAGAGCAGAACCACGGCAACGACGACCGAGAGCGCCCAGAGGCCGATCAGGGCCCTCAACCAGATGCGCCGCAGTCGCCAGAGGCGAGCGACGAGCCAGGCCCCGGTGACGTACAGGCCCGGCATCACCACGACCATGTAGTACAGGTAGCTGGTGCGCTGATCGATGAGACTGAGCGCCGCGAACGGCAGCCAGGTACCGAGAAACCAGCTCAGACCGACGACGGCGAGCTCGGTGTCGCCGGTGACTCGCAGCGGGTGCGGGGTCACCGGCTGTCGCGCCCCACTCGGCCGCGGCGGCCGGACAAAGCGCCACAGCGCCACGGGAAGGGCGAGCACGCCCGCGGCCAGCACCGGCGGACTGACGAAGCCGAGGAACTTCGATACGGGATGGATCGCATACAGGCCGTCGCCGGGCAGCGAGGGGTTGATGCGCAGGTATGTGATCGGCTTAAAATCCACCAGCCAGTCCCAGGGGTAGGAGGCGATCCCCTGCGGTCCGTGGGGGCTGACCAGGCTGTTGGCATAGGAGACCATGTGCCCGAAGTGGGCGAAAGCACCGCCGGTGATCAGCTGCGCGGCCGCGTCGTTATAGGGCGTGGCGATCTGGTCCATCACGGCGAGCAGCGCCATGAAGACGCCGGCGGCGGAGAAACCGCAGATGAACAGGCGCTGGAGGGCCGGCCCCGCCCTCCAGTCCCCGGGAGCCGCCGGATCGCGGGCGCGCAGGACGACACGGGCGATCTCCAGGAAGACCAGGACCGCGAGCAGGTACGGCGCGACGAGCTTGCAGGCCGACCCGATGGCCAGCACCAGCCCGGCGCCCAGAGGCTTGCCCCGTAAATACAGGGTCAGAGCCCAGATCATCGCCGCGACGGCATAGATGTCGAGGGTTCCGATCCGGCCGTGGACCAGCAGCAGGTTGTCGCAGGCCATGAGCGCGCTGGCGCCGACCGCGGTCCACGGTCCTCCGCCCGCGGCCCGGACGAGGGCGAACATGCCGAGGATGGCGATCGAGCCCGCGAACAGGCTCCCGATCCGCCAGGCGAACGGGCCGTCTCCGAACAGCTCGATCGCCCCCGCCATGATCAGTTTGGCCAGTTGGGGATGCTCGGCGTTGGGGTCAGTGCCCAGTGGGGCCTCGGCGTAGTGCGCGCCGCTGGGCGGCCGGATGCCAGCGATGACCCGGGCCGCGTTGACGTAGTAGGCCTCATCGAAGATGAGGGTGTGCTGACTGGCCTTGGTGCAGGGCGACTGGCACGGCTCGCCGAGCAGCGCGCTCCGGGCCCCGAAGGAGAGGACCGAAATGACCGCAAGCAGGATCAGCGGCAGCCGGGAGGTGTCGCGCAGCGAGGGGATCACGCCGGGGGCGACGGTACACATAGACTCGCCGCGTGGACTTCGAGAAGTGGCAGGCCCTGGGAAACGACTACCTGATCGCGGAGGCACGAGCCCTCCCTTTTGCGCTCACCCCGCCCCGGGTGCGCAAGCTCTGTGCCGGTCATACGGGCCTGTTCGCCGATGGGGTGCTGCTGCTTTCCGCACCCGACGAGCCGGGGTTTGTGGCCCGTCTGCAGATCTTCAATCCCGACGGCTCAGA
>JAXDGI010000129.1:0-5129 GCA_034665145.1 Solirubrobacteraceae bacterium
CGGTTTCGAATTCGTTGATGGTGTTGAGGGCGTTGCCCATGGGGGCGTTGGTGTCGCGTTCGGTGATGATTTCGACCAGGACGGGTCGGCGGTGTTCTTGGGCGCTGTCTAGCGCCCATTTGAGGGCGTCGGTGATCTCGTCGGGGTGCTCGACGCGGCGTCCGAGCGCGCCCATGCCTTCCATCACTTTGACGTGGTCGATGCCGTAGCTTTCGTCATAGTCGATGTTGACGGCGTAGTTCATGTCGTATTTGGTTTCGGCTTGGCGGATCAGTCCGAGGTAGGCGTTGTTGAGCATCACGATCACGAACGGCACCTCGTACTGGCAGGCGACGGCGATCTCCTCGATCAAGAACTGAAACGAGTAGTCCCCGACGATCCCGACGACTGTTTTCTCTGGGCAGCCGAGCTTGGCGCCGGTACAGGCAGAGATCTCCCAGCCCAGCGGGCCGGCCTGGCCGCAGATCAAGTAGTGACGCGGCTGATAGACCTCTTGGTGCTGACCGGAGAAGATCTGATACAGCCCGATCGCGGTGACAAACACGGTGTCGCGATCAAAGAACTCGTTGATCTCGGCAAACACCCGCTGGGGTTTGATCGGCACCTGGTCATAGTCAGTCCGGCGCGCCAGCTCACGCCGGCGCTCAGGCACCCGGGCGCTCCACCCACTCCCCCCCCGACCCGTCAGCGACCGCCGCCGAGCCGCGTCAATCAACGCCTGCAACGCCAGCTTGGCGTCAGCCACGATCCCCAGATCCGGGCCGAACACCCGACCGATCTGCGTCGGCTCGACATCGACATGAATAAACGTGCGATCGCCGCGATACACATCGAGCTCACCGGTATGACGATCAGCAAACCGCGCGCCCACCGCCAACACCAGATCAGACTCCAACAACGCCTCATTCCCCGCCCGCGTCTGAGTCTGAATCCCGGCCAGACCGACATACAACGGATGATCATTCGGGATCGCGCCCCACCCCATCAACGTCGGTAACACCGGCACCCCTAACAACTCCGCCAACTGCACAAGCTCAGCACACGCATCCGCCAAAATCACGCCCCCACCCGGCATCAACAACGGCCGCTTGGCCGCTAATAACAAATCCAACGCCCGCTCTATCGCCGCCGGATGCGGCGCCGCCCGCGACACCACCAACGGCCCATCCGCCGCCCCGTCATACCCAATCGACGCCAACTGCACATCAATCGGCAAATCAATATGCACCGGCCCCGGACGCCCCTCACGCATAATCTGAAACGCCTCACGAAACACCCACGGCAACTGATCAGGCTGACTGACCAAATAACTCTTCTTGACCACCGGACGCACGATCTCAGCGATATCCACCGCCTGAAACCCCTCCCGATCAAGCTGCGCCAACGCCACCTGACCCGTAATCGTCAAAATCGGCACCGAATCCGCCCACGCCGTATACAACCCCGTCACCATATTCGTCCCCGCCGGACCCGACGTCCCCACCGCCACCCCAATCCGCCCCGTCGCCCGCGAATACCCATCCGCCGCATGCGTCGCCCCCTCCTCATGACGCACCGTCAAATGACGCACCGACGACCCCCGCAACGCATCATAAAACGGCAAAATCGCCGCCCCCGGAATCCCAAACACCGTATCCACACCCTCAGACTCCAACACCTCCACCACCGCCTGCATAGCCGGCATCCGCGACATAAACCTGACTTCCTTTCTCGCATCCAAGGGGGCAGCTGAGCTATCCGCGATACGGAAATCGGGTTTCCGTGTCAAGAAAAGGGATGATCAGCAGTTGGTATAGTCAGGTCCAAGAGCGAGACTTCGTATCGTGCAAAGGTATGGCCCATCCTCGACTCCGGTCCAGGCCGTAGCCCGCGCCTTCGGGCTCCTGGAGGCGCTCGCCGCGCGGGACGAGGCTGGGCTGGTCGAGCTCGCTCGCGACGCCTCGCTTCACCCCAGCACCGCGCATCGCCTGCTCGCGTCCTTGATCGATTGCGGCTACGCGATGCAGAACCCCACCACCGGGCGCTACCGGCTGGGGCGCAAGATGCTCGACTTGGCCGGCGGCTTCCAGGGTCGGGACGCCCGCCTTCGGAGGATCACGCGGGCGCATCTCGAGACGATCCGCGCCAGGGTGGACGAGACGACCAACCTCGTCGCGCTCGACGGTCTGTCGGCGATCTATGTCGACCAGGTCGAGAGCCAACATGCCGTGCGCCTACTGGTCACGCCCGGGCGCCGCGTGCCCGCGCACGCCAGCAGCGCTGGTAAGGCGATGCTCGCCTATCAGGACGTTGGGTTCCTGGAGAAGATCTATGCCGGCGAGCCGTTTGCGCCGCTGACCCCGCGTACGATCACAACCGCCGCCGCCCTCCGAGCTGAGCTCGGTCGAGTGCGCCGGCGGGGCTACGCGCTGGAGGCCGAGGAGTACGAGGAGGGCGTCACCGGCGTCAGCGCGCCGATCCTCGACGCCGCCGGCGACGCGTACGCCGCTCTCAGCGTGTCGGCACCATCTGTTCGGCTCCGGCGCCACGGCCTGGCCGCGATCGGACGTCTGCTCGCTGGACATGCCGCGCAGATCACCCGCGAACTCGGCGACGGAGACGAGGCGCCTGGCCAGGGCCGTCCGGCCGCCGCCGCTGGATGAGAGCCTGATGCCGAGCGTTCTCATCGCCCCTGACTCGTTCAAAGGGACGTTCGCTGCCGTCGCGGTGGCCGAGGCGATCGGGCGCGGTGTCCGCCGCGGCGGGATGGAGGTCGACCTCTGCCCGGTGGCCGATGGTGGCGAGGGCACGATGGACGTCGTCCTGGCTTCCCTGGGCGGCCGCGTCGTGCCGACACCGGCCCACGATCCGCTCGGCCGGAACCTGGAGGCCCCCTTCGCCCTGCTCGGGAAGGACGGCACGCAGGCGCTGGTGGATACGGCGGCGGCCAGCGGTCTCGCGCTGCTGGGCCCCGACGAACTTGACCCGTGGCAGGCGAGCACGTACGGGACAGGCGAGCTCATCGTCGCGGCCATTGCCGCCGGTGCCCGCGAGGTGATGATTGCGGTCGGCGGCTCGGCGACAGTCGACGGCGGGCGAGGCGCACTCGAGGCCATCGCCGAGCGCGGTGGCCTGGGGAGCGCGCGTCTGGTCGTCCTGTGTGACGTCGAGACCCCATGGGAACAGTGCGCGGAGATCTACGGCCCGCAGAAAGGTGCCGACCCCGAGATGGTCCAGCGCCTCGCCGCCCGGCTGGACGCCTACGCAGGGCAGCTCCCCAGAGACCCGCGCCGGCGGCCGATGACCGGCGGCGCCGGCGGCCTCTCCGGCGGGCTGTGGGCCGGGGCCGGCGCCGACCTGCGCCCCGGGGCGCCCTACGTACTCGATGTCCTCGGCTTCGACGCCCGCTTACGTGAGGCCCGCGCTGTGGTCGTGGGCGAAGGACGGCTGGACGCTCAGAGCGTGATGGGGAAGATCGTCGGCGAGATCGCCGGCCGCGCGCGGACGGCGGGTGTCCCGGTTCACGCCATCGTCGGCACATCCCAGATCGACGGGGAGGTCGCGAGGAAAACCGACCTGTGGTCAGTCACCGAGGCGACCACGCTGGCCGAGCTCGAATCCTCCGGTGAGGAGTTGGCACATCGCCTGCAAGGCGAACCCCGGTGAGGAGTTGGCACGTCGCCTGCAAGGCGAACCCCGGGGCTAGATAGCCTCGAGCGGATCACGAACCCTGGCTCTGGGCCACGGTCCTCATGTATCGTTTGCACGTCGAGCGGCTGACCTCCCAAACGTAGTGCGGAGATCGCGACGGGTAATCGGAGACCGACGCAGTGTCCGGCCTTTCTGGCCATGGTCCTTGTCGCCGCGTCCCTGGCGGCGCAGGCCTGCGCGGCGGGGAACACCTCGTCGAGCCAGTCGGCGACGGTCCACGGACAGCGTCCGGGAACGCCGGCGGTGCTCGCCTTCGACAAGACGGCGGTAAAGCCGGCGAAGAAGTACCGCATCGCCTACCTCGCGGAGTGCACCAGCAATCCGTATTGCCAGACGCGGCTCAGGGGGATCCAGGCAGCGGCAAAGAAGTACGGCTTCACATACAAGGTCTTCGATGCCAATTTCAGCCCGCAGACGCAGGTAGGGGAGGTACAGGACGCGGCCGCCCAGGGATTTGACGCCTACCTGTTCGCCCCGACGGCCGGCGTCCCCGGGTGCACCATGTGGAACAGCTATTTGAAGCCGACCGGCAAGCCGGTCGTCACGCTCGATCTGCCGATGTGCAACGACCCCGATTACACCCCGGGGGCGGCGGCGACGGTGACGATGGCACGGCAGACGTTTTTCAACGCCGACGTTGACTACGCGTTTAGCAGCTGTAAGCGCACGTGCAAGGTGGCGGCGATCGGAGGCCCCCTTGGCTCGGACCTGTTCGCGGAATGGGAACGGGCAATCAGCCAGGCCAAGGCGAGGTACCCGAATGTGCAGGTCGTCAGCGACCAGGCCGCTAACTTCGACCCGCGGGTGGCGCTGCAGGTGGTCAGCGGTGCCCTGCGGGCCCACCCGGACCTCAACCTCGTCATCTCCCCGTGGGACGACATGACCCGTGGTGCCGAGCAAGCGATCATCGCGGCGGGCAAGAGGCCCGGCAAGGACGTGCGGATCTACTCGACCGGTGCTACGCGGGACGGTGTGCAGCGAGTCAAGCGGGGCGCGTGGAACGGAACGATGATCTTCCTGCCCTTCCAGGAGTCGTACTACGCCGCAGTCGCCCTGATCATGGCCCTCGAGGGCAAACCGGTGGACGCCTATGTGAACGAGGCCGACATGCCGCCGGTGACGAAGCTGGGATCGCTTCACGTGACCAAGCAGAACGCCGCCAAGTTCCGGCCCAATTACTAGTGTCGTGGGTCGGAGATTCGTGAGCTGGCTCGGGTGTGGCTGGGCGTGGCTGGCCGACGGCGATGACCCGCTTCGCACTGGTGGTCCGGCGGGGTCATCGCCGTCAGTCAGGCGCGTCCAGACGCCGCGGGACTGCCACCGAATTTGGGACTCGGGACACTAGGCGCGGCGCGGCGGCGTTGGCCGGAAATGACCGAGGCGAGGACCGTCGTCCGGCGCACGTCACGGGAGCGGATGGGACCGCTGCGGTGGTGCTC
>JAXDGI010000130.1:0-2629 GCA_034665145.1 Solirubrobacteraceae bacterium
ATTTCCTGGCGCAGGACTAGACCGCTCGAGCGGTATGGGGCAGCGGCAGGCGACACAGTGAACACGATAGCGCGGGACGTCCTGTCCTGAGATGAGGGGTCGCAACCGTCACACAGAGTCAGGAGCATCCCATGACCGATGAGGCCAGGGTCCGTCGCGAAGTTGGCGGTCTGGAATGTGCGGGTTCGAAGTATTCCTCCGCCGAAGGCCACCTTGCATTAGACGAAACGGCTGTGCGATGATTCGCCGGGTGCCTGGCGACGCTGGACGCTGGAAGAGAACACCGGATTGTCGCGGAGAGTTGCGCGGTTTCGCGGTTAATGTCGGCAACAGCGCGTCGTAACGGGTTATCTGCGAGCCACCTTTTTAGATGCTGACCGGGCAGCCTGATTCGCCGTCCGCGCGGCGCGTGGCGTGCGCCCTACGGCTGTATGGAGGCTCTCCGACGGTTTTGACCAGGCGTCGGGAAGCTGCTACACGTTTACGTAGTGGCGTCGCCCGGCCTGATCGCTCGCGCCGTCGATTGCGGGCACGGTCGGAGCCAGTCGTCGCGTTGCTCCCGGCGGGTCCAACCGGTACCGATCTGCAGCCGGCTCTGACCGAGCCGCGGAGCGCCAGGACGGAGCCCGGGCATGGGGTTATCGGCGCGATTGACCGCGGGGATGGTCGCCCTGATCGTGCTCACCGTGGCCGCCACCGGCGCGCTCACCTATCATAATGTGTCCATAGTCGAGGTTCCGCGCGCGCTTGATCGCCTCGACATCCATGCCCGTCTGCTTGCCTCCGATCTCGAGGCCTCCGTGGGCGGATTGCGAGGTGGTGTGCTCGCCATTCCGACATCGGCTGCCGTCGCGGTCGAAGGCGTCAGGCGCGCGACGCGAGGCGGCGGCGTAGATCCCTTCGGCGTCACGACGCTGGCCCAATGGCGCGGCACGTTGAGCGAGAGATTCGCCGCCCAACTGGCCGCCAATCCGGCTTACCGTCAGATCCGCCTGATCGGTGCCACCGACAGTGGCCGCGAGATCGCGCGGACCGACCGCATGGGGCCAGAGAACGCCGTCCGGGTCGCGCCCGAAGCCGAGCTCCAGCCCAGGGGCGACCGTGATTACTTCCAGCGCGCCATGCGCCTGCGCGCCGGCGAGGTCGATATCTCATCTGTCGAGCTCGATCGAGAGCACGGAGCGATCGACACACCACATTTGCCGGTCGTTAGGGCGTCGACTCCGGTCGTGGGGCCGGACGGGCGGCCATTCGGGATTGTGGTCATCGATATCGACCTGCGCGGGCCATTCGCACGTGTGCGCGAGACTGCCCGACCCGGCGGCGCAATTTACATCGTCAACAGCAACGGCGACTATCTGGTCCATCCCGATCCGGCTCGCGAGTTCGGCTTCCAGCTCGGCGCGCCGTCGCGCCTGCAGGACGATTTTCCGACGCTGGGCGGACTGCTGGCTCGTGGCAAGGGGGCGCCGCAGGTGGTTCAAGAGCATGGCGGTGCGGAGTTCGGCGCGGCCTTGGCCGGTGCGCGGCTTGCTGAAGGACCGCAGCTATTCGTCGTCGAGGCGGTGCCGTACGCGGATCTCGCCACGACGTTGACCACCGTGCGCAACTCCACCGTGGCGGCGGTCCTGGTGGCAGCGATCGGCGCCGTCCTGCTGGCCATCGTGCTGGCGCGCTCCTTGACCCGGCGTCTCACCCAGATGACGGCGGCCATCGACAGCTTCGGGCGCGGCGAGCCGCTGAGCCTGCCGACCCGGTCCAGCGGCGAGATCGGCGCACTGGCCCGCGCCTTTGATCGTATGGCTGCCGAGGTGCGTGAAAAAACGGTGTCGCTGGAGACCGAGATCGTCGAGCGTCGGCGGCTGTTTGCGAGCTCGCTCGACCTCATCCTGATCGTCGACCGCGAGGGCACCGTCATCGACATCAGCCCGAGCGCCGAGGCGATCCTCGGTTATCGTCCGGAGGAGATGATCGGCCGCAAAGGTGCCGCGCTCATGCATCCTGGCGACCTTGAGCGGGCCCGCGAGGAAATGCGGGCGGCGCGCCAAGGCCGCGCCACCCGAAACTTCGACTGCCGCTATGTGCACCGTGACGGCCGCATCGTGCCGCTCACCTTGAGCGGGGCGTGGCTCGAGCTGGAGCAACGCTATTTCTTCATCGGCCGCGACATGACGGAACGCATCGCGTTGGAGCAACAGCTGCGCCAGTCCCAGAAGCTCGATGCGATCGGTCACCTCACCGGCGGTGTCGCTCACGACTTCAACAACATCCTTACCATCATCACCGGGACCATCGAGATCCTCGCCGAGGCGGTCGCTCATTCGCCGCAGCTTGCAGCGATTGCGCGGATGATCGACGACGCAGCGTGGCGTGGCGCGGACCTCGTTCAACAGTTGCTCGCCTTCGCCCGCAAGCAGCCGCTGCAGCCGCAGTCGACCGACGTGAACCAATTGGTCCTCGACATTGCTAAGCTGCTTGGTCCAACTCTCGGCGAGAGCGTCGAGATCAAGATAAGGCTCGAGGAAGACGCCTGGCCGGCGATGATCGATCCGTCACAGCTCGGCACCGCGCTGATCAACTTGGCGATCAACGCCCGCGATGCCATGCCGGGTGGCGGCAAGCTCATCCT
>JAXDGI010000131.1:0-2661 GCA_034665145.1 Solirubrobacteraceae bacterium
GGACGTCATGACCGGCGATCTCGCCCCGCACCTCCACGTCGATCCGGGCGGCCATCCCGCCGGCCAGCGCGGTGAAGATGCGGCCGAGCTTCTCGGCCAGCGGGAGGCCGGGCTTGACGTCCTCATCGACCACGCCACCCTGGACGTTCACCGCGTCCGGGACGAACTCGCCGGCCAGCGCCAGCCGGACAGACCGGGCGACCTGGGTGCCCGCCTTCTCCTGGGCCTCGGCCGTGCTCGCACCCAGGTGCGGTGTCGCCACGACCGCGGGGATCTCCAGCAGCGGGTTGCCGGTGGCAGGCTCCGTGGTGAACACGTCGATGGCCGCTCCCGCCACCCGGCCCTCGCGCAGCGCCAGCGCCAGCGCCTGCTCGTCCACGATGCCGCCCCGGGCTGCGTTCACGATGCGCACACCCGGCTTGACCAGATGCAGTTCCTTGTCTCCGAGGAGGCCGATCGTCTCGGCGTTCCTGGGCAGGTGGACGGTGATGAAGTCCGCCTCGCCCAGCAGTTCGTCCAGGCTGGCCAGCCGCACGCCGAGCTGGGCCGCCCGCGCCGGGGGCACATAAGGGTCGTAGGCGACGACCCGCATGCCGAACGCGGTGAGCCGCTCGGCCACCAGGACGCCGATCCGGCCCAGCCCCAGGATGCCGGCCACCTTGCCGTCGAGTTCGACCCCGGTGAAGGCGGATCGCTTCCACTCGCCGGCCCGCAGCGAGGCGGCGGCCTGCGGCACGTTGCGGGCCACGGCCAGGAGCAGGGCGACCGCATGCTCGGCGGCGCTGACGATGTTGGAGGTGGGCGCGTTCACCACCATCACGCCCGCCCGGGTGGCCGCCTCCACATCCACGTTGTCCAGGCCGACCCCGGCGCGGGCGACCACCCGGAGGTGCGGAGCATGGGCTAGCGCCTCGGCGTCGATTGTGGTGGCGCTGCGCACGATGACCGCGTCGGCCCCGGCGAGCGCGGCGAGCAGCGCGAGACGGTCCGAGCCGTCCGTGTGGCGCACATCAAAGTCGGTTTCCAGCTGCGTGACGGCGGCCGGCGAAAGTTCCTCGGCGATGAGGACGATAGGTGCAGGCACGGCGATGGCCCCTTATGACGGACAGCGAGAGCTCAGTCTAGCGGAGCTTGTGAAAACATTCACGAGTCGAGGGGATTCGTCAGCCGTACGGCCGTGCGGACTGCGGTGCGCACTGGGGCCGGTGAGGTTGCGCAGGCGGCCGGTGTGGCGCCAGCCCGGGGCGGGCGCCACACCGTCAAGCCTGGGCTCAGGAGCCGTCCGCGTCACCCGAGGAGTCCAGCCAGCTCATCAGGGGCCGCAGCTGAGCGCCGACCTGCTCGATCTGGTCCGCCCGGGAGGCCTCACGCCGCTTGAGGAAGTTCGGCCGGCCGGAGTCGAACTCCTCGATCAGCTCCCGGGTGAACGTGCCGTCCTGCACCTCACCGAGGATCCGGCGCATCTCCTCACGGCTCCGCTCGTCCACCAGCCGCGGCCCGCGGGTGTAGCCGCCGAACTCGGCCGTGTCCGACACCGACCAGTACATCTTGGAGATGCCGCCCTCGTACATGAGGTCCACGATCAGCTTCATCTCGTGCAGGCACTCGAAGTAGGCGATCTCGGGCTGGTAGCCCGCTTCGACCAGGGTGTCGAACCCGGCCTTGATGAGCTCGGACACGCCACCGCAGAGGACGGCCTGCTCGCCGAACAGGTCGGTCTCGGTCTCCTCCTTGAAGGTGGTGACCAGCGCGCCCGCCCGGGTGCCGCCGATCGCCTTGGCGTAGGAGAGGGCCAGCGGCCACGCGTTCCCGGTCGCGTCCTGCTCCACGGCGACGAGCACCGGCACGCCGCGTCCCTCGGAGAACTGGCGGCGGACCAGGTGGCCCGGGGCCTTGGGGGCCACCATGCACACGTCCACCCCGGCGGGCGGGCGGATGAGCTGGTAGCGGATGTTCAGGCCGTGCGCGAAGAACAGCGCGTCGCCGTCGATGAGGCTCGGCTCGATGGCCTCGGCGTACAGCGCCCGCTGGAGGTGGTCCGGGACCAGCACCATGATCAGATCGGCCTCTTCGCAGGCCTCGCGCGGGGTGGTGACCCGGAGCCCCTCGTTGGCCGCGCTCTCCCGGCTGCGGGATCCCTCCAGGAGCCCGACCCGGACGTCGACCCCGGAGTCACGCAGGGACAGCGCGTGCGCGTGTCCCTGGCTGCCGTACCCGAGGACGGCGACGTGCCGGCCCTGGATGATGCTGAGGTCGGCACCGTCGTCATAGAAGATGTCTGCCATTGTCTGCCTTTCGCTTACCGCTTGCTCATCTCAACCACGGGCTCATTCTCAACCACGGGCCGCCACCGGGGAGCCCGGCCCACCAGAGTTCTGGCCACCCAGGGCCGCACGTTACTGCCCGGCGCCTGCCCCGCTGCGCTCGGCCACCCGGTCCACGGGACGCAGCGCCCGGTCCGTGATCGACCGGCCGCCCCGGCCGAGCGCGACCATGCCGGACTGGACGAGTTCCTTGATACCGAACGGCTCGAGCACCCTGATCAGGGCATCCAGCTTGTCGCTGTTGCCGGTCGCCTCGACCGTGACCGCATCCTGAGCCACGTCGACCACCTTGGCACGGAACAGCGTCACGGTCTCGAGCACACGCGACCTGCTCTCC
>JAXDGI010000132.1:0-10997 GCA_034665145.1 Solirubrobacteraceae bacterium
CGAGCGTCGTGCTCAGGCACCGGCCACGCGTTCTCTGAGGACCGTGCCGAGGATGCCGTTGACGAACCCGGGCGCCTCGGCCCCGCAGAACTGCTTGGCCGTCTCCACGGCCTCGTTGATGGCCCCCTCGGGCGGGATCGGACGCTCGCCGGCCAGGCTGTCGGCAAACAGCATCTCGGCCAGGGCGACGCGCAGAATCGAGCGCTCGAGTGGGGCGATGCGCTCCAGGGACCAGCCGCTGGCGTGGGTGCGAATCAACTCGTCCAGCTCGGGTTGGCGGGCGCGGACCAGCTCGGCCAGTGAGCGGGTGAAGACGAGCACGTCTCGCGGAAAGCTGTCCTCGAGGTCGCGGCCGAGCAGGTCGCTCTGATACAGCGCCCAGACGGCGGCGCGGCGCTGCTCGGTCCGGAGCACCGCTATGCCCGGGAGAGGTAATCGCCCGTGCGGGTGTCGACCCGGACGCGGTCTCCCACGTTGACGAACAGCGGCACCTGGATCGGGGCGCCGGTCTCCAGCACGGCGGGCTTGGTACCTCCGCCTGACGCGGTGTCCCCGCGCAGGCCGGGCTCGGTCTCGGTGACGATCAGATCGAGCGCGCTGGGCAGCTGCACGTCGGCGGGCTGATCGTCGATGTAGAGAACCTCGACTTCGTCGGAGTCCTTCATGAAGCGCAGCGCGTCGGCCAGGGTGCTCTCGGGGATGGTGAGCTGCTCGTAGCTCTCGCTGTCCATGAAGTGCGCATCCGTCCCGTCGCGGTAGAGGAACTGCATCCTCCGGACCTCGGTGCGGACGGCGCGGAACTTCTCCCCGGCCCGGAACGTGCGATCGATCACGTTGCCATCGCTGGCCCGCCGCAGCTTGGTGCGTACGAAGGCGCCGCCCTTGCCGGGCTTGACGTGCTGGAACTCGACGATCTTGAAGATCGTGCCGTCCACGTCAATGTGGTTCCCGTTGCGAAATTGATTGGTGCTGAGCATCGCGGATGAGTGTAGACCGGCCGCCTCAGCCGACGATCGTCAGCTGCGTGTCCAAGCCGCTGAGAATCTCGTTGCCGGTATCGGTGACCACGACCAGGTCCTCGATGCGTACGCCCAGCTCGCCCGGGAGGTACACGCCGGGTTCGACGGTGACCACGTGACCCGCGGCAAGCTCGTCGTCGGAGCGCTTGGACAACCGGGGCGCCTCGTGCACCTCGAGGCCGACGCCATGGCCCAGGCCGTGGCCGAAGTGTCCCCCGTGCCCGGCAGCGTCGATCACCGCTCGCGCGGTTGCGTCCACCGCCCGCCCCCCGGCCCCGGCACGCACCGCCTCCAGGCCGGCCCGCTGCGCGGCCAGGACCAACGCGTAGATCTCCCGAGCGCGACCGTCGGGCTCGCCGACGGCCAGCGTCCGCGTGCAATCCGAGCAGTAGCCGTCGAGCTCGGCGCCCCAGTCGATGACCACGAGCTGACCCGGCGCGACGGCCACGTCACGCGGGTGAGCATGCGGCAAGGCGCCATGCGCGCCGGCGGCGACGATCGGAGCAAAGGACACATCCTGCGCTCCCTGCGCACGCATCGCGGCGGTGAGGGCACCGGCCAGTTCGCGCTCGCTGCGCCCGGCCAAACCCGCGGCCAGGAGCTCGGTCAGAGCGGCGTCGGCCGCAGCGCTGGCGGCACGGATCTGCTCCACCTCACCGGCGTCCTTGATCGCCCGCAGGCGCTCGACAAGGCCACCGGCGGCAACCAGCTCGATCCGCTCGGGCAGCAGCTCGCGCAACTCGGCGTGCTGTCGGACCGACAGCTGGGCATCGTCAAAGCCCAGGCGGATCGAGCCGGGAGGCAGCACCTCCGGGAGGGCCCGCATGAGGTCGTTGGCCTCCTGACGGCGGTCATAGCGCGAATCGACCTCCTCACGCGCCTGTTCCACGTAGCGAAAGTCAGTGACGAAGACCCGCGTCTGTGGTCCGACGACAGCCAATCCGTTGCTGCCCGTGTAGCCGGTCAGGTAGCGGACGTTGACCAGCCCGCTGACGAGCAGAAGGTCGATCTGGGCCTCGGCAAGCAGCACCAGCAGGCGTTCGCCGCGGTCACTCATCGGCGTTGAGTACGTCCTGGAGCCGAGCGAGCGCCTCACCGTACCCGGCCGGCCCCTGCCCGGTGACGCGGCCGACGCACAGTTCGCGGATGACCGATTCGCGTCGCCACGGCTCGCGCACATCGACGTCGGAGAGATGGACCTCGATCGCGGGGAGGCCAGCGATCTCGAGCGCGTCGCGGATCGCGTAGGAGTAGTGCGTCCAGGCCCCAGGATTGAGGATGATCCCGTCGGCCAGGTCGCGCAGGCGGTGCAGGTGCTCGACGAACTCCCCCTCGTGGTTTGACTGAAAGAAGCTCGTCTGCAGGCCGAGCCCGCCCGCTGTCTCGGAGATCTGCACTTCGAGCTCGGTGAGGGTCAGGGTCCCGTACTGCGCGGGATCGCGCCGGCCGAGCTGGTCGAGATTGACGCCGTGCATGACTTCAATCCGATCGCGTGACGCCACGGGCTCAGCTTGCCAGCTCGCGCACGGCGGCGATCAGGTCCCGGGGCGCGACCGCGCTCCCCGGCTGGGGCCGGCCCGGCTCGGGGAGCAGCACGAAGGGCACGGCGCCCTCTCCCACCCGTTTCTTGTCCCGGGCCGTGGCCATCACGACCGCGTCGGGGTCGACCTCTACATCAAGCCTCACCGGCAAATGGCGCGTGGCGAACAGGTCCGCCACCTCCTGGCGCAGGGCGTCCTGGCCAGACAGGCGCAGCGCGGCGAGGAGGCCGAGCGCAACCGCCTCGCCGTGGCGGTAGGTCGCGTAGCCGGTGACCGTCTCGATCGCGTGCCCGACGGTGTGGCCCAGGTTGAGGGCCTGGCGTACGCCGTCGTCGCGCTCATCGCGGGCGACGATCCGTAGCTTGGTCTGAGCGCAGGCGGCGATGACCCGCTGGTCGGTCGGATCCGCCCCGGCCCGCACGAGCTCCCACAGGCGGCCGCCGGCGATCAGCGCCGTCTTGACCACCTCGGCGTAGCCCGCGGCCAGCTCCTCGGGTTCGAGACTGGCCATCACCCGGGGATCGGCGATCACCGCTTGGGGCTGGTGATAGGCGCCCACGTAGTTCTTGGCCTCTTCCAGGTCGACTCCGGTCTTGCCGCCGTAGGCCGAATCGACCTGGGCGACCAGCGTCGTGGGCACCTGCACATAGCGCACCCCACGCTGGTAGGTGGCCGCGCAGAATCCGGCCAGATCGCCGACGACCCCTCCGCCGAGGGCGACGACCACGTCCGCCCGGGTCATTCCGGCGCGGGCCAGCTCTGACCAGACGATCTCGGCATGGGCGATCGTCTTTGACTGCTCGCCGGGCATGATCATCGCCTGCCCGCTGAACGGGGCCAAACGGTCACCGTAGAGACGGGCCACGCGGCCGTCGGTGACCAGAAAGCGGCGACCGGGAACGTTGGGAGGCCAGAACGCCTGCGCGGAGAGCAGCCCCTCGCCGATGTAGGCCGCGTAGTCGCCCGAGGCGCTCGCCGCCCAGAGCAAACGCACCCCGGGCTCGAGACCCTCGGCCGCTGCCAGCACCTCGGGCAAACGGTGCGAGCGTTCGTGGGGGACGACGATGTCGGCCAGCTCGGCATACACCGGTTCGCGCTCGGCGTGCAGGCGCTCAAACGCTGCCCGGTCACGGGCCAGCGGGCGCCCGCTCCCCCGGCATCGGGTCCAGGCCGTCTCGGCGTCGATATCGATCCACACCACCATGCAGTCAGCCAGGGCATCCCGGATCGCCGACGAGCCGATCGCGCCTCCCCCGAGGGCGATGACCCGCGTGCCCGGTGCGGCGAGCAGCTCGAGGGTCACGGTCTCCTCGGCGCCGCGGAAGGCCGCCTCCCCGTCCTGCGCAAAGATGCGGTGGATCGGCCTGCCCAGCCGCTGCTCGATGACCGCGTCGACGTCGACCGCATCGGTGCCCAGAGCACGGGCGGCGCTGGCCGCCGCGGTCGACTTCCCCGCGCCCATGAACCCGATGACCGCCACCACTCGGCGCCGCTGGGCGCCGGCCGGGCTCAGCTCCGTGGCCATCCGATCCGCTCCTGGTAGGCCTGGAGCGCGCGCCGCACGTCATCGATGTGATCGCCGCCGAACTTGCGGCGGTAGGCGTCGGCAAGCACAAAGGCCACCATCGCCTCGCCCACCACTCCCCCCGCCGGGACGGTGCAGGAGTCGGTGCGCTCGCGCAGGGCGTCGCCGGGCTCGTGCGTGGAGATGTCCACGGAGCGCAGCGGCTTGGTGAGCGTGGGCAGTGGCTTCATCGCCCCGCGGACGACGACGGGCTCACCCGTGGTCATCCCGCCCTCCAAACCACCGGCGTGGTTGGTGGCCCGCCAGAAGCCGCGCTCCTCGGAGTAGAAGATCTCGTCATGGGCCCGCGAGCCGGGCAGGCCCGCCACCTCGAGTCCGTCGCCGATCGAGGCGGCCTTCACCGACTGGATCGACAGCACGGCCTGACCGAGGACGCCGTCGAGGCGCTCGCGCCAGGAGACGTGGGAGCCGAGGCCCGGCACGAGCCCAAAGGCGCGCACCTCGAACGTGCCGCCCAGGGACTCGTTGGCCTTCCGCAGCCGGTTGATCTCGGCCACCATGGCCCGGCTCGCCTCGGGGTCCAGGCAGCGGACGGGCGATTCATCGACGTCGGCGAAGTCATCCGGAGCAAGATCGTCACGGCGGGGCGCCGTCACCGAGGCGATCTGCAGCACGTGCGAGAAGACGCTCACGCCGAGGACCGAGAGAAATGCCTTGGCCAGCGCTCCCCCGGCCACACGCGCGGCGGTCTCCCGAGCGCTCGCCCGCTCGAGCACGTCGCGCACGTCGCTGAGACCGTACTTCTGGGTTCCCGCCAGGTCGGCGTGGCCGGGACGCGGGAGGTGGACCTCGGCCGTCGCCGCGGCCACCGGCCAGGGGTTCATCCGCTCCTCCCAGTTGGCGTAGTCACGGTTGGCCACCTGGAGGGCGATCGGGCTGCCCAGCGTGCGTCCGTGTCGGACACCGGCCGTCACCTCCACGCGATCGCGCTCGATCTTCATCCGCCCGCCCCGGCCATGGCCGAGCTGGCGCCGGCCCAGATCCCGGTTGAGCGCCGCCTGGTCGAGCTCCAGTCCGGCGGGTAGGCCCTCGACGATGCAGGTGAGACCGGGGCCGTGGGATTCGCCGGCCGTGATCAGATTCAGCACCGCGATCAGGTCTCCGGGCCGGCCGACCCGCTGGTTTCGGCGGGCGCCTCCTGGGCGTCGATCCCGGGGACACGCCGGCCCGTGCCCCGACACCACGGGCACTGCACCTCGTGCGGCTCTCCGCCGAGACCAGATTGCAATCGTCCCGTTCCCCGGCACGGCATGCAGATCTCCTCGGGCGGCGCCTCTGGTGTGCCCGCGCTCATGACGCCGAGCCGTCCGTGACGGCGACGAGCACCCCGTCCCCGACTGGGGTGACGGTGCCCGTCAGGGCCGGATGAGAGAGCAGGCGGTCGTTGAAGGCCCGCGCGGTGCTGGCCCGCGCGGAGGCGTCGCCCTCGGCCACCGAGCCGCTCATGAGGACGTTGTCGACGACCAGCACCGCCCCCGGGGCCAGCCGGGGCAGGAGCTGGTCGAAGTAATCGTCGTACTCGGACTTGACCCCGTCGACGAAGGCGAAGTCAAAGGTACCAACGAGCTCGGCCAGGCCCTGCCGGGCGTCCTGGAGACGCAGGTCGGCCCGGTCCAGGACACCGGCTCGCTCCAGGTAGCCCCGCGCGGCGGCTTGACGCTCTGAGTCGATCTCGAAGGAGACGATCGTGCCACCCGGGGCCAGCCCGCGGGCGATGCACAGCGTGGAGACCCCGATCGCCGTTCCCACCTCGAGGGCGCGGCGGGCCCCGCGGGCTCGCGCCAGCACCTGCAGCAGCCGGCCCGTGCCCGGCACCACGATCGGGATCCCGTCCCGGGCTCCGTGGGCCTGCATGTCGGCCAGCACCGGATCGGGCGCAGGGCCGAGGCCGTCGAGATACGTGGCTACAGCGTCGGTGACGATCATCGCCCCTGAGACCTTACGGATCAGCGCGCCCGGTCGGCGTGCCGGGCTCCTGCGCCGCCTCGAGCCCGGCCGCGCGGCGCATCACCGCCCGCGGCGCAGGCACTCCGGTGAAGAGCTCGAAGCTCAGGGCGCCCTGGCCGACGAGCAGCTCCAGCCCGTCGACGGTGTCGACCCCGGCCGCGCGGGCGGCGGCAATCAGCGCGGTGGTGCTGGCCCCGTAGACGAGATCGACGACGCAGCCATAGTTCGTCAGCTCGCCCGGCCCCACGGGGAGCCCGTCCAGCGAGCTCGTGCCGTCGAGGCCGACCGCCGTGCAGTTGAGGAGGATGTCGGCGGGCGCGGCCTTGCGCACCGGCGTACCGCCGAGCTCGGCGCAAAGCGCCTGCGCGCGCTCGGGCGTGCGGTTCCACACGCGCACGTCGGCGCCGGCATCACGCAGCGCCCATAGCGCGGCGCGGGCGCTGCCGCCCGCCCCCAGGACCAGCGCGCTGGCCCCGTGGGCAGCTCGCGGCAGCGCGTCGACCAGCGCGGCGGCATCGGTGTTGTCGGCTCCGATCTGGCCAGCGGCGCCGAACAGCAGCGTGTTGGCCGCACCGATGGCCCGCGCCCGCGCGCTTGCGTCGCTGGCCAGGGCAAGGGCGGCCGCCTTGTGGGGGATGGTCACGTTGGCCCCGCGAAAGCCAGCCTGAGCCAGAGCGCAGACGGTCTCAGCAAACAGCTCGGGTGCGACTGGCAGCAGTTGATAGCGCCAGCCGGTTAGGCCCACAGCGTGCAGCGCCGCATTGTGGATGGCCGGAGACCGACTGTGGGCCACGGGCCAGCCGAGGACGCCGAGACGGACCGGGCCGTCTGCGCCCGGCGGCGGCCCGACC
The DNA here is from genome assembly GCA_034665145.1 of Solirubrobacteraceae bacterium. GTDB lineage: Bacteria > Actinomycetota > Thermoleophilia > Solirubrobacterales > Solirubrobacteraceae > Palsa-465. Next base: position 6,944 of record JAXDGI010000132.1, read on the forward strand.
ACGTCTGCGCTCAGCAATGCTTGGCCGCGTACTTCTGGCCCAGCGACAGAAACTGTCGATAGCTGGAGGCGAACACGCTGTTGCGGCGGCACGGCGTGGCGAAGAAATACAGGTAGTTCGTCTGCGCCGGATGCGCGGCCGCCTGCATCGAGGCGAGCCCGGGGTTGTCAATCGGAGTCGGCGGCAGCCCCGTATGTGTACGGGTGTTGTAGGGCGAGGACGAGTGCAGCTGAGACACGGTGAGCGGCTTGGTGAAGTTGCCGGTGGCGTACTGCGTGGTCGAATCGAGCCCGAGCGGCATCCCGTCGGCCAACCGGTTGTAGATGACCGAGGCGACCAGCGGGCGATCATGGGCGGTGGGGGTCTCCGCCTCGATCAGCGAGGCGATCTTCAGCACGTCGTAGGGCGTGAGGTGCTTGCGGGCGGCGTAGCGGAGGTTGAGCGAGCCGAACTGCTGCTTGAAGGTCGTGAGCTGGTCGGTGACCAGCGCCGAGACCTTGATCGGGTCGATCAGCTGGTAGGTGTCGGGAAAGAGGAAGCCCTCCAGGTTGGGGGGCGGATGCCGCAGACCGTAGGCGCGCAGGTTGAGCAGCGTCGTGGTCCGGGTGACGGCCAGGTAGTTGCCCTTGATGTGCTGCTCGTGCAGAAGGCCGCTGATCTGGGCCCGGCGGCGGCCCTCGGCGATGGTCAGGGCAGAGACCTTGGCCGCGGGTGGGGCGGCGGTCAGCTTGGTCAGCACGGCGCTGTAGCTCATGCCCTTTTGCAGGTGGTAGACCCCGGCTCGCAGGCTGCTGCGCTCACCGGCCAGCGTGGCGCGCAGCGTAAAGAAGAAGCTGGAGGGGATGACCCCGTCGCTGGTGAGCAGGTCCCCGATCTGGCTCGAGGTGGACTTGGCCGGCACGACAACCCGCACGTCGCCGTGGGGCGAGGTGCTAAAGGGCTGAAACAGCTGCACGGCAAACCAGATCAGCGCCACCGCCAAGACGAGCAAGGCCAGCGCCACGCCCCGCCCCAACCAGGAATGGCCGGCGCGTTGGCGCGGGGCGCGCGGGCGACGGCGGGAGCCAGGGGCGCGCCCGCGTGGGGAGCGCGCCCGGGGCTGAGGGGCACGACGCGAGGCCAGGCCCTCACGATGGCTGATCCGCCGCGTGCCCGAGGCCCGCTCGATGTCGTGATCGCCCGTCGCAGGGTCCCCGTCATCGTCAACGTCACGGGACGGGGCGACGGGCTCGGCCAGGGAAAAGCCGCCGCCGAGAGGCTCGAGACGCTCGGGACGCTCGGGACGCTCGGCACGCTCGGGAGCGGGCTCAGCGGGCGGCGAGGCCGGCGGTTCACCGGCCTGGGCGCCCCGGCGGCGCTCGCGCTCCAGGCGGGCGGCCTCGCGCTCCCGGGCAGTGCGGCCCCCGCTGTCAGCCACGCGCGCTCCCAGCGGCAGCGCTGGCCAGCCAGCTCTCGAGGAGATGGGCGGCGGCACGGGAGTCCTCATCGGCGCGACCGCCGGAGCGCTCGGCCTGGCGCGTGGTGAAGCGCTCGTCATAGAGTTCGACCGGAACCGGCAGAGCGGCTTGCAGCCGCTGAGCAAAGACACGCGTCTCTGCCGTCTGTGCCGAGTCGGCCCCCGACAGCGACAGGGGCAGCCCGACGACCACCCGCTCGGCTCCGAGCTCAGCCGCCAAGGCCCTCAGCCTTCCGATCCCGCGGCGTGTGGCCGGAGTCGGCACGGCGGTCAGCGGGGTGGCCAGCACTCCGGTCGGGTCGCTCACGGCGCATCCACATCGTGCCCGACCGTAGTCGAGCGCCAGCACCCGCGTCATCCCGCGCCGGATCCTAATGCCGTCTCGATCGCCTCCCGGGCCGCCGCGATGGCCGCCGGCAGCCGCTCGGGCTCGCGTCCGCCGGCCCGGGCCAGAGTGTCGCGCCCGCCGCCACCGCCGCCGACGACGCGCGCGGCGAGCTTGACGATCTCACCGGCCCTGAGGCCACGCTCAACCAGCGCGGGAGCGACGCTTGCCACCAGGTCGACGCGGCCCTGGCCGGCGCTGCCCAGTACGATCGCCGCGTCGCCGAGCCGGCCCTTGATGCGATCGAGGATCTGCAACAGGGCATCGCCGTCGGCGGCGCTGACCGCGGCCGTCAGGACATGCGCGCCCCCCGACTCCCGGGCCGAGCCGACCAGCGCCTCGATATCGACGGCCCCGTTGCCGGCGCCACCGCGCTTGGCCTCTCGCTCGAGCTCGCGAACGCGGGCGCGCAGCTCCTGCGCCGTCTCGGCAACCCGCTCTGGCGGCACACGAAGGGTCGCGGCGGCCTGCTCGAGCTCGTTATCGCGCGCGCGGACAAGGGCGATCGCCGCTGGTCCGGTGATGGCCTCGATGCGACGGACGTTGGCGGCGCTGGAGGTCTCGTGCACGATGCGCAAGAGCCCGATTTCCGCGCTGTTGCGCACATGGGTGCCGCCGCACAGCTCACGCGAGAAGGAGCCGTCGCCGACCTCGACCATCCGCACGACATCACCGTATTTCTCGTTGAACAGGGCCATGGCGCCGAGGCGGCGCGCCTCCTCGAGCGTGGTCGTGATCGCCCGCACGGGATAGGCGGCCACGATCCAGCGGTTGACCATGTCGGCGATCGCCGACAGATCCTCGGGGCTGAGAGCGCCGCCATGGGTGAAGTCAAAGCGCAGCTTGTCGGGACCGACGTAGGACCCGGCCTGGTGAACATGGGTACCGAGCCGCTCGCGCAGCGCCGCGTGCAGCAGGTGGGTGGCGGTGTGGTTGGCCTCGGTGGCGTGGCGGGCGCCGCGATCGACGTGCGCGCGGACGCGCTCGCCGGGCTCGAACATGCCGTGCTCGGGTGAGACGGCCAGCACCTGGTCGGTACCCAGGCGCAGCACGTCGGCGACCGTGGCCCGACAGCTTCCCGTCTGGCACTCGATCGTCCCCACGTCGGCGATCTGGCCGCCGCCGGTGGCATAGAAGGGGGACTCGACGAGCTTGAGCAGCAGCTGACCGTTATCGGCCACCGCGGCGCCGATCGTCGTCTCCGCGTCGGTGCGCTCGTAACCGACGAACTCGGTCTCAAAGCCGGCCTCCGCGGCCAGCTCGCTGGCGCGCTCGCGCAAGGCCTGGCCGACCCGGGTCCGCCCGGAGCCGCGGGCCCGGGTGCGCTGCTCTTCCATCAGGACCTCGAAGCCCTCCTCGTCGACCCCGAGGCCGTGCTCGGTGACGATCTCGAGGGTCATGTCGATGGGAAAGCCGTAGGTGTCGTGCAGGAGGAAGGCGTCGGCGCCGGCGATCCCCTCGGCCCCGGCCTCCCGGGCCCGCGCGATGAGCTCGTCCAGGCGCCTCAGCCCGTGCTCGAGGGTGCGGCCAAAGCTCTCCTCCTCGGACGTCAGCCATTTCTTGATGAGATCGGACTCGTGCGAGAGCTCGGGATACTCGCCGCCCATCAGCTCGGTCACGACATCGGCGTAGCGCAGCAAAAACCCCTGGTCGAGCCCGAGTCCCCGGCCGTGCTGGATGGCACGGCGAATCACGCGCCGCAGCACGTAGCCACGATCCTCGTTGGAGGGCACGACGCCGTCGGCGACGAGAAAGCTCATCGCCCGGGTGTGATCGGCGAGCACGCGCAGCGCCTTGTCGGTGGCGAACTCCTGGCCATAGCGGCGGCCGGAGAGCTCCTCACCGAGGGCGATCAGTGGGGCGAACTGGTCGGTCTCGAACACGGTCTCCTTGTTCTGGAGGATGGCCGCCATGCGGTTGAGACCCAGCCCGGTATCGATGTTCTTGGCCGGCAACGGCGTGAGCACGCCCTCGGGGTTCTGGTCCATCTCCATGAAGACGAGGTTCCAGTACTCCATGAAGCGCTCGTTGTCGCCGCCCGGCAGGTCATCGGGCCGCCCGAACTCCACCCCCCGGTCGAGGTACAGCTCCGAGCACGGGCCGCAGGGACCGGTGGGACCCATCTGCCAGAAGTTCTCCTCCCGCGGCAGCTCGACGATCCGCTCGCGGGGGACGCCGATCTCCAGCCAGATGTCGATCGCCTCCTGGTCGGG
>JAXDGI010000133.1:0-4869 GCA_034665145.1 Solirubrobacteraceae bacterium
GTGAATCCGATGCCACCGTGCAACTGCACCATCGTGTCCGCGGCGAACAGCGATACCTCGGACGCCGCCGCCCGGGCGAGCAACGCGCTCCGCGCCAGCACCTCGGTGTCTCCGCTCTCCGCGGCAGCGGCGGCGCGCTCGACCAGTGCCGCCGCCGCTTCGATGTGGACGGCGACGTTGGCACATCGGTGTTGCAGGGCCTGGTACCCGCCGACCACGCGGCCGAACTGCTCGCGGATCTTGATGTAGTCGAGGGTGCGGTCCAGGGCACCGGACGCCACCCCGACCTGCTCGGCCGCGGCGAGCAGTTGGGCCATGTCGAGGACATGCGATACCTGCTGCGGGTCGGCCGAGATCACGGTGCCGGGCACTCCGTCGAAGATGAGGTCCGCGTACGCAGTGCTGAAGTCGATTCCCCCGCGGGAACGGCGGATCGCCTGCTCCAGCGCGGTCGGCGGGACGAGCACCAGCGACGTACCCGCGGACGTGTCGACAACCGCTACGAGGAGGTCCGCACTGGCCCCGTGCGGGACTGCCCGCGCAGTTCCCCGGAGCAGTTCGCCGTCGAGTGTGACGCCGCATCCCCCCCGAACGTCCGCGGCCGGTACGGCCAGACTCGCGACGGCACCGTCGCTCGCGATCGTCCGCAGCGCGTCGGCCACGTCGGGCCGGGCGCCGCCGCCGGTCGGCGCGGCAGCCAGCGCAGCGGTCGCTGACGCGGTCGAACGCAGTGGGCCGGGGTACAGCTCGTGTCCGGCCTCGGACAAGGCACTCGCGACGGCCCGCAGGCCGAGGCCGAGGCCGCCGTACTCCTCGGGCACGCTGAGGGCGGCGACCCCGAGATCCTCGGCCAGCCCCCGCCAGACAGCCTCATCGAACGGCCGCCGCCCGGGAGCGGACCGGTCGGCGTCGGCGATCGAACGGACGTCGGCCAGGCAATCGTGGTCAGCGAGATAGTCGCGTATCCCGCGACGGATCTCGTCCGTCGATATCTCGAGGTCCATCACACGCCTTTCGTCAACGCGGTAGCCCGAGCCCGCGCTGCGCGATCACATTGCGCTGGATCTCGTCCGTCCCGCCGGCGATGTGCAGGCTCGGCGCGCCCAGCACGAACTCGGACCAGAGGAACGTCTCGTCTTCGTCGAGGAATACGCGCGGGCCGCACAGGTCAGCGATCAGATGCCCGATCAGGTCGACGGTCTCGACCAGCAACAGCTTGCTGACCGAACCGGCCACGTTCCCCAGGCGGCCCCAATCGGCCGGCTTTCGGGCGGCCAGCGCGTGACCGGCCAGGACGTTGGCGGTAACCTGCGCGACCTGCTGGGCGATGACAGGGTCGCTGCAGCGATCGCCGCTGGCAACCAGTGCGTGCAGACGGGACAAGATATGTGGTGACAGCGGGCCGAGGCCGGACATCATCGCCTCGCGTTCGCTGCTGAGGCTCGTCCTCGCCACAGACCAGCCGGCGCCGAATTCGCCGATGCGGTTGGCGTCGGGCACCCGCACGTCATCGAGAAACACCTCGCTGAAGGCCGCGCCACCGGTCATCTGGCGCAACGGCCGTACGGTCACACCGGGGGTCTTCATGCCGACGACGAACATCGACAGGCCCGCATGCTTGCCGGCGAGCGGGTCGGTACGGGCGAGCAGCTCTCCGATGTCGGCGATGTGGCCGCCCGACGTCCATACCTTCTGCCCGGAGACGATCCAATCGTCTCCATCGCGCCGTGCGCTGGTCCGGGCCGATGCGAGATCCGAACCAGACGACGGTTCGGAGAACAGCTGGCAGCCGACGACCTCACCGCGGAACAGCGCGGGCAGGTAGCGCCGCTGGATGTCCGCCGAGCCGTGGCTCGCGATCGCGGGCGCGACGATGTGCAACCCGACCAGCAGTTGCGCGCGCGACGGGAGGTCGTACTCGTCGAGCACCCGGTCCAGCGCGAGCGACCATTCCTTGGAGCGTCCGCCACCACCGAACTCGACCGGGCCCTGCGGCCACGCGAGTCCGGCCTGGAACAGGGCGCGCTGCAGTTGCCTGGCCCGCGCCAGCACGTCTAGCTCACCCGGGCCGGACTCCTCCATCAACCCGACCCGGTGGTCAGGTTCGGCGACGGCGGCGCTGGTGGCGAAGCGGGTCTCGAGCGCGGACAGGGTCTCCCGGATCCGGTCCAGGTCTTCGCCCAGGACGGCTGCGACGTCGTCGTCGCGATCCGGGGCACCGGTCGTCATCGCAGTGGATCGGGCCGGCCCGGTCACTGCAGCCCTGCGGCAGCCAGTGCCAGTTCCTTCGCGCGTGCCATGTCGTAGTGCTTCCGCGCTACCATCCGTTGCGCGTAGAGACCACCGCCGGACTGCAGCATCGTCACGAGCTGCCAGCCGCCGTAGGCGTCCGCGCTGATGTCGCGGATGGCGTGGAACAGCCGCGTGCGGTACTCGCCGTCGATGCCCTCCATCGTGCGCATGTACTTGCGGACGTCATCTCCGACGTCGGGGCTCGCGAGGTCCAGCGTGGATGGCGCAGTGATGATCGATCCGCCACCGATGTCGTGCAGATGGCGGACCATCATGCTGTACTCGGCGGCGCCGTAGTGCTTGGCCGCGTTGGTGTAGAGCTCGCTGGGGAAGTACCAGCCTTCGGGCGACGGTTCGGCGTTGGCGACCGCAGCCTCCAGTCCCGCCCGCACCAGCGTCGAGTAGATCACCATCTCGGCGATCTTCTCCTTGATGTGGACGATCGACTGGGTTCCGTTCGCCTCGGCGACCAGCTGCGCGAGTCCGACCAGCGTGTCGCCGAATTCGGCGAGGTGGGCCGTACCACCAAGCCGCTCCCACAGGCCAAGAGCGTGCGCGAAGATCGCCGAGAACTCGCTCTGTCCGGCGAGGAATACGCGCTCGTTCGGCACGAACACGTCGTCGAAGATGACGAATCCTTCGGGCGTGTTGAACCGGCTGCTCGTCGGGAAGTCGCTCTCGTTGAATCGCGGCGCGTAGTTCGTGTTGACGATGCGCACGCCGGGCGCGCCCACCGGCACTGCGCAGGCGACGGCCCAGTCCTCCTCGCCCGGCTTCATCATCTTGGTCGGCATCACGAGCAGCTCGTGGCACACCGCAGCGGATGATATGTGCAGCTTCGCGCCGCGGATCACGATCCCGTCGGGCCGGCGCTCGACGATCCGCGTGTAGACGTCCGGGTCCTCCTGCTTGGACGGGCCGACCCGTCGATCGCCCTTGGCATCGGTGATCGCCTGCACACAGCGCAGGTCGTTGTCGCGGCAGTAGGCGAAGTAGCGCTCGATGCGCCCCGCGTACTCGGGCAGCGCGTGCCGGATCCGCGTGGCAGCGGTCAGGTAGGCCATCAGGCCCTGCGACGTCGTGACCGTAACCATGTCCCACTCGAGCAGCTCGTGCATCAGATGGCGCAGCTCGTCCCGCGACTGCGGGATGGTGAAGTACGGGCCGGACGCGTCGGCACCGGGCTTGTAGTAACGCTCGTAGCCGTCGCCGATCCGCTCGACCGTCGTCCGGAACGTGACGTGCTCGGCGAGGTTCGTCACCAGCTGACCGTCTGCGTACATCCGGCGACCGTCGCCGAGGGACGCCAAGTAGTCGGACCGCGTCTTCATGGCCACGAGACCTGCCTCCACATCACAAGTTCCTCGCTCGTAAGGAGCAAACCCGGCGAGCTGATTCTACATTCAGATTCAGTCTGTGGGCAACGACGGGCGTTCCCGGTTAGGGTTCCTGCTCACACGGCCGCGAGCTGTCGGTACTCCCTGATCGGATGGGAGCCGTCCCAGCCGTGTGCGGCCCGGGCAACGGACTCGTAGTGGCGCCTGATCTGCGGGGTGCCCACATAGAGCTCAATGAAGTGGCCGAGGTCGGGCCGCGCGTCGTGGAACAGGGCGCGGGTGCCTGTGTGCCCGGTCATGTCGAGCACACACGGCCAGCCCAGTTCCTCGAGACGGGCGCCCTCCGCATCCAGGTCGTCCGGGAACCAGGTCATGTGGTGCAGGCCGATCTTCCCGCCGCCGAACGCCTCGCGGAACGGGGTGGGTTCCAGTTCGTGGAGCTGGATGAGCTCGACCTGCACGTCCCCCCACTGCCCGAAGGCGGGCGAGTGATCCAGCACCGCCGGCTCCCCACGATGAGTGGCCGTCAGCTCGAAGTGGTCGAACACGAAGAAGGGTCCGGCGCCGACGCGGTCGACCCACTGCTGAGCGGCTGTGCGCACGTCGGGAACGATGTAGGCGATCTGGACGATCGGCCGGCGAATGGTCACGACAAAGCTCCGGTGTGGTCGGGGACCTCATGGGTCCGGTCGGGCAGAACGGTCTCGTGCGGGATGCGACGCGATCACTGCGTCGCGGCGTCGGACGCGCAGGCAGCGGCTATCCGGGCCAGGTCCCAGTAGGTCGGGTCGTCGTGCGATCGCGCGTGCTCGACATAGCCGGCACTCGGCGCCAGCGTGAAGTCCTTCCCATTGGTCAGCGATCGCGGCACCACGTTGACGAAACGGCGGACGACGACGCGGTGCAGGATCTTCCACTGTTCGTTCCGCTGCTCGAAGACGTCGACGTAGCTGCCCCAGAACTGGAAGATGCCTCCGCCGAGCTCGTCCTTGACGAGGTGATCGGCGCGCACCTGGCACTGGCTGAACGCCCGCGCGCCGTCAAAGTCGATGAGCACATTGCCGATCGAGTGCATCGTCGCCGCGAAGCGTCCGGTGAACTGCGGCTTCACCCACTCCAGGAATCCGGCGACCGGTCCGGAGTACGCACCGTGCCGGTCGGTCGCGTCCTCGTGATAGACGGACGCAAGCTCGTCCCAGTCAAGGTGATCCACGGCGTGGCAGTACCGGGATAGCACCCG
>JAXDGI010000134.1:0-15141 GCA_034665145.1 Solirubrobacteraceae bacterium
GCGCCCGGGCGGGGGCAATGCTGCGCGCCGAGTTCGCGGTCACCGAGGCACCGCACCGCGATCTCTGCGCCGGGTGCCCGGCCCAGGGCGGCCTGTGTTCGTGGCCACTGGAGGTCACGCGGCGCGAAGCGGTCGACCGCCTGTTCTAGTCGCCCGGACCCCGGAACCGGGCTAGGTCGGCGGGCCCTTGAACTCGACGTCGACGTGCTGCTCGTCAGAGCGCTCCTCCACCTTGGCCAGGGCGGTGAGGGCTCGCTGATCGGCAGGCTCAGCCGGCGGCCCGAACAGGCTCCGCGGCCACAGGTGCCGGGTGAGAACGACATTGACCTCCGCCGAGTAGAGCGTCATCTGGGCGCCGAGGTGCAGCCACACGAGGAGCGCGATGACCAGGCCGAAGGTCCCGTAGGTGCTGGTCGATCTCTTGAATACGTGGCCGATGTAGTACCCGCCGACCGCCTGGAGAATCTCCCACATAACGCCGGCGACGATCACGCCGGTGCGCAGCTGGCGGTTGGACACGCTGTTCGACGTCATGAACCGGAAGGCGGCAAAGAAGAGGCCGAAGTTGAGCAGCAGGGACAGGATGATCCCCGTCACCTTGACCACGATGCCGTGTCCCAACCCACCGGTGACCAGGCCAGAGGCCAGCGTGGCGACGATGAACAGCAGACCCAGGGCTAGCAGCAGGGCCAGCCCGCGTAGCCGGGATTGCACGAAGTTAGGGCGATCCTTGAACGGGACCGCCCACACCCGGTCGAAGGCGTTGCGAGCCGCCTGAGTGACGCCCAATCCGGCCAGCAGAGAGGTGACCAGGCCGATGACCAAGGTGATCACGTGTCCGTGCAGGCCACCGATCTTGTGCAGCTGTGCCCCGATGATCGGGAACTGGCCGAGGGCGGAGTCCTCGACCGCCGTGCGGGCCCCAGGGTCTCCTTGAAGCACGAACCCGAGCACGGTCACGAATACGAGCAGCAACGGAAACAGTGAGAAGAACGCGTAGTAGGCGATCAGCGCGGCCAGGCTGCCGGCCTGGTCGTCGCCGAACTTCTTGACCACGGCGACGGGAATCGCCAGCCACCGGCGCCGCTGCTGGAAGCGATCAAATGCCCGCACCGGCCGCAGGAAATCCATGCCAGCCTCCTACCCGCGCCAGAGTCCGCGCACGCCACGGCCACGGGCGACCGGGCCGGCGTGATTCAGGCGGTGGCGACCAGCAGCGGCGCCGGATCTTCGGCCACGGGGCGGGCGTGGAGCACCACGGTCGCCGATCCGGACGGGCTGAAGGTGATGCTGCGCCGACGCGCGGTCTCGGGCCGCGAGCCGGACGGAGCGAGCGTCCAGCGCTGAAGAATGGCCCGGAGGGCGATCTTCATCTCCTCCAAGGCGAAGCTGGCCCCGAGGCAGCGGCGCCGCCCGCCCCCAAACGGAATCCACGTATAGGTTCCCGGCGTCTGACCCAGCCATCGCTCCGGGCGGAAGGCCGCCGGCTCGGGGTAGAGGTCCGGGTCGCGGTGCACGAGGTAGGCGCTGGCCAGCAGGATCACTCCAGCCGGGTACGAGCGGCCTCCGATCACCACGGGCTTCTTGGTCAGCCGCGGCTCGGCGTTGGGCAGAACGGGGCGCAGGCGCAGGATCTCGTTGATCGTCGCCACGAGGTACTCGTCGCTCTCTCCGCCATCGACCTCGGCGATCAGACGCGCTTGCACGCCGGGTTCGCGCGAGATTCGCTCCAGCGCCCAGGCGAGCTGGGAGGCGGTCGTCTCGTGTCCGGCGACCAGCGCCGTCATCAGCTCATCGCGCAATTCCCGGTCGGACATCGGCGCCCCCGGCCGGTCCGGCTCCTGACTCTCGTGGCGGGCCGCCAGCAACATCGAGAGGACGTCGTCGCCGGTCGGTTCGCCGGCACCGGCAGCGTTGCGGCGTTGATCCACGAGAGCAAAGATCCGCGCGTTGGCCTCGCGCATCAGCCGGTTGAAGCGCCGCTGGGTGGAGGTCCAGCCCAGCACGCGGGAGAGCGCCGGCAGCACCGAAAGCGGGCTCTCAGAGAAGGCCAGCACCTCGCTCAGCAGATCGCGCAGGGTGTCCAGCTCGCGTCCGCGCTCCAGGCCGAACACGGTGCGCAGGATGATCTCCAGCGTCAGCCGCTGTAGACGCGGATGCAGGGCGACTGGCTGATCGGCCGGCCATGTGTGGACCTCGCTCTCGGCCAGCTCGGTCATCGTTGCTTGCAGGCGCTGCATCCGCTCGCCGTGAAAGGCCGGGAGCAGCAGCCGGCGCTGGGCCAGGTGTGCGTTCTCGTCGAGCAGGATCACCGAATTGCGCCCCACGATGGGAGCTAGGATCGACGCGCCCTCGCCGGGGTGGACCGCGTCGGCCGGAGCCGTGAACAGCTCCTTGATGTCGGCGGGATCCGAGAGGACCACGAACGGCGGCTGGAAGGGCAGCTTGACCGTGACGCGCTTGCCGTACCGACGCAGCCGCTCCAGCGACGCCGTGGGGCGTGTCCAGGTCGCCGCCAGCTGGATCGCCGGTGGGACCCGGGGACCGGGGGGAAGGGCTCGTCTCAGTTCGCGGCGCATCAGTCTGCGTTCCTCCCTCGGTGGCTCCTCTCCCCCGGTAGCTTCCCCGGGCCGGCCAGGGCCGCAGTGTGAGGTTACGCACACACCGGTATGCCGGGCTCCTCGCGCGCTGAGTCCAAAAGCGTCGACCCAGGACCGGCACGGAGTGGCGTTGATCAGGCCGCCGGTGCCTCACCCTGCTCGATGGCCAGCAGGGTTCGCTTGCGCTCCACGCCCCCGGTGTAGCCGCCCAGGTCGCCCCCCGCCCGCAGCACGCGGTGGCAGGGCAGCACGATCGGCAGGGGGTTGGCCCCGAGTGCGTTTCCGGCCGCCCGCGCCCCGCGCGGACTGCCGGCCGCCGCGGCCACCGCGGCGTAGGTCGAGACCGAGCCATAGGGGATGGCGGCCGCCGCGCCCAGCACCCGGCGGCCGAACGCGCTCATCAGCCGCCGGTCGAGGCCGAGCTCGAAGCGTCGCCGCCGGCCGGTGAAGTACTCGTCGAGCTCACGCTGGGCCGCGTCGAGCCGCCGGGACATGGCCAGGACACGCGGGGAGACACGCTCGGCCAGCCGGGCCAGCACCCCATCGATCTGCACCGGATCGAGGTAGGCGACCTGGACCAGTCCCGCCTCGGTCGCGGCCAGCAGCAGCTCTCCGACGGGTGAGGACAGAGTCCTGTACGCGACGTCGAGCAACCCTGCCTCCGCGGCCGCATCGGCCACGTCGGGCAGAGGACCGACCGGAGGGGCGCTCCGGCGCAACTCGTCAATGAGCCAGTCGGTGGTCATGGCTGCTCGTACTCCCTTCGCAGGCGCTTGAGGGCCTCGTGGACGTTGCGGCGCGCCGCCTCATCGCTGGTCTGCATGACCGCGGCAATGTCCTCATAGGGCAGGTCGGCGACGAAGCGCAGGGCAAGCGCGGTCCTCTGCTTGGTGGGCAGGGCGGCCACCTGAGCCCACAGGCCGCCTCGCTCCTCGGGCAGGGACGGCGCGGCCGCCACGCCGGATCGAGTGCTCGCCATGTCGGTCGCGGCCCCGATCGCCACGGGGCGCCGAGCCCGGCCGCGGTGATGGTCGATCGCCTTGCGATGCGCGACGGTGAGCAGCCAGCCGCGCAGGTTGGCCGCGTCGCGCAGCCGCGGGTAGGCACGCAGGGCGGCCAGCCAGGTCTCCTGGTAGCAGTCGTCGGCCTCGACGGGCCCGACGCTGGCGGTGAGAAAGCGGTGCACGTCATGTCCATAGGCGTCGAGCAGAGATTGAAACGGGGGCAGGGACACGATCAGGAAACGCGCGCGGGCGGCGGTTCGTGAGATCTTGGCGCTCGCAGACCGAAAAGGGGGGTCGCCTGGCTCTGGGGGCGCCGGATGGGCGCGACCCGTCCGGCAAGACCGCCATCAGGGCTTGCCTGATCGCCCGACCGGGTATAGAACCTTGCTCATGGCTCGCGCAATCTGGACCGGCGCCATCAGCTTCGGGCTCGTCAACGTGCCCGTCAAGCTCTACAGCGCCACCTCACCCAAGTCCGTCCGCTTTCACCAGCTCTCGAGCAAGACCGGCGCCCGCATCCGGCAAAAGCGCGTCGATCCCTCGACCGGTGACGAGGTCGCCTTCGAGGACATCGTCAAGGGCTACGAGCTCAGTCCGGACCGCTACGTGCTGATCGAGCCCCAGGAACTCGAGGCGCTCGATCCCAAGGCGACCAAGACGATCGACATCGAGGAATTCGTCGAGGAGTCGCAGATCGACCCGATCTACTACGACCACACCTATTACCTCGCCCCGACCACCGGGGGCGCCAAGGCCTACACCCTGCTGCTCGAGGCGATGCGCGAGGCGGGCAAGGTCGCCATCGGCCGCGTCGTGATCCGCTCCAAGCAGCAGCTCTGTGCCCTGCGCCCGACCGACGGCGTGATGACGATGTCGACGATGCTGTTCGGCGATGAGGTCGTTCCGCCGGATCGCATCGATGAGCTTGACGAGGTCGGTGAGGCCGAGGCGTCAAAACGCGAGCTGACCATGGCCCAGCAGCTCATCGAGTCGCTGTCGGCCGAGTTTGACCCCAGCAAATTCCGCGATGACTACCGCGACCGGGTCCTCGACCTCATCGAGCGCAAGGCCGCGGGTGAGGAGATCGCCGTTGCGCCCGAGGCCGAGGACACCGCGCCGGCCCCCGATCTGATGGCCGCGCTCGAGGCCAGCCTGGCCGAGATCCGCAGCGGTGACAGCGACGAACCGGCCAAGACCAAGAAGCCGGCGACCAAATCCTCCAAGTCGTCCGCGTCGTCGAATGGCAGCTCGAGCCAGAGCGGTTCCGGCCGGGCCAAGGCGGGCACGTCCTCGAAGTCCGGCGCGGCCAAGTCGCGCGCCAAGACCAAGAGCTAGCGACCTACCGGGACGCCCCGGCCGATCACCCGCCCGATACCGAGGCGCCGCCGCTGCCCGGGCCGGGCTTCGTCGGGCGCTTGTGCGACTTGCTGGCCGGAGTCGTTGTGCTCGAGCCCCCGATTGAACTGCCGCCGGTGCTGCCCGACGAGCTGGTGGTGCTGGTGCTCGAGACGCCGGCCGCGCCCCCGCCGTTGCTGTTGCCAACCGAGGAGTTGTTGGGCTTCTTGGGCCCCGGGCTGGTCGCCTTCGGCGTCTTCTTGGCCGGGGTGATCGAGGTTGTCGTGGGAACCCCGCCGCCGCCGCACGCGCTGAGCAGCGTTGCGCTGGCCAGCAGCCCGGCGACGAGGCGCTTGGGGTGGGAAATCGGCATCATCTGTCTCTACCCCGGGCTGCCCGGGGCGACCCGTCGCTAACCGAATCCCATCGAAGTCTTCACGGCGGTTCTCCTAGGCAAAACCGCTGGTAGCCTTTCCCGGCTGCTCGTTGTGCCCCGCTTCCCTTCCCAGAAGGCACTCTATGGATCGAATGACTCCCCCCGGGGGCACCGGCCTCTACCACCCGTCATATGAGCACGACGCCTGCGGAATCGCCCTGGTGGCGAAGCTGTGGGGCGAGGCGACCCATACCGTGGTCGAAAAGGGGCTGGATGCGCTGGAGAATCTTGAGCATCGCGGCGCCTCCGGCGCGGACCCCAACACCGGCGACGGCGCGGGCATCCTGCTGCAGATCCCCGATGCGTTCATGCGCGGCGCAGTCGCCGGCATCGATCTGCCGCCCCCCGGTCGCTACGGCGTGGGCGTCTGCTTTCTGCCCAGTGACCCCGAGCGGCGCCTGAGTGTCGAGCAGCTGATCGAGCAGACCGTCCAGGATGAGGGTCAGCGCCTGCTCTGGTGGCGCGACGTCCCGGTCGACGACCGCTTTGTGGGCGAGACGGCGCGGATGTCAGCGCCGGTCATCCGCCAGGTGATCGTCGAGGCCTCGGAGGAGATCGAGGACCAGGGGGCGTTCGAACGCAAGCTGTATGTGATCCGCCGTCTCATCGAACGCGCCGCGGGCAGCGATCTGGCCGTGCCCAGCTTCTCGAGCCGGACGCTCGTCTACAAGGGCATGCTGACCGCGCCCCAGCTGCCGCGCTACTTCCCCGATCTGCGCGACCCGCGCGTCGCCTCACGGCTGGCGCTGGTCCACTCACGCTTCTCGACCAACACCTTCCCGAGCTGGGAACTGGCCCATCCCTACCGGATGATCGCCCACAACGGCGAGGTCAACACCCTGCGCGGCAACGTCAACTGGATGCGCGCCCGCGAGTCGCAGCTGGCCTCGGAGCTGTTCGGATCCGACCTGGAGAAGGTCATGCCAGTCGTCCGCCAGGGCGGCTCTGACTCGGCCGTGTTCGACAACGTGCTGGAGCTGCTCGTGCTCAGCGGCCGCTCGGTTCCGCACGCGATCATGATGATGGTCCCCGAGGCGTATCGGACACGACGGGATCTGGATCCGGACGTCAAGGGCTTCTACGACTTCCACTCCTGTCTGATGGAGCCGTGGGACGGCCCGGCGGCGATTGCCTTCACCGACGGCCGGATGGCCGGTGCCGTACTCGACCGCAACGGGCTGCGCCCGGGCCGCTGGGTGCAGGACACCGAGGGCTACGTCGTGCTGGCTTCCGAGACCGGGGTCATGACCGTCGCGCCCGAGCACATCCAGCGCAAGGGCCGCCTGGCCCCGGGCAAGCTGTTCTTGCTCGACCTCGAGGAGGGCCGGATCGTCGAGGACCAGGAGGTCAAGCGGCGTGTCGCTCGCCGCAAGCCCTACGGCGAGTGGTACGAGCGCTCGGTGGTCCACATCGACGATCTGCCCGATCGTGAACCGCGCGCGCCCCGGGTCGAGCCGCTGCGCTCCCGGCAGCTGGCCTTCGGCTACTCCCAAGAAGACCTGCGCATGATCATCGCGCCGATGGCCACGAAGGGCGAGGAACCCACGGCCAGCATGGGCAACGACGCCGCACTGGCGGTGCTGTCCGAGCGCCAACCGCCGCTGTTCGCCTACTTCAAGCAGCTGTTTGCCCAGGTCACCAACCCGCCCATCGACCCGATTCGCGAGAACGTGGTCATGAGCCTGCACACCGGCGTGGGGGGCGAGCTGAACCTGCTCGCCGAGGTCCCCGAGCAGGCCCATCAGCTCGTCATGGATCAGCCGATCCTGCGCAACCAGCAGCTCGAAAAGCTGCGCCAG
This sequence comes from Solirubrobacteraceae bacterium, assembly GCA_034665145.1. Classification (GTDB taxonomy): domain Bacteria; phylum Actinomycetota; class Thermoleophilia; order Solirubrobacterales; family Solirubrobacteraceae; genus Palsa-465. The sequence continues at coordinate 7,175 of JAXDGI010000134.1, forward strand.
GTCTCGCACGAGATCTTCAACGCCGCCACCTTGGACATCACCTGGCCAATCGAGGACGGCACCGACGGCATGGAGCGGCGGCTTGACGCGCTGTGCGCTGAGGCGGCCGGATACGTCGAGAACGGCGCCAACATCATCATCCTCTCAGACCGCAACCTCGGTCCCGAGCGGGTGGCGATGCCCTCGCTGCTCGCCGTGGCCGCGGTGCACCATCATCTGGTCCGGGCCGGAACACGACTGCGCACCGGTCTGGTCATCGAGTCCGGCGAGCCGCGCGACATCCACAGCATGGCGACGCTGATCGGCTACGGCGCGTCGGCCATCAATCCGTATCTGATGTTTGAGTCCCTGGATGAGCTCACCGAGCGTTCGCTGCTGCCCGAGGATCTCGAGCGCGACGAGGCCGAGCAGCGGATCGTCAAGGCGATCGGCAAGGGCCTGCTCAAGACGATTTCCAAGATGGGCATCTCGACCATCCAGTCCTACTGCGGCGCGCAGATCTTCGAGGCCGTCGGCCTGGAGCACGAGGTGATCAACAAGCACTTCACCGGCACGGCCTCCCGGATCGGGGGGATCGGTCTCGACGTGCTGGCCACCGAGGCCCTCGAGCGGCATTTCCGCGCCTATCCGCGCACGGGCCGTGACCTGCTGCCGGTCGGCGGCGTGCTGCAGTGGCGCCGCGACGGCGAGCTGCACATCTGGAATCCGGACACCATTGCCAACCTCCAGCATGCCGTCCGGGGCAGCGCGCGCACATCGCTTCAGCCCGAGGCGGCGCCGGCCGGAGCCCTGGCCGATCCCCAGGCTACGTATGACGAGTTCGCCCGCCAGGCCAACGAGGAGTCAACCCGCCGGGCCGCGCTGCGCGGCCTGATGAGGCTGCGCTGCGTCGAGAAGCCGATTCCGGTCGACGAGGTCGAGCCGGCCACCGAGATCGTCAAGCGCTTCTCGACCGGGGCCATGAGCCTGGGCTCCCTCTCGCGCGAGGCCCATGAGACGCTGGCCATTGCCATGAACCGGCTGGGCGGCAAGTCCAACACCGGCGAGGGCGGCGAGGATCCCGCCCGCTACATCCCCGATGAGAACGGCGACTCGCGTCGGTCGGCGATCAAGCAGGTCGCCTCGGGCCGCTTCGGAGTCACGATTCATTACCTGGTCAATGCCGATCAGCTCCAGATCAAGATGGCTCAGGGGGCCAAGCCCGGCGAGGGCGGCCAGCTCCCCGGCCACAAGGTCGACGAGTACATCGCCAAGATCCGCAGCTCGACGCCGGGGGTCGGCCTCATCTCCCCGCCGCCCCATCACGACATCTATTCGATCGAGGATCTCAAGCAGCTCATCTACGACCTGCGCTGCTCCAATCCCAACGGCTCGGTGTCGGTCAAGCTCGTCTCCGAGGTCGGGGTGGGAACGGTGGCGGCCGGGGTGGCCAAGGCCAACGCCGATCACGTGACCATCGCCGGTCACGACGGTGGCACCGGCGCCTCACCCCAGTCCTCGATTCAAGGCGCCGGCATCCCCTGGGAGATCGGGCTGGCCGAGACACAGCAGACGCTGTTGCTCAACGATCTGCGCTCGCGGATCACCGTTGAGGTGGACGGCCAGATCAAGACGGGGCGCGACGTGGTCATCGGTGCCCTGCTCGGAGCCGACGAGTTCGGCTTCTCGACGGCGCCGCTGATCGCCCTGGGCTGCATCATGATGCGCGTCTGTCACCTCAACACGTGCCCCGTCGGCATCGCCACCCAGAACCCCGAGCTACGCCGCCGCTTCCAGGGCACGCCCGAGCACGTGACCGCCTACCTGATGTTCGTCGCCGAGGAGGTCCGCGGCCTGATGGCCAAGCTGGGTGTGCGCCGCTTCGAGGACCTCATCGGGCACGCCGAGTACCTCGAGACCGAGGAGGCGCTCGATCACTGGAAGTCTCGCGGGGTCGATCTGTCGATGGTTCTGTCCACGCCAGATCTGCCTGCCGACATGCCCCGCGCCCGGACCCGGCCCCAGGTCCCGGTGCTCGACGATGCGCTGGACTGGGAACTCGTATCGCTGTGCGCGCCCGCGCTCGAGCGTGGAGACAGCGTTCGCCATGGGCCGGTGCCGGTACGCAACGTCAACCGGACGGTGGGCGGCATCCTGTCCGGGGAGATCGCCCGCCGCTACGGTGGCCGGGGGCTGCCCGAGGCCACGGTCGAGATCTCCTTCTCGGGCTCGGCCGGCCAGAGCTTTGGCGCCTGGCTGGCTCCCGGTGTGACCTTCGCTCTGCGCGGCGAGACCAACGACTACACCGGCAAGGGCCTGTCCGGCGGGATCATCTCGGTGCGGCCGCCGGACTCGGCCCTGTTCCGGGCTGAGGAGAACATGATTGTCGGCAACACCGTGCTGTACGGCGCGACCTCCGGCCGGGCCTTCATCCGGGGCCTCGCCGGCGAGCGCTTCGCGGTTCGCAACTCCGGTGCCACGGCGGTCGTCGAGGGCGTGGGCGACCACGGCTGCGAGTACATGACCGGCGGCCGCGTGGTGATCCTAGGCGTCACGGGCCGCAATTTCGCCGCCGGCATGAGCGGCGGGATCGCCTACGTATATGACAGGGACCGCGGCTTCGAGGCCCGCTGTAACCCCGACCTCGTCGACCTCGACCCCCTGTCAGAGGCCGACGAGCCCGAGCTCAAGGCACTCATCTCCGAGCATGCCCAGCGCACCGGCTCGCTGGTGGCACGCAACGTGCTGGCCTCGTGGGAGCGCTCGCGAGAGCGCTTCATCAAGGTCATGCCGCGCGACTACAAGCGCGTCCTGGCCGAGCGTGAGGCCGAGGCGGCTGACGCCGAGCCGGAGCCGGAGGCCGCGGTCGGCGCCTAGTTGTCCGTCCGCGGGCTGGCGCCGGCCGGCGGGGTCGGCTTAGACCGTGGTTCCGCGGTCTCCGGCCAGCCGTATCAGGACCATGGCCCACGTACGAAACGGGCGCCAGCGCTCGGCCAACTGCGCGAAGGTGGCCAGATCGGGCAGGGCGGACAGCCCGTAGAAGCGCGCGGTGTGAGCCAGCACCTTGGGCTCGGCCATGGGCAGCAGGGCATCGGCGAAGCCGCCGGCGCGCAGGACGACAAGCCCGGCATAGAACGGACCCAGCCCCGGCAGGCGCTGCACGTCTATCCAGGCACGGTCGGGCCCGAGCTCGTGGAGACGGGGCACATCGAGCTGGCCATCGAGCGCACTGCCGGCCACATCGCGCAGACGGCCCAGCTTCTGGAAGGACAAGCCCGGGAACTGATCGCCGAGGCCGAGCAGATGCCGGGGCGCAGGGAAGGCGATCTGGGGCGAGCCGCCGAGCTCGAAGCTCTCACCGAGCTGGCGTCCGAGCGCCTCGCGTACTCGCGCGGCCTGGGCGGCGGGCCGGCGGGCCGAGATGATCGCCCACGCGGCAGCCTCGTAGGGGGAGCAGAACAGGACCGGACGCTGACCGGGGTGGGCGTGCTGCAGAGCGCCGAGGATCGGGTCAGACCGCCCCACGGCCTCGAACTGGTCCCCGTCGTGATCGAGCGACAGGATCCGCCTGATCTGTCTGAGCGCCGCTTCGGCGCCGGCGCCATCGCGCAACTCCAGGTCGACCTCGAGCGGAGCATCGCGGGCCCCCTGGTGGATCACCGCGCCGGCGTAACCCTCGCCTCCATCGACTGCAAAGGCCAGCCGCATGCTCGCGGCCGCGCCGTGTGCGGCCGGAAGGGGCTGACCCTCGTCAGGTCCAAAGCGCAGCCCCGCCGCGGCTCCCAACGAGAACGGCCCGGTCAGCGTGAGCTGGTGCCTTTCCACCATCGATAGAGCAATGTAGGGCGTTGCCAACGCGCTGGTAGCCTGTCCGCTCCCATGGGTGAGCTCGGCGCATTTCTCAAGATCCACCGGGTCGGCTTTGACAAGCGCGATCCCGACCAGCGGGTCGACGATTACCAGCAGTACTTCAACCTCCAACCCGAGGCCGAACTGCGCCGCCAGGGGGCTCGCTGCATGGACTGTGGCGTGCCCTTCTGCCACGAGGGCTGTCCGCTGGGCAATCTGATCCCGGATTGGAACGATCTTGTCTATCGCGACAAGTGGCGCGACGCGATCGACCAGCTGCACTCGACCAACAACTTCCCCGAGTTCACCGGCCTGATCTGCCCGGCACCGTGCGAATCCGCCTGCGTGCTGGCCATCAACGACGATCCGGTCACGATCGAGCAGATCGAGCTCGCGATCGTCCAGCGGGCCTTCGACGAGGGCTGGATCGTGCCCGAGCCGCCGGATCGCCGCTCCGGACGCACGGTGGCCGTGGTCGGCTCGGGACCGGCGGGGCTGGCGGTGGCCGCCGAGCTCAACCGTTGTGGGCATGCCGTGACCGTGTACGAGCGCGATGAGGGCCCCGGAGGTCTGCTTCGCTTCGGCGTCCCGGACGCCAAGCTCGAGAAGTCGATCATCGACCGTCGCGTCGCGCTCCTTGAGCAGGAGGGCATCACCTTCATCTACGACACCGATGTCGGTCGCGACATCACCGTGGCCGAGTTGCAGGAGAACTTCGACGCCGTGGTCATCTCGGTCGGCTCGCGCGTCCCGCGCGAATACGACGTGCCCGGGCGTGACCTGGCCGGCATCCACCCCGCCATGGACTATCTGTATCAGCGCAACCGCTGGGTTGCCGCGGAGCAGGGGCGTCCCGCCCGCACGCCGGAGCCCGGGACCGAGATCAGCGCCGCGGGGCGCAGGGTGATCGTTATCGGTGGCGGCGACACCGGGATGGATTGCATCTCCAACTCCCACCGCGAACATGCGGAGTCCGTGGTAATGCTCGACGTCTATGCCGAGCTGCCGGGTGGCGTGGACGATCCCCGCCATCCCTGGCCACTGCCGCCCAAGCGCACCACGTCCACCTATGCCCTCGAGGAGGGCGGCAAGCGGCGCTGGGGTACCGAGGTCACCGGCTTTGGTGGCCAGGACGGACACGTGAGCCATGTCTATGCCCGCAAGGTCACGGGCAGCTCCTCGCGCGATCTCACGCCGGTGCCGGGCAGCGAGTTCGTGCTCGAGGGCGATCTGGTGCTGATCGCGATCGGCTTCAAGCATCCCGAGCACGACGGGCTTGTCGCCGAACTGGGTCTCGAACTCGACCGCCGGGGCAATATCCGCACCCGCCAGACCTATCGCACCTCGGTCGGGCGCGTGTATGCCTGCGGCGACGCCCGGATCGGCCAGTCGCTCGTCGTCACGGCGATCGCCGAGGGACGCAAGTGCGCACGGATCGTGAACGCCGATCTCGGCGGCAGTCCGATGGACGCGGATCGCGAGATGCTGGCCGTCGGGGCCTGGAGCGGCGAGTCAGACCGGACGCTGCGTCACGAGGCCGAGGCGGCCGGCACGGTGCGACCGGGTGAGGAGTTCTTCACCGGCCCGGGGATGCGCGACCGCACCTGACATCGACACGCTTTAGGTCCGGGCGGACAGCGTTGTCAACCCTGCACGGCAGCCGCGAAGTCCTTGTCGCGCTGAGTCGGCCCTGCTACGTTAACCTTCGGACTTCTGAAGTCCCGTTCGGATTTATTTGGGGCGATACGTTTAGGCAAAGCTTGGGACGGGGAAACTCGCCCCTGTCGGTCAGGGAACTGCGCCCCCACTTCCCTGGCTCTCCGGGGGACCCAGATGGATCTGGGTCCCCCGGTCCTTTTTTCGGGCCCGGGATGAGGTTCACACCGGCCGCTGAGGGTCCGGCATGACGTTCACATCGGGCCGCTGGGGCCCCAGCCTGAGGCTCACCCCGACTGCCCGGTGTGCGACCGTGTGCGCATGGCCATACCCATCGCCGTAGTCGCCCCGCGTAGCGGGGGGTGTAGCTCAATCGGGTGCACGGTCAACCATCTGGTCAGCTCGGCCGGAACGTTCTTCTCGCAGCTGGCCAGTCTCAGCTGGGGATCGCTCCTGCTGGGGCTTGTCCTCTACGCGGTCTACCTGCTGCTGCGCTCGCGCGCACTGTGGGGGGCGGTCCAGACGGCCTATCCGGACGTGCGCGTGCGCTGGCGCGACGTGTGGGGCGGATACATGGTCGGCTATGCCGTCAACAACGTGTTCCCGCTCGGCGGGGGCAACGTCGCCCAGCTCTTCTTGACCCGGTCGGCGATCCCGACGGCCAGCTACCCGACGGTGGCCACCGCGTTGGCGACAGGTGTGATCTTCGACTGGCTCATGGGCCTGCTGATCATGTGCTTCGCGTTCACACAGGGGGTGTTCCCCAAACCCCCCGACTTCTCCAAACTGCCCGCGTTCGACATCAGCTTCTTCGCCAGCCACATGCGCTTCACGCTCTTCTTCCTGACGGTGCTCGGGGTCCTGTTCCTGTTCGGCTTTGCGTTGCTCTCGGCGCGGGTACGCGCCTTCTGGCAGCGCGTGCGCCAGGGACTGGCGATCCTTCGTGACCGCCAGGCTTACAAGCGCCGCATGGCCGCCTGGCAGCTGGCCAGCTGGGTGGCGCGCTTTGCCGCTTACTGGGCGCTCCTGGATGCCTTTCACATCGGCGGTTCGGTCCGCAACGCCCTCCTCGTGCTTGCCGTCCAGGTCGTGGCTTCGGTGTTTCCCTTCACCCCCGGCGGGGCGGGCGTCCAGCAGGCACTCCTGCTGACCATCTTTCACAACGCCAACGCGGCCGCCTTTTCCGTCGGTCAGCAGATCGCCACGATCGTGCTCAGCTCCGGGCTCGGGTTCGCCGCTCTGATTCTCATCTTCCGTTTCAGGAGCTTCCGCGAGGTCATTGCCCGGGGTCGCGAGGATCGCCGCCAGCAGGCGATGGGCGGGGTGGCCGCCGAGGCGACACCGGCCGGCCTGCGCGCCGGCGAGACCTGACGGCGAGCGCGGAGCGGCTCGTGAGGCGCACTAGCCTTCACCACGTGCCGAGCTTCTGCCGCCACAACCGACTCATTCAGAACTGTCCGATCTGCGCTCGCGAGCAGGATCTCGAGCTGCGCCCGGTCGTCTCGCCGGCCGGCCAGAGCCCCCGGACATCGAGTCACTCCCCGATCCGACCCCCGCGCCGTCCCGGGACACAGGGTGGATCCCGGACGGCGGGCAGGCGCAGCGGACCCGGGGTGAAGGTCCGGCACCTGGCCCGCGGCGCCGATGACGGCTACCGATCCGAGCTCGCTCCCGGCCTGCGCTCCAGCGAGGATGCGGTCCGGTTGGCCGAGGAGGTGGCCTTCGCCGCGGCGCGGCTCGACCAGCTTGCCATCGAGCCGCCCGGGCTGTACGCAGAGGTCGCCGACCCAGCCGGAGAGACCGAGGAGCGCACATGGCTGGCGTTCTTGATTGCCCTCCTCGGACCGACCGAGGACGATGATCCGTTCGCGGCCATCGCCCTGGCCCGGACAACGTGGGCGTCGGGCCAGCCGCCATCGCTTGAGGCGGCGCAGGCGGGGCCTCGCGGCGCCTATGAGCCGGCCACCGCGGCGCGCACCGTGGCCGGCTACCGGACCTGGGCGGCCCGCTCGGGTTCACAGGAGGCTGCCTTCAACGGCGAGCCGAGCTGGAGCCCGGAGCGGCGCTTTGCGCGGGTGTTCGAGCGCCTGGCCCTTCCCGGGTTCGCGCGCGGGGCGCGCTTTGAGCTGCTGAGCACCCTGGGCCGAACCGGCGTGTATGAGGTGCGCGCCGGCGCCCTCGCCCTCGGCGGCTCAGACGACGTGACCGTCGCTGCCAAACGCTTGCTGGGCATCGGTGACCCGATGCTGCTCGAGCGGCGCGCCGCCAACCTGGCTGAGGCCTGCGGAGTCGAAATGGAGGCGCTCGACCTCGGCTTCTACAACTGGGAGCGCGGCGTCCGGGCCCGGGTCGGGATGAAGGCCGGGCTGGAGCCCGATCCGGTGGTCCGGGTCGCGGTCGAGGACGCTCTGGGGCTCTAGGCACCGCGCCGGCGGTCGGTGGGCCGCCTACTACGCGCCCGGGCACCGCTTACAGCGCTCCGG
>JAXDGI010000135.1:0-12039 GCA_034665145.1 Solirubrobacteraceae bacterium
TGAACCAAGGCCATAGATTGAGGACACGCTGGCCACGATCAGGACGTCCCGACGGGCGAACAGCGCCGCCGTGGCCGAGTGCCGCAGGCGGTCTATCTCCTGGTTGATGGCCGAGTCCTTTTCGATGTACAGATCCTTGCTGGGGACGTAGGCCTCGGGCTGGTAGTAGTCGTAGTAGGAGACGAAGTACTCCACCGCGTTGCGCGGGAAGTACGTCCGGAACTCGTTGCACAGCTGCGCGGCCAGTGTCTTGTTGTGGGCGATCACCAAGGACGGGCGCTGAATGGCCTCCATCGTGGCCGCCATCGTCATCGTCTTGCCGGTGCCGGTGGCACCCAGCAGGGTCTGATAGCGCTCACCGGCGGCGACCCCCTCGGCCAGCGAGGCGATGGCAGCCGGCTGGTCGGCGGTCGGCCGGTATGTGGCGTCAAGCTCGAACTTCGGCATGCCTACCTCAGGTTAGTCGGCCGCCGGGACGCCGCCCCAGCCTCGGCTCGGACCGTGGCCACAGCCGGGACGGGCTCAGGGACCTCGGCTCGGACCGTGGCCACGACCGGAACGGGCTCAGGGACCTCAGCGCAGGCCGAGCTGCGTGGGATACGTTCGGCGATAGTCGCTGCGCGCCTGGAGCACCCGCTGGACATAGGCCTGGGTCTCGGGGAAGCGAATATCGCGGATCCTGAAGCGGGCACCTTGGGCGTGCACGCCCGCGACCCACCGGTCCACGTTGGCCTCCCCCCCGTTGTAGGCCGCCAGGGCCAGGACGGTGCTGTCGTGGTACTCGTCGAGCAGGTAGCGCAGGTAGTAGCTGCCGTAGGCGATATTGACGTCCGGGGTGGCCAGATCGCGTGTGGTGAAGGTGGTCGCGCCGGAGCGGTGGGCCAGGAACAGCGCCGTCCGGGGGAGGATCTGCATGAGGCCCTCGGCGCCGGCCGATGACTGGCGCGGGTCGAACTTGGTCTCGGCGTAGATGACGGCAGCGATCAGCGCGGGGTCGAGGTGCTTCTGCGCGGCCTGCTGGCGGATCACGTCCTGGTACTGGAGGGGCAGCCCGAACTCGGTAATCGCCTTGCGGGCGGCCGGTACCGCGACCACGACGACGACCACCGTCAGGACGACCAGCCCCAAGAAGACGGCGCCGCGCCGGCGGCGGACCGCATCGCGGCGGCGGGCGCCGACGGCCTTGCGACCGGTTCGACGGCGCCCCGCGGTGGCGGTCGAGGATCCCATCAGGCAAGCATGTCAAGGATCGCCGACAACTTCGCCTCCAGTTCCGCCTCCGTGCCGTCGTTGTCGACGCTATAGGTCGCACGCTCCGCCTTTTCCTGCTGGCTGAGCTGGCGCGCGGCGCGCTCATCGAGGGACTCATGGCCCCGTCCCGAGGCACGCTTGCGGCGGATCTCCTCGTCGGCCCGGATGGCCACCGTGGCGTCGAATGCAGATTCCATGCCCGACTCAAACAGGAGCGGCACCTCAACCACGGCCGCCGGCGGCGGGTCGAGCCGAGTCTCGAGCTCCTGGCGCCAGCCGGCGATCCGGGCGCCGACGCGGGGCCAGAGCAGCTGCTCGAGCCACTCCCGTCGCTCGCCGGTGGCGAACACCTCGCGCGCCACCGCCGCCCGGTCGATGGCTCCGTCACGGAGCACCGAGGATCCGAGCTCGTTCACCATCGCGTCTCGGACCTCGTCCGTGTCGTAGAGATCGTGCACGACCTGGTCGGTGGACAGGCCGGGCACCCCCAGCCGCCCGAAGGCCGCCAGCGCGGTCGACTTGCCCGACCCGATGCCGCCCGTCAGCCCGATGAAAGGGATCACGACGGGACAGCGCGGGGTTCTGGCGTCAGACCGCGGGAGCGTCGGGCGAGTCCGGCTCGCCCTCGGCCGGGGTGGCCTCGGTCTCGGCCGCGGCCTCTGCCGCCGGCTCGGCCGGGGACTCTGCCTCCGGCTCAGCCGGGGCCTCTGCTGTTGTTGGCTCGGCCGGCGCCGCTGCCGGGCTCTGCGCCGTCGTCTCGACCGGGGCCTCGACGGTCTCGGCCGGAGCGACCTGGGCCGCGGTCTCGGCGGGAGCCGCCGGCTCGGCCGGAGCCGCGGCCTCGGCGGGAGCCGCGGCCTCGGCGGGAGCCTCCGGATTGGCGGGAGCCTCCGGATCGGCGGGAGCCTCGGTCTCGGCGGGAGCGTCGGTCACCAGGTCGGCCCCGGCGCTCGCCTCGGGCTCGGCTGGGCCGGGCTCGCCGCTGGCGAACACGTCCTCGGAGAGGCCCAGCTCGGGCACGTCGTCCAGCGAGCCGGCGGCACCATCGGCCGGCGGCTCGATCGGGCGCACCGGAAGGACCTGGCCCTCGACGCGCTTGATCGACAATGAGAGGCGCCGGCGCTCGGAGTCAATCTCGAGAATCTTGACGCGCACCGGGTCACCGGGCTGGATGATCTCGCGAGGGTTCTCGACATGATGCTGAGCCAGCTCGGAGATGTGCACCAGGCCCTCGACGCCGTCCAGGATCTCGACGAAGGCGCCGAAGGTGACCACCTTGGTCACCGTGCCCTCGAGCTCGTCACCGATGTTGTAGGTCTCGACCACGCGCTGCCACGGGTCCTCCTGGGTCTGCTTGAGCCCGAGGGAAATGCGCTGGCGCTGGCGGTCGATGTCCAGGACCTTGACACTGACCGTGTCACCGATGTTGAGGATCTCGGAGGGGTGGTTCACGTGCGACCAGGACAGCTCGGAGATGTGGATCAGGCCATCGATCCCGTCGAGGTCCACAAACGCACCGAAGTCGACGATGTTGGAGATCGTGCCCTCGACGACCTGGCCGGGCTGGAGCCGGTCGAGGATGCGCTCGCGGTCCTCCTTGCGCTGCTCCTCGAGCACCGCTCGGCGGGAGAGCACGACGTTGTTGCGCGAGCGGTTGAGCTCGATGACCTTGCACTCGATCCCCTGGCCCATGTACTCGTCGAGATTGGGCACGCGGCGGATGTCGACCAGTGAGGCGGGCAGGAAGCCGCGAACGCCCAGGTCGATGATCAGGCCGCCCTTGACGACCTCGATGACGGCGCCCTTGACGGGCTCGCCGGACTCGGCAGCGGCCTCGATGCGACGCCAGGCCTTCTCGAAGCGGGCGCGCTTCTTGGACAGGATGAGGCGACCGTCCTGGTCCTCCTTGGTGAGGACCAGCGCGTCGACTTCTTCACCGAGCTCGACCTCGTCGGCAGGATCGACGGATTTGCGGATGGAAAGCTCGCCGACGGGGATGACCCCTTCGGACTTGTAGCCGATGTCTACGAGGACCTCGTCGTTGTCGATCCGGACGACGTTGCCAGTGACGACATCCCCTTCCGCGAAGGGATGGAGGGTCGCGTCGTAGTTGGGGACGATCTGGCCGTCAATCTCCAGCAGCAGGCCGCCGGAGCCTTCGACGATCGTCGCGGTGGGCTGATCGGTTTCAGCCATAAGCGTTGAAGTAGAGGACATTAGTCCCCGAGGATAGCCACACCGAGCCGGCCGTGCGGCCATCGGCACAGCCCGCGGCGGCCGAAGGGGCGGCTCCCGGGACCGTCCGTATCATCAGCCCTCATGCCACGGCGAGCGACCAAGCGCGGCGCGGAGCGTACACCGCTGCAGGCCGATTGTGACGTGTTGATCTGCGGAGCCAGCTTCGCCGGTCTCGCCGTGGCGCGCGAACTGGCGGGTAGCGGGGCCGACGTGTTGGTCATCGACCGCTACGAGATCGGCGAGCGCCAGACCTCGGCCTGCGGGATCCCCACGACCTGGCTGCGCGCCCTCGGGTTGCACGATGCTCTCCAGCAGACCTTCGGCGAACTCGTCATTCATTCGCCCCACACGACGGTTCGCTACGACCTTCCCTGGACGTTCTCGACGTTCGACTACCGCACGCTGTGCGGGATCCTGGCCGGGCAGGGTGACTTCACCTTCGAGACGGCCAAGGTCGAGCGTCGCCAGGGCAACACGGTCGTCACCGATCGGGGAGAAATAACCGCCTCATTGATCGTCGACGCGCTTGGCTGGCGGCGGATCCTGGGCGTCGGCGACAACGTGCAGCCGCCTGACGCGCTGCTCTCGCGAGGTCTCGAGGTTCATCCGTTCGGTTCCGGGCGCGATCTCGAGGTGTGGATCGACCGCCGGTACGTGCCTGCCGGGTACGGCTGGAGCTTTCCCGCCGGCGACGAGTTGCGCATCGGGGTCGGCTCGTTTGACCCCCGTTTCCACGTCCGCGAACCCACCGTGCAGCTGGCCGACGACCTCGGAGCCGAAAAGGTTCGCTACCAGGGCAACTGGATCCCGCATGCGCTACGCCCGGCGACCGAGGACGGCGTGTTCTTCACGGGCGACTCGGCCGGCCACTGTCTGCCGCTCACCGCCGAGGGCATCCGAACCGCCCTCTACTTCGGGTTGGCCTGCGGGCGAGAGCTGCGCCGGGTGGTGGCCGGCGAGCAGACCCGCGAGCAAGCGCTCGTCAACTACCACGAGTTCTCGGCCGGCCATGCGCTGGCCTTCCGCTGGCTGCTCCGCCTGCAACGCGGCGTGCCCCGCGTCGCCCCGCGCCTGCTCGCTCCCACGCTCGGTGCGCTGGGGACCAAGCGCTTCGTGGACTGGTCCTTCAACCATTACCTCGAGATCGCCCACCCGCGCTTGGCCAGCGCGGGCCACGCACCCTGGCCGGCTCGGGCGCCGGCCGCACTGGCCGCCTGAGGCCGCTACTTGGCCGACAGCCAGTCGGGGCCGACCCCGGCCTCAACCGCGAGCGGCGGGTCGAGGGGGTAGGCGTTGGCCATCTCGCGCACGGCGATCGCCTTGACCCGCTCGGCTTCCTGGGCCGGACCCTCGAACAGGAGCTCGTCGTGGATCTGCAGCACCAGACGGGAGGTGAGGCCGGCCGCCTTGAGCGCCTGCTCGCAGCGGACCATGGCCACCTTCATGATGTCGGCCGCGGTGCCTTGAATGACCATGTTCACGGCGAAGCGCTCGCCCTGCTTGCGGAGCTCCCAACGGCGCGCGCGCAGCTCCGGGACCTGGCGCCGGCGCCCGAACAGGGTTGACACGTAGCCCTGCTCGGTGCCCTGCTCGATCGTCTGCTCGATGAAGCGGCCGACCGCCGGGAAGCCGGCCAGGTAGCGCTGAATGAAGTCGTCGGCCTCGGATTGGGGGATGTCGAGCCGGTCGGCCATCCCGTAGGCCGACAGTCCGTACACGATGCCGTAATTGATCATCTTCGCCTTGGAGCGCATGCCCGGGTCGATCTCGTCCGGCGTGACGGCGAACACGCGGCAGGCGGTCGCGGTATGAACATCCTCGCCACGGCGGAAGATCTCCTTGAGAACCTCCTCGTCGGCGATGTGGGCCAGCAGCCGCAGCTCGACCTGCGAGTAGTCGGCGGAGACGAGCAGGTTCCCCGGACCGCCGGCTTCGTCGGCGGTATCCGACACGAAGCAGGCGCGGATCTCGCGCCCCAGAGGCGTGCGGATCGGGATGTTCTGCAGGTTGGGGTTGTTGGAGGACAGCCGTCCGGTGGTGGCGGCGGTCTGGTTGAACGTCGTGTGCAGACGGCTCTGCGGATCGACGAGCAGCGGCAGCGCGTCCAGATAGGTCTGGGCCAGCTTGGTCAGCTCTCGCCAGCGCTCGATCTTGGGGATGATCTCGTGCTCGGAACGGATTGCCTGAAGCACGCGGGCATCGGTCGAGTAGCCGGTCTTGCCCCGCCGCTTGCGCGACAGGCCGAGCTTGCCGAACAGGATCTCCTCGAGCTGCCTCGGCGAGCCGAGCGTGAACTCCTCTCCGGCCAGCGCGTAGATCTCACGCTCGAGGGCGTCGGCCTCGGTCTTGACCCGGGTGGAGATCTCCTTGAGTCGCTCGGTGTCGAGCTTGACCCCGGCCTGCTCCATCTCGCGCAGCACGCGAACGATCGGCAGCTCGACCTCGAGCAACAGGTCGGTCAGACCGCGCTCCTCGATCTGCTCGCGCTGCCAGAGGGCCAGCGCGTGGGCCAGACGGGCGTCGTGTCCGGCCTCATCCTCTATCTCGGTGGCCAGGCCGCGCTCTTCGCACAGCTCGCGGAACGGATACGCGCGACGGGCTGGCTCGAGCAGGTAGGCGGCCACCTCGGTGTCGTGCGCGAGGACCTCCGGGACCAGCCCCAGCGATTTCGCGTCGTGGGCGATCACGGGGCGATCGCCGAGCGCCTCGACGAGATCCTCGGGCCGCGCGCACTCGCCGACGATCAGCCGCTCACCCTTGTCGACGTACACGGCGAAGCGCCACTGGGCATCGTCACCGAACAGGGCTCCCTCAGGCGCCTCGGGCCGGCGCACGGCCACGGCCACCTCGGCCTGCGGCAGGCGACCGAGATCGATGAGCGCGCCGTTAGTCAGCCGGGCCGATAGGGCCTGCTCGGCTCGCGGGGGCGGCGCGGCGGCATCGGCCGATCCCAGCGCTTCCTCGAGACGCCGCAGCGGCTCGCGCAGCTCGAACTCCCTGAACACCTCGCGCAGGCGCGAGCGATCGGGAGCCGCCGACACGTACTCGGCGATGTCGAGACCGTTGAGCGGGATGTCACGCTTGGCCGTGGCCAGATGCTTGGAGATGCGGGCATCGTCAGCGTGGTTGGTCAGATTCTCCTTGCGCTTGGCGCCGCTGATCTGGTCGACGTTCTCGAGCACGCCCTCGAGCGAGCCGAAACGCTGGAGCAGGTCGGCCGCGGTCTTATCACCAATGCCCGGGACGCCGGGGATGTTGTCGCTCGTGTCGCCCTTGAGGCCGATGAAGTCGGGGACGAGCTCGGGCGGGATCCCGTAGCGGTCGATCACGCCCTCGCGGTCATAGACGCGCGTATCGGTGATCCCCCGGGAGGTGGTCATGATCCGCACGTCCGCATCGACCAGCTGGTAGGCGTCACGATCGCCGGTCACCACCATCACCTCCACGGGCGGATCGGCGGTCTTGGCCCGTTCGGCGATCGAGGCGATCACGTCATCGGCCTCGTAGCCGTCGACCTTCAGGTTGCGGTAGCCAAAGGCGGACACCAGCGGTTCCAGGTGCGGCCATTGCTCGCGCAGGAGGTCGGGGCGGCTGGAGCGCTGGGCCTTGTACTCGGAGTAGACCTCCTTGCGACCCGAGGAGCCGGCATCCCAGACGACGACGGTCGCCTTCGGGCCGTAGTCGGTGAGAATCTTGACCAGCATCGAGGCGAACCCGAAGATCGCGTTGGTCGGCATCCCGGTGGACGTGGCAATCGATTCGGGCAGGGCGAAGAACGCCCGGTAGGCCAGGCTGTTGCCGTCGATGAGAAAGAGCTCGTCTGCCATCCGTATCTGAGCCTATCCCGCGCCCGGACGGCTGCGACGCGTTGCGCGCTCGCCCGAGTCCGTGGGGGCATAAGATGGCGCGCGGCATGGCCAACACGCCCAGCGCCCAGTACAGCCTGACCCTGCGGGTCGAGATCGATCACCTACCCGGAATGCTGGGCAAGGTGGCCTCGGCGATCGGCGCGGCCGGAGGCACGATCGGAGCCGTGGACCTGGTCTCGGTCGAGGGACGGCACACGGTCCGCGACATCACCGTGGAGACCGGCGACGCCTCCGACTGGCCGCGTCTGACCGACGCCGTCGACGCCGTCCCGGGCGCACGCGTGCTGGACAGCACCGACCGCACCTTCATGCTCCATGCCGGCGGCAAGATCGAGTTGCACAACAAGAGCCCGGTGAAGACGCGCGATGACCTCTCCATGGCCTACACCCCGGGCGTGGCCCGCGTCTGCCAGGCCATCCAGGCCGAGCCCGAGAAGGCCTTCCAGTACACGATCAAGCGCAATACGGTGGCCGTGGTCTCCGACGGCACAGCCGTCCTGGGCCTGGGGGACATCGGACCGCGCGCGGCGATGCCGGTGATGGAGGGCAAGGCGATGCTGTTCAAGGAGTTTGCCGGCGTCGACGCGTTCCCGATCTGCCTCGATACGCGCGACCCCGACGAGATCGTCGCCACCGTCAAGGCCATCGCCCCGGGCTTCGGGGGCATCAACCTCGAGGACATCTCCGCCCCGCGCTGCTTCGAGATCGAGGATCGCCTCAAGGCCGAGCTGGACATCCCCGTCTTTCACGATGACCAGCACGGAACCGCCGTGGTCGTGCTCGCCGCGCTCCTCAATGCGCTGACCTTGACCGGCCAGCGCATCGGCGACATCCGCGTCGTCGTCGTGGGCCTGGGCGCGGCCGGGGTGGCGGTGACCAAGATCCTGCTCGAGGCCGGCGTTCGTCACATCATCGGGTGTGACTCGCACGGCGCGCTTCACACCGAACGCGAGGACTACGTGCAGGGCACGATGCCGCTCGTCAAGCGCCGCCTGGCCGAGGTGACCAACCTCGACCGGCGCTCAGGGACGCCGATGAACGTGATCGAGGGCGCCAACCTGCTGATCGGCCTCAGCGGGGCGCGCGTCCTGCCCGCTTCGGCCCTGGCGCGGATGAGCCCCGACCCGATCGTGTTCGCGATGGCCAACCCGACCCCCGAGGTCTCGCCCGAGGAGGCCCTCCCCTATGTGCGCATCCTCGCCACCGGCCGCTCGGACTACCCCAACCAGATCAACAACGTGCTCTGCTTCCCGGGGATCTTCCGGGGCGCGCTCGACGTTCGCGCCACGCAGATCACGGAGACGATGAAGACCGCCGCGGCGCGGGCCATCGCCGACATCGTGCCCTCAGACGAGCTGCGCGAGGACTACATCATCCCCTCGGTCTTCAACCGTGAGGTCGTGGGCGCGGTGGCCGCGGCCGTCGCCGACGACGCCCGCGAGACGGGCACGGCTGAGGCCGGCGTGGACATGGGGTTCGCGGCCAGCGAGGATCCGCGGATCCTCGGGCGCTAACGCGGCGAAACTGTGCCTTTCCGGTCACGCGTAGTGGTGGCCACAGCGCTAGGCGCCCGGCGGAGGCTCGGGAGCCCCGCCCGATCCTGATTCACCGGGGGTGGCCTCCCCGGTCGCGACCCGGCCCCGGCGGCGGGGGAACGGACCGTCGACCTTCCAGGCCGATCCGGGGCGCCCCGGGAGCAGCAGCACGATCAGCAATCCGACCGCGCTGAGGATCAGGCCGAAGGTAAGGCCCACCCGCTCGCCGTAGCCCTTGCGATCGGCCATCCAGGCGGCCGCGGCGGCCGAGGCAAGCCAGATGAAGAGCAGGTACAGCGCCTTGGCGCCGATCGTGGCGTAGAGAGCCATCAGAGCCGTCCGGGGGGTTTCGCGCCGGTCTTCATCACGTGCCCAGGTAGGCGCGCTGGACGTCGGGGTCGTCCCGCAGGTGGGCCGAGTCGTTGGCCAGCACCACGCGGCCGGTCTCCAGCACGTAGCCGCGACCCGACACGTCGAGCGCGTAGTTGGCGTTCTGCTCCACGAGCAGGATCGTCACCCCGTCCCGGTTGATCTGGGCGATCGTTTCGTAGATGCGCTGGACGAGGATCGGAGCGATGCCCATCGAGGGCTCGTCGAGCATGAGAAGGCGCGGTCGGGCCATCAGTGCCCGCCCCATGGCCAGCATCTGCTGCTCGCCGCCGGACATCGTCCCGGCCTTCTGCTTCTCACGCTCGCGCAGGCGGGGGAAGAGCTCGAAGACCCGCTCAAGGTCGTCGCCGACCTCCGCGCCGCGGCGGTGATGGGCCCCGAGATCGAGATTCTCCCGGACGGTCATGCGGGGAAAGCAGTGCCGGCCCTCCGGGGAGAGGGCGATGCCGTGGGAGACGATCTCGTGGGCCGGCACCCGGGTGATCTCGCGGCCGGCGAAGCTGACCCGGCCCGTGGTGGCCGGCGTCAGCCCCGAGATCGAGCGCAGCGTCGTCGACTTGCCGGCGCCGTTTGAACCGATCAGCGTGACCACCTCACCCTCATCCACGGTCAGCGAGACGCCCTTGAGGGCCTCGATTGCGCCGTAGTGCGTACGGATGTCCTCGACCTCGAGCAGCGGCATCCGGTCAGTCCTGCTTTCCGAGGTAGGCCTCGATGACCCGCGGGTCGCCGCGGACCTCGGCGGCTGAGCCCTCGGCGACCTTCTCGCCGTGGTCAAGCACGGTGACCCGCTCGGAGACGCCCATGACCACCTTCATGTCGTGCTCGATGAGCAGAATGGTCAGGCCGAGCTCGTCGCGCAGCTTGCGCATGAACTCGGTGAGCGCCGCGGACTCCTGGGGGTTCATGCCCGCCGTCGGCTCGTCGAGGAGGAGCAGGCGCGGCTCGGAGGCCAGGGCTCGGGCGACCTCAACGCGACGCTGGTCGCCGTAGGAGAGCTGCACGGACAGCTGGTCGAACAGGTTCTCGGGCAGGCCGACGTAGGCCAGGAGCTCGCGGGCGCGCTCGCGAGCCTCGCGCTCCTCGCGACGAACCCCGGGAGGCCGGACGATCGAACCGAGCAGGCCGGCGCGCATCCGGGAATGCCGTCCGATCATCACGTTCTCGACCGCGGTCATGGCGCCGAACAGGCGAATGTTCTGGAAGGTGCGGGCCACGCCCAGGCCGGTGATGATGTCGGGCCGGGCGCGGCTGATGT
This sequence comes from Solirubrobacteraceae bacterium, assembly GCA_034665145.1. Classification (GTDB taxonomy): domain Bacteria; phylum Actinomycetota; class Thermoleophilia; order Solirubrobacterales; family Solirubrobacteraceae; genus Palsa-465. The sequence continues at coordinate 10,542 of JAXDGI010000135.1, forward strand.
CGCGTTCGCCGAGCAGGATCCGCCCGGCGGTCGGCTTGTAGAGCCCGGTCAGCATGTTGAACAGGGTGGTCTTGCCGGCTCCGTTGGGGCCGATCAGAGAGACGATGCCGCGCTCTGGGATCTGCAGCGACACGTCGTTGACGGCGGTGAGACCGCCGAATTCCTTGGTCACGCGCACAACGCTCATCACGGCCGCCGTGGCGGCGGGCGTCGCGGGCGCGGTGGCGCTCACCGAAGGCCTCCTCTGAGGTCGGCCGGGACGAGGGTGGTGGTGCCGGCTGCGCCGGTCACGGTGCCGCGCTTTCCACGAGCTGGGCGTCCTCGGCGGCGATCTCGCCGCTCAGCTCGAGCCGTCGCCGCCGCTCGGGCAGCAGACCCTGCGGGCGCAGGACCATGACGAGCACAAGCAGGAAGCCGAAGATCCCGAACTCGATCTCGGTCAACGGGAAGTTGAGACCCAGCTTCTGCGGCACGTTGTTGAGGACGTCCGGGATGAGCCACTGGTTGATGTAGCCGAGCAGCATCCCGCCGACGACAGCGCCCCAGATCGAGCCCAGGCCCCCGATGATGACCATGGCCAAGATGAAGATGGAGAAGCCGAACTGGAACTGGCCGGCGTTCACCGTCGTGTAGTAAGTCCCCAGGAAGGCCCCGGACATGCCGCCGAACATGGCCCCGATGGCGTAGGCCGACAGCTTCGTGCGAACAAGCGGGATGCCCATCGAGACCGCAGCCACCTCGTCCTCGCGCAGCGCCACCCAGGCGCGGCCAAGCCGCGAATCACGCAGGCGCAGGTTGACGAACAGGACCAACATTAAAACGGCAAAGATCAGCCAGTACCACGGTCTGAGGTTGAGCAGGCTGAATACGCCCACCCCAGGCAGGTACGGGGCGTCGACGGCGCTGATACCGAGGTTGCCTGCGGTGAGGGTCATTCCCCCGCCCAGGCTCACACTCTGGCCGTTGACCGCCACGACGCCGATGATCTCGCCGAAGGCCAACGTGACGATGGCGATGTAGTCACCCCGCAGGCGCAGGGTGGGCAGGCCGATGATCACCCCCGCCACGGCGCAGATGATCGCCGCGCAGATGAGGATGAGGATGAAGTTCAGGTGGACGCCGGTCTCGGTGGCGGCGATCCCCGAGACGCCCACGTGCACGTGGGCCTTGAAGAAGAAGTCAGAGCCGAACCAACCCAGCGAGTAGGCGCCCAGGGCATAGAAGGCGACGTAGCCAAGGTCGAGCAGGCCGGCGAATCCGACCACGACGTTGAGTCCCAGCGACATCACGGCGAAGGCCACCGCAATGATCGTGGCGTTCATGAAGCCGCTGTCCTTGGTGAACAGGAACGGCAGCACGATCCCAAACAGGATCAGCAGCACGGCCAGTACGCGTGACACCCGGCCCTGTAGCCAGCCGGGGGCGTCGGGCAGTCGCGCAACGATCGCAGCGCGCCACTCGTTCATCTGCGCGCGAAGCTCGCTCATCCCGCTTCCCG
>JAXDGI010000136.1:0-6334 GCA_034665145.1 Solirubrobacteraceae bacterium
GTGCGAAGTAGAAGCAGACCGTGAGGGTGGTCGTAAACGGCTCCCCGACGCCGATCGTGATCGGCACCGTCTTGGGCACCTTCTGCGGCAGAGCCCGGGCAGCGTCGCCGAACTTGCCGGCGATGGCAGCGATCAGCGCCCGGTCCGGCGCGGCCAGATGCGAGGAGCGCGACAGCTGGTGCATCAGCGCCTCGGCCTGGACGAAGGCCCGGTGTTCCTTGACTGAATCGGTGGTCAGCCCGCTCAGGTGATTGGCCTGCTGGCTGGTGGTCGATGGGAGCGGCCGGTTGAGCAGGTTCAGCAGCGCGTGGTTGAAGATGAAGCAGACCACGAAGGCCGCGAGCAGCGTGGCCCCGCAGATGATCAGACGCGAACGGAGCTCGTCGAGATGATCGACGACGCTCAGTCGATCATCGTGACCGACCGGTCGCAGGATCCGGGCCACGGTCTAACCGGTCACGTCGGGCGGCGTGAAGCCTTCGTCCTCAGCGCGCAACGCTACGACTGGGGCTTTGAGCCGACCTCGGCCGAGTCGCGGGCCTGGCCGGGAGCCGACTCGGTCGTTGAGCCGGGAGACGGCGGGGCTGAGGAGAGCGCCGGACGGTCGTCATCGTCGTCCTTGGCGTCGCCGGTGATGCCTTCCTTGAACTCCCGCATCCCGCGGCCCAGACCCTTCCCGAGTTCGGGCAGACGCTTGGGCCCAAGGATGAGCAGCACGATGACGAGGATGACGACTGCGTCGACTACTGGATTGCGGAACATCGCTGCCTCCGGGACGGGGGCACCAAGCGTAGCGGGCGATTCGTCCAACCGGGTTGGACTTGCTCTCAAGGTCATCCCAACCGACGCCGATATCAGCGACGAGGAAGTAATGAGCCAGCGTCCCGATAGCCACTCCGTCCGCCGCATCGTCCTGCCCAGCGGCCGCTCAATCGAGGTGGTCCGCTTCTCGCTGGGGGAGTCGACCCGCCCCGGTCTACACATGTGCCCTGACTGCACGTCTGAGCTCGTCCAGCCCGTCCAGTGGGGCGAGACGGCCAGCGGCTTCTGGGAGCTCACCCTGCACTGCCCCAACTGCGAGTGGCTGAACGAGGGCGTGTTCGATCAGGACCAGGTCGACGAGTTTGAGGAGCGGCTCGATGAGGGGCTGGCCGAGATGCTGGCGGACCTGCGCCGCCTCACTCAGGCGAACATGGCCGAGGAGATCGACCGCTTCACGGCCGCGCTGGAAACGGACCTCATCCTTCCTGAGGATTTCTAGAGCCGCTCGCCCGCGGGAGGCTGGCCGCACCGGGCAGAGGAGCAACCCTGGCCTGGCTCAGGCGCATCGGACGACGCTGGCGTGGCTCAGGCGTAACGGGCCACGACGCCCTCGGCAACCAGCTCGAGCGCGTTGCGCTGACGCGAGGGAAGGCCGGGCAACAGCGCCTTGGCCTGGGCGACGAGGTCCAGCGCCCGTTCGCGGACCGTGTCCAGCGCGCCGGTGGCGGCGATCTGGTCACAGACCACGGATGCCTGGGCGGTGCCGATGACGGTTCGGGGATCCAGTGCGGCCAACTCGGGATCGCGCGCGCGCGCGACCAGCATCGGCAGGGTGATGGTGCCGTCAAGGAGGTCAGTGCCCCGCGCCTTACCGGTTCGCTCCGGGGGGCCGGAGACGTCGAGTACATCGTCCAGGAGTTGGAAGGCGACGCCGATCTGCTCGCCGAAGGTGCCGACCACCGCCACCGGACCCTCACCCTCCATGGCGCCGAGCTCACAGGCGGCGCGGAACAGGACGGCCGTCTTGAGCCGGCAGCGCTCGAGGTAGCGCTCCTCGGAGACGACGCGGTAGGCGTCTTCGCGCTGCATCAGCTCCCCGGCGGCCAGACCCGAGCTGGCTCGCGACAGCGCCCTGACCATGGCCGCAGAGCCCGACTCGGCGAGCTCGGCAAAGGCGCGGGAAAAGAGCAGGTCGCCGGTGGCGGTGGCCAGATGACGACCGGCCGTGGCCACTACCGTGGGCCGGCCCCGGCGCAGGTCAGCCCCGTCGAGCACGTCGTCGTGGACGAGCGTGGCGCTGTGCACCAGCTCCACGGCGACCGCGCCCCGGAGCAGGTTGTCGGTCTCGGGCGGCGGCGTGCCGGCGGCCAGGAAGACGAGCAGCGGGCGCAGCCGCTTGCCGCCGGCGGCCAGCGTGTCCCCACCGAGGCGGCCCAGCCGGGGGCCGTGGGCGTGGGCAAGCTCGCTCATGCGCTCCTCGAGGCGATCCATGAGACGTGAGGCGGGGGGCCCGCCGGCCTGGACGACCGCCTCGACCGCACTCATGACGGCACCTGTCCCGCGTGGAGGGCAATGATGCCGCCGGCGGTGACCACATAGTGAATGTCGCGCAGCCCGCAGTCCCACATGACGCCGGCCAAGGTCTCGGGATCGGGGAAGCGGCGGACCGAGCTCGGCAGGTAGCTATAGGCGTCGGAGTCACCGGCCACGCGGCCCAGGGCGGGCACCAGACGATCAAACCACACCTCGAGAAAGGTCGACAAGGGCGGCCGTGTCGGAGTGGTGATCTCAAGTACGACGACGCGGCCGCCCGGACGCACGACGCGGGTCATCTCGCTCAGGCCCTGACGCAGGTCGGCGAAGTTGCGCGCCCCGAAGCCAACCGTGGCGGCGGCAAAGGCACCGTCGGCGTAGGGCAGGGCCAAGGCGTTGGCGGTCTCGAAGCGCACGTCAACCCCAGCGGGGAGCCCGGCGCCCGGGAGCTTGGCCCGGGCCAGCTCGAGCATTCCCTCGGAGAAGTCGGCACCGACCACGGCCCCGGACGGCGCGACCCGCCGGGCCAGCTCGAAGGCCAGATCGCCCGTCCCGGTGGCCACATCGAGAGCGTGATCGCCGGGATCGACCCCGGCCAGGTCGGCCGCTCGGCGCCGCCACTGGTGGTGAAGCCCGGCGGTCATGACCGCGTTCATGCGGTCATAGACCCCGGCGATACGGTCAAACATCGCCCGCACCTGGGGCTCGGCCAGGGTTCCCGGCGTGCCCGGCCCGGCGCTGACCGACTCAGCCGCCGCCGGGTGGCTGCCTCCGTTACCCGGCGCACCACCGGGCGGTGCTCCGGGCGGCCGCGATCCGCTCGCCGTCATGGCGGTCAGGCCTACTGCAGCTCGGAGAGGAAGCTGACCAGGTTCTGGAACTTCTGGGGATACTGCTTGGCCAGGCCGGCGAAGGACGGCATGGGGGCGGTCGGGTTGCGCAGCGTGGAGGCGATGGCCGCCGGGCGCAGGATCGAGCCGACATGGGTCAGGGACGGCCCAGGACCGTTGTTGCCGTTCTCACCGATCACGTGGCAGGCCAGGCAGCCCGACTGCCCCACGACCTCTTCACCGGCGACGAAGGTCGCCTTCTCGGTGGCACTGAGGCTGGCCGGCGGCTTCATGTCGACCGAGTTCGGCGACCCGGTGACAGCGCCGGAGTAGGTCAAAAAGGCCATCGCGAAGATGGTGGTCAGGCCGGCGACCAAGGCCACCGGGCGGCGGGCGATGTGGCGCTCCGGGCTGCGATCGTAGAAGGGCAGCAGGAAGAGCAGGATCATGCAGATCGTCGGGACGCCGATCGTCGCCATGTCCGTGAACTTGGGGACGTTCTTCATGACCCGGAGGACCTCAAAGAGAAAGAAGAAGTACCAGTCCGGACGGGGGACGTAGGTGGTCGTCGTCGGATCGGCCTTCGGTCCCAGCTCGGCGCCGAACATGGCGGCCAGGAAGATGATCACGACCATGACGATCACGGCCATGATCGAGTCCTTGGCCACCGCGTAGGGGAAGAACGGCTTCCCCTGGTTCTTCAGGATCGAGTATTCGCGGAGGTAGGTCTCCTTCTCGGCCTGGTTCATACGCGAGCCTCACGGATCTCGGGCTCCTCCTCCGCCTTGATCCACGGAGGAGCCGAGATGCCCAGCTTCGTGATCAGGTAGAGGTGGGCGCCGATCAGGGCAGCGATGAGCCCGGGGATCAACAACATGTGAATGGCGTAGAACCGTGACAGGGTCGTGGCTCCGAACTCGGGTCCGGAGCGAAGGAAGTCGGAGAGGTAGGGGCCGATGAAGGGACCGGTGCCGTTGATGTTCACGCCCACGATCGTCGCCCAGTAGGAGCGCTGATCGAACGGGAGCAGGTAGCCCGTGAAGCCCATGGCCAGAGTCAGGATGAGCAGCACGACGCCGATGATCCAGGTCAGCTCGCGCGGGTACTTGTAGGCGCCAAAGAAAAACACGCGCGCCATGTGCAGGAAGATCAGGATGATCATCACCGAGGCGCCCCACTTGTGCATGCTGCGCACGAGCTGGCCGAGAAAGGCGTCGTCGGTGATGTAACGCACTGACTCGTAGGCCCCGCCGGTGGCATCGGGCCGGTAGAACATGGCCAGAAAGACGCCGGTCACCGCCTGGTTGAGGAAGGCGAACATCGTGGCTGAGCCCAGTGTGTAGAACCAGTTGATCCCCTTGGGGACCTTGCGGAACAGCAGCCAGCGGATCCCCGGCGACAGCGACGTGCGCTCGTCGATCCAGTCGACGACGGTGATCCCGGCCTCGCCGGCGACGTCGAGCGGGGTCGTGGCACCGTTGCCGTTGCCGTTCTGGCCCGGGCGCTTGGGCCGGGGCTGGAGGACCTTGGGAAGCGGGGGTGCGGGAAGCTTGGGCATCGTCAGTGGCTTGGTGCAGGGGTTTGTGGGCACCGAGAGGTGTCCCCGGTGGACGCGGGGCGAGGACGCAGGAGCCGACGTGCGGCGGCGCTGCACGAGGCGACGAGAACGCCGCCCGGCGCCGCCGGGAGCATCTCGAATGCGCGCGAATCTCTGTATCGAGGCACTAGATCACTTACCGGGGAGCACGGAGGTGTCGAACCGGGCCGGGTACAGATATTGCCCGATGCCGTCGAGCGGCTGACCGGGGTCGCGGGCGGAGAAGCGCTGCAGCTCTGAGTTGACCGAGTAGCGCGGGCCGACCTCGACCAGTCCCGAGGAAGGGTTCACGCGCGTGTAGAAGCGATCCAGCGGGCGGACCGGCGGCCCGCCGGCGACCATGCCGCGGAAGTCATAGACGCCACCGTGGCACGGGCAGATGAAGCGCGAGGCCGCGGCCACGAAGCGGACCGGGCAGCCGAGGTGCATGCAGCGCGAGGAGAGAGCGATGTAATGGCTGTACTTGTCCTGGGGCTCGGTATCGATCGCCGGGTTGCGGGCCCGTACATAGGCGATGGACTTGCCGGCCTCACCGATCCCCTGGACGATCGTGATCACCCGCACCGTGTAGGTGTTGTCGGGGAAGTCGGTCGGCTTGCCGATCGGCTGCCAGTTGAAGGGCACGCGGCTGAACAGCGGACCGAGCGCGAAGCCAAGGGCGGGCAGTCCGAAGGCCGCCGCGGCAAGACCGCCAGCACCGTGGGTGACCCCCCCCATGAACCGGCGTCGGGTGACCGTCTCGCCCTCGAAGGAGCCCGGCATCTGACGGTCAGTCGTGTACTTCGATTTCCCCGTTTGGTGTCTGTCTTGCACTGGCGCCTCGATCAGGAACAGCTACGTGCCAGGCATCGTACCGATCGACGATGCTCGGCCGTCACGACGCTCAAGTGCCGATCGCAGCAAGCAGCGCGGCCCGGGCGCGAGGGTCCTCGGAGCGCGCCAGAGCCTTGGCCGTCTCGTGCGCGACCCCCCCGCCCCAGCCGATCGCGCGAGCTCCCGCCGCCCACACGGCGGCGGCCAGCTCGGAGTCCTCGCGGGCCTGGGCCTGAGCCTGGAGGGAGATCAGGTCGGCCAGTTCAGCCACCGCCTCGAGGTCGCCGAGTTCGGCCAGGCGGGCCAGCCCGCCGGCGTAGAGCCGGTCACCGAGCAGCAGGCGCAGGTCGGGATCCTCGGTGCCGAACACCCGCGGCGTGCCGTAGTGCAGGCGAGTGCCCTCGTAGATCATCTCCAGGAGCAGCTCGTACTCGGCCTGGCGTCCGCCGGCGCGCGGGCCGGCCGCAGCCTGCTGGGCGGGACCTGGGGCCGCTTCGTCCGTCGCCGTGGGCGCCGGCTCGCACAGGGCGGCGGTGACGCTGCCGCCCTCGCGCTGCAGGGCGGCAAACAGGGCCCGCTGGCCGTCGGCGGCGCTCCTCATCCCCGGGCCACCGCTGCGAACGCGGCCCGAGCCGCCTCGAGCGTGCGCTCGACGTGACCGGCCGAATGGGCCAGGGAGGGAAACCAGGCCTCGAACTGCGACGGCGGCGGATACACGCCTCGGGCGAGCAGCTCGCGGCACCACCTGCCGTGCGCCCGAAGGTCGCAGCGCTGCGCGCCGGCGAGGTCGTGCGGGGGC
>JAXDGI010000137.1:0-17989 GCA_034665145.1 Solirubrobacteraceae bacterium
ACGACGAGGTCGCGGATCTTGAGGATGAGACCGCCATCGCCACCCTTGCGCACCTGGTAGGGCAGCTCGGTGACGATGATCGCCTCCTTGCCCTGGCCGATGGGCTCAATGTGCGCCTTGGCCTGGACCCGGACCCGCCCGCGACCGGTCGCGTAGGCGTCACGGATACCCTCGCGACCGAGGATCGTGCCCGCGGTGGGGAAGTCGGGGCCCTTGATGTGCTTCATCAGGCCCTCGACGTCGATCTGGGGATCGTCGAGGTAGGCCACCGTGGCCTTGACCACCTCGCGCAGGTTGTGCGGCGGGATGTTGGTGGCCATACCCACGGCGATGCCGGTACCGCCGTTGACAAGCAGGTTGGGGAAGCGCGCCGGCAGGACGACCGGCTCCTGGCGCGAGCCGTCGTAGGTGGGAACGAAGTCGACCGTCTCCTGGTCGATGTCGCGCAGCATCTCCGTCGCCAGCGGAGCCATACGGGCCTCCGTGTAGCGCATGGCCGCGGCCGAGTAACCGTCGATGTTGCCGAAGTTCCCGTGCCCGTCGACGAGCGGGTAGCGCATCGCGAAGTCCTGGGCCAGGCGCACGAGCGCGTCGTAGATCGCGCTGTCGCCATGGGGGTGGAACTTGCCCATGACCTCGCCGACGATCTGCGCGCATTTGACGTGCTTGCGTCCCGGGCGCAGACCCAGCTCGTTCATGACGTGCAGGACGCGGCGGTGGACGGGCTTGAGGCCGTCGCGGACGTCGGGCAACGCGCGCCCGACGATGACGGACATGGCGTAGTCGAGGTACGCCGAGCGCATCTCCTCCTCGAGCCCGCGGGGCTCGATGTTGCCGCCGTCGATCGTGTCGATTGACATCACGCGCTCCTAGGTGTCGAGGGTGGCGAGCCGGGCGTTCTCCTCGATGAAGGCCCGGCGGGGCTCCACCTGATCACCCATCAGCATCGAGAAGACAAGATCAGCCGATGCCGCGTCCTCCATGGTCACCTGAACCAACGTGCGCGAGGCCGGATCCATGGTCGTCTCACGGAGCTCCTCGGCATCCATCTCGCCCAGTCCCTTGAAGCGGTAGTAGTCGATGCCCCGCTGGGCCACGGCCAGGACCTCCTCGCGCAGCTCCTCAAAGGAACCGGCGTCACGCGCCGACTCGCCCAGGCGGACGCTGAACGGCGGCGTGCCGACCAGCTCGGCCAGGTCGCGATGCACGTCGGACAGCCGGTGATATTCGTGCGCGTCGAGAGCCGCGCGGCGCAGATGGTGTGTGGTAGCCAGGCCGGTCTTGGCCTCGACCGTCCGCACGACGATCTCGTTGGGCCGCTCCTCGACCAGCTGCAGCTTGTAGGCCGCTCCGTCACCGTTGGCGGCACTGTCGGCCAGGTGGCGCAACAGGCTGGCCTCGTCGGTGATCTGCTCCTCGAGCATGCGCGCCTGCTGCATGAAGGCGACCACGCCGTGGCCGTGGGTGGCGATCAACGCCGAGGCCCAGCCCTCGTATTGCTTGAGCAGCCGGGAGAAGCGCTTCCAGCGCGCCTCGGTGAGCTTGAACTGCTTGCCGCTGCGGTCGGTGATCTCCAGCTTCTCGAACTTGTCGCCGAGCAGGATGTCCTCGAGCTCGGACTCACGCTCGATATAGCGGTTCTGCTTTCCCCGGCTGAGGCGGTACAGAGGCGGCTTGGCGATGTACACATAGCCGGCCTCAATCAGGGGCTGCATCTCGCGGAAGAGCAGGGTCAGGGCGAGCGTACGGATGTGGGCGCCGTCGACATCGGCGTCGGTCAGCAGCACGACCTTGTGGTAGCGAGCCTTGGCGATGTCGAACTCGTCACGCACCCCGGTGCCGATCGCAGTGATCAGGGCCTGAACCTCGGTGTTGGCAAGGACCTTGTCGATCCGGCTCTTCTCGACATTGAGGATCTTGCCGCGCAACGGCAGGATCGCCTGGGTGCTGCGATCGCGGGCGCTGACGGCCGAGCCGCCGGCGGAGTCACCCTCGACGACGAACAGCTCGGCCAGCGCGGGGTCCTTGACCGAGCAGTCGGCCAGCTTGCCGGGGAGCGTGGAGTTCTCGAGCGCCGACTTGCGGCGGGTGAGGTCGCGAGCCTTGCGCGCCGCGGACCGGGCCTGGGCGGCGGAAACCGCCTTGCGGATGACCGCCCGGGCATCCTGAGGGTTCTCCTCCAGGAATTCGGACAGGCGCGCGCTGACGATCGAGTGGACGAAGCCCTGCATGCCCGGGTTACCGAGCTTGGTCTTCGTCTGGCCCTCGAACTGAGGATCGGCGAGCTTGGCGGAGATGACGGCGGTCAGGCCCTCGCGGACGTCCTCGCCGGTGAGGTTGTCGTCCTTCTCCCTCAGCTCGCCGTGCTCGCGCGCGTAACGATTGAGCGCGCTGGTCAGCGCCGAGCGGAAGCCCGACAGGTGCGAGCCACCCTCGATGGTGTTGATGTTGTTGGCGAAGGAGAAGACCGACTCCTGGTAAGAGGAGTTCCACTGCATGGCCACCTCGACCGCACCCTGATCGCTCTCACCCTCAAAGGAGATGATCTTCTTGTGGATCGGCTCCTTGTTCTGGTTGAGGTAGGCGACGAAGTCGACGATGCCGCCCTCGTACTGGAACTCGACACGGTTGCCCTCGCCGCGCTCATCAATGATCGTGATGCGCAGGCCAGCGGTCAAAAACGCGGTGTCGCGCATCCGCTCTTCAATCGTCTTGAAGTCGATCTCCACCGTCTCGAAGATCTCCCCGTCGGGCACATAGGTGATCGTGGTGCCGGTCTCAGAGGTCGGCTCACCCTTGACGAGATCGCCCTGAGGCTTTCCGCGCGCATAGCTCTGGGTGAAGACGTGACCATCGCGACGCACCTCGACCTCGAGATGCTCCGAGAGCGCGTTGACGACCGAGACGCCGACGCCGTGCAGGCCGCCGGAGACCTTGTAGCCGCCGCCGTCGCCGAACTTGCCGCCGGCGTGCAGGACGGTGAGGACGACCTCGACCGCCGGGCGCCCCTCCTTGGCCATGATGGCGACCGGGATTCCGCGGCCGTTGTCGGCGACCGTCACCGAGTTGTCGGGGTGGATCGTGACCGAGACCGCGGTGCAGTGGCCGGCCAGCGCCTCGTCAACAGAGTTATCCACAACCTCGTAGACGAGGTGATGAAGGCCGCGGGGACCAGTCGAGCCGATGTACATGCCCGGGCGCTTGCGAACGGCCTCGAGCCCCTCGAGAACGGTGATGTCCTGAGCGTCGTAACTGGATTTGCTGTTGGCGCCCGCTGCGGCGCCGTCGTCGTTCGCCAACGATCCTCCGATGACGTTGGGACGCCCCGGTCCCGCGCCGGGTTAGGCGCGCCGAGGCGTCAAGGAATTATGTCCTCCAGGATAGCACAGCCCGCGGTCGAAACCCGCCCTGTATCCGTAACGTTTTCCCTGCAAATGTCACAAAATAGGGTCACGGAAACGGGCGTGGCGCGTGCCCCACGGCGACACAGCGCAGACGTTGTACGACGCCGTTGCTCAACCGCTCGTTGAGCTGGGCGAGGATCTGCGGGGCCATGAGGTCGAGCTCCTGCGCCCACACCGAGGCCGAGCAGGAAATCGTGACGACGCCGCCGCGCGCGGTGGTGGGGCGAGCCTCGGCCGCGATCACCTCGCCGACCGCCGCCGGCCACGCCCGCTGGACCTCGCCGAGCAGCGTCTCGGGGGCCAGCTCGTCGGCGAGACGCGAAAAGGCTGACTCGAGCGGGCGCGGCCCTCTGCGGTATCGCGTCACGCCGCCCTCAGGCGATCACCGGAGCTGCTGAGCTCACCGCCGCTCACCGTGATCTGGGTCACGTCGGACTCGTCGGAACCGGGAACCTGCTCGACGTCGGTGGCCGTGATGACAGCCTGGCCGCCGGCCGTGCGCAGCAGATCGACCAGCGCTCGGCGGCGATCACCGTCGAGTTCGCTCATGACGTCGTCAAGCAGCATGAGGGGGGGATTGTCGCGACGCTCCGCGATCACCGTGCGCTCGGCCAAGAGGAGGGCGAGCAAGCCAAGGCGCTGCTGCCCCTGCGATCCGTACGCGCGCAACTCGCGGTCCTCGCGGGCGAGGCGCAGATCGTCGCGATGGGGACCGTGACCGGTGAAGCCGCGCTCCAGGTCGGCGCTGGTCCGCTCGGCGAGCTCGGCGGCGAGGGTGTCGGCGTCGCGGGCGGCCGAGCGCGGGCGGTAGCTGAGCTGCGGCCGTCCGTCGAGTCCGAGTTGTGCGCAACACTCGCCAAACCGGGCGGCAAGCGCCTCGACCGCCTCCCGCCGGTCGTCCATCAGAGACATGCCATGACGCGCGAGTTGACGATCCCAGGCCGTGAGGGACGCCGGGTCGCCCTCACCCTGGCGGATCCGCGAGATGAGCGCGTTGCGCTGGGCCAGTGACTGCGCGTACGCCCGCCGCGTTCCCACCCGGGACGGCCACAGGGCGGCCAGGAACTGGTCGAGATGGGCACGCCGCAGCGACGGCGCGCCCTTGACGAGCTCCAGGCGGTCAGGCAGGAACACGCTGACCAGCGGCCGGTTGGAGACGTCGACCATGCGCTCGACGTGGGCTCCGTCGGCCCGCATGCGCTTGGGCTCGCCGGGGACGAACCCCACCGCCAGCTCGTGGCGGCCATCTTCGGCTTCGGCCGTTACCACCACCCGGGTTGCTTTCTGGCCAAAGCGCACGACCTCGCGCTCGTTGGCCGTCCGGCACGAGCGTCCCGTGCACCCGAAATACAACGCCTCGAGGAAGTTGGTCTTGCCGGCGCCGTTGGGTCCCGTAATGACCGTGAGACGCGGCCCCAGCTCAACGCCGGCGCTTGCGTAGCTGCGGAAATCCCGCGCGCTGACTGAAAGCACGCGCATCCTCGCCAGCGCGGCTAGACGTTGAGCCTGATGGGCATGATCAGGTAGCGGAAGCCGCTGCCATCGCCAGACTCGATCAGCCCCGGGCGCAGCGGGCTGATCAGCTTGAGCAGCACGTCGCTCTCGTCGATCGCCTCCAGGCCGGCCCGCAGGAACTCGGGGTTGAAACCGATCTCCAGCTCCTCACCCTGAAAGGCCACCGGCATCGACTCGCGGGCCTCACCGACATCGGGCGTCTGCGCCGAAACGGTCAGCTCACCGGCGGCAAAGGACAGCCGGAGCGGGGCGTTCTTCTGCGCCAGAAGGCTCATGCGCCGCACGACGTCGGTGAACTCGGGGCCGGCCAGGCGCAGTTCATGTTCAAAAGTCTCAGGCAACAGTTGTCGGTAGTTCGGAAACTGCCCGTCGATCAGCCGGGAGGAGAGGATGACCTTGCCGAGGGTGAAGAGGACCTGGTTCTGACGAACGCTGACCTGCAGACGCTCGTCCTCGGCGTGCGTGACAAGGCGGCCGAGCTCCTGCAGGGCCCGCGCGGGCACGTTGACCTCGAAGGCAGACGACAGCGCCGCTTCGAGCGTCGTTTCCTTGACGCTCAGGCGGTAGGAGTCGGTGGCCACCATGCGCAACTCGCGCTCGGAGGCCGAGACGAGGATGCCGGTGAGGACCGGGCGCGTCTCGTCGCGCGAGGCCGAGCCGGCCACCTTGAGCGCGGTCGAGACAAACGCGTCGGCGGGCAGCTCGACGGTGGAGTCGGCTTCGGGCTCGGGGAAGGGGGGAAAGTCCTCGGCACGCAGGGTGCGGATGTGGAAGGTCGCGTTCCCGGAGACGAGCTCGACATCCTGCTCGGCCGAGCGAAGTTCGAGCGTCACCGCGGCCGCGGGGAGTGAGCGAACGACGTCCAGGAGCAGGCGCGCGGGCAGCACGACGACGCCTTCGCGGATCACCTCGAGCTCGAGAGGCACGCGGAGCCCAACATCCATATCGGTGGCACGAAGCTCTCCACCCGATGACGTGACCGCGAGTTGCACGCCCGACAGGGCCTGGATCGCGCTGCGAGTCGAGGCGACCCGGCTGACCGTCTGCAGCTGGGCGAGCAGACGGTCTCGTTCGAGAGAGATCTTCACGATGAATACCTCAGAAAGGGATTAGAAGTCATAGAGCGAACAGAAGCTGTGGAGAAGTGCGTGATCGCCCGCATCTAGCGGGGAAGTTGTTGTGCGAAGGCGACAGGCAAGTCTGTCAATCATCGCGGTCGTCTTGTTGATGGTCGATGCGCTGGGTCAGAGAGTCGAGCTCATGGGCGACGTTGTCATCCTCGGCCAACCGCTGTGAAACCCGCTTGCACGCGTGGAGGACGGTGGCGTGATTGCGGCCGCCAAAGGCGTCGCCGATGGCCTGCAGGGAAGCACCGGTGAGCTCGCGGGCGAGATGAATGGCCAGCTGGCGAGGCCAGGCGATCCGTGCCGTCCGCGTCGGCGAGACGAGCTCGGTCGTAGAGAGCGCGAAGCGCTCGGCGACGACGCGCTTGACGTCGTCCACGGTCGGCTGGCTTGACCCCCGCCGCGGGTACATCGCGTCCATGACTTCGCGGGCCAGCGGGATGTCGATCGGGCGCTGGGTCAGCGAGTGGTAGGCGACAACGCGGATGAGGGCGCCTTCGAGCGCGCGGATGTTGGTCGTGACGCGGCTGGCGATGAGGTCGAGTACGGCTGGCTCTGACAGGCGCACGCCGTCAAGAGCGGCTCGCTTGCGGAGGATGGCAACCCGGGTCGCGTGATCAGGCGGTCCCATGTCGGCCACGAGGCCGGCTTCGAAGCGCTCGCGCAACCGGGCCTCGATCCCCGTCAGGGACCGCGGGAGGCGGTCGCAGGTGAGAACCAGCTGGCGACCGCTCTCGTAGACAGTGTTGAAGGTGTGGAAGAACTCCTCCTCGGTGCGCGCCTTGCTGGCCAGGAACTGAACGTCATCGATGAGCAGCACGTCGGCGTCGCGGTAGGCGCGTTTGAAGGGATCGAGCGACCGCGTGCTGAGCGCGCTCAGGAAGTGATTGGTGAACGCCTCGGCCGTTGTGTAGCGCACCTTCGCACCCCCGCCGTAGGCGAGCACGTAATTGCCGATGGCGTGGAGGAGGTGGGTCTTCCCGTGCCCGGGTGGGGCGTGGAGGAACAGGGGGTTGTAGGCCTGTCCGGGGAACTCGGCGACAGCGAGCGCGGCGGCATGGGCCAGACGGTTGCTGTGCCCGATGATGAACTGATCAAAGCTGTAACGGGGGTTGAAGGTCTCGGTGGGTGCTGCGGCCGGGGCAGACGGCGGGTTCGGACCCGCCGTGCTGGGCTCGCCGTCACCGGGGTCGAGGATGACCTCGATACGGTCGCCGAGGACGTCGCAGGCGCAACGGCGGATGACGGGACCGAAGCGGTCAGCGACCCATCCGCGTGTGCCCGCCGGTGCCGCGAGAACCAGGCGCTCCCCATCCCAGGCGCGCAATTGGACACCGGCGAGCCAGATCTCGTACTGGGACTCGCCCACCTGGTTTCTCAGCTGGGCCTTGATCGTGCGCCACGCGGGCAGGGACTCAGGTTGCGCGGGCGGCGACAAGCAACTCCTCCCAGGAGTTCTGAAGAAACTTTTTAAGAGAGCGGGGGCGGAAAACACCCCGGGGTCGGCGAATATACAACGGCCATCTATCCCCGGATCGGGTTCCTCGGGGGCCTTGACGCAAAGCGCGGGAAAAAGTGAACGAGAAGTGGCCAGGCAGGATCTGGACGCCCGGGGAGTCCCCGCCCGAGACGCGCACGAAGGCTCTCCAGTCGCCTGCGTATACTCCGTCGCTCCCGCCTGAGGGCCGTAGTCATGAAACGTACGTACCAGCCAAAAAAGCGCAAGCGCGCCCGCACCCACGGGTTCCGGACCCGCATGCGCACGCGCGCGGGGCGTCTGACTCTCAAGCGTCGGCGCACGAAGGGGCGCAAGCGCCTGACCGTCTGATGCTGCCCGGGCGGGCGGGATCCGTGTCCGGGCAACGCCCAGGGCGGGGACGTCTCTCGCGCAGCGCAGAGTTTGATCGCGTCTTTCGCCACGGCCGCTCCCATGCGGGTCGTGACCTTGTGCTGTACGTGTTCCCGCGGGAGAGCAGCGCCGGCCAGGCTGAGGCTCACGCCGGCGCTTCGCGCCTGGGCCTGTCGGTCTCACGCAAGGTGGGCGGCGCCGTTGACCGCAACCGAGTCAAGCGCCTACTGCGCGAGGCCTTCGCCGCCGAGAGCAGCCGCTTGCCGCCCGGCACCGACGCCGTGGTGGTCGCGCGCCGCGGCGCCCGTGAGCTTGCCGAGCGAGAGGGCCTGGCGGGAGTGCGCGGTGCGCTCAGTGAACTGCTGGCCAAGGTTCCCGGGGTGGGCCCCGCTGAGGTCGTGCCCGCGTCCGTCGGAAAACCGTCCGACGCGCCGCGGTCGGTGTCGGGCGACGCTGCGGGCGAGGCGGCGGCCTGATGGCGCCGCGGCGGTTATTCGTGCTACCGATTCGCGCCTATCAGCGCCTGGTCTCCCCGGCCTTCGGACAGCGCTGCCGGTATTACCCATCGTGTTCTCGATACGCCGTGCAGGCCATCGAGTCATACGGCATACTCAGGGGGCTTGTCCTGGCCGGGTGGCGCATCCTCCGCTGCAATCCCTGGAGTCATGGCGGAGTTGACCCGGTCGAGAACCAAAGGCTCTTCGCCCGCCGGGCCCCGGTCACGAGCGCCTGAGCATGCTTGCACTCGCGAACATCTTCCAGCCGCTGATCGACGTCTTCGAGTCGGTCCTGGTGTTCTTCCACAACCACCTTGGCGTTTCCTGGGGGTTCTCGATCGTACTCCTGACGATCTGCGTGCGGGCGCTGCTGATCCCACTCACGGTCAAGCAGTTCGGCTCCATGCAGCGTCTGCAGCAACTGCAGCCTGAGCTCAAGGCGCTACAGGCCAAGTACAAGGACGATAAGGAGCGCCAGCAGCAGGAGATGATGCGCTTCTATCGGGAGAACAAGGTCAACCCGCTCGGTTCCTGCCTGCCGATGGTGGCCCAGATCCCGGTCTTCATCTCGCTGTTCTACATGCTGAGGCAGAGCCTGCGCCTCGATATCTGCCCCGGGCATCAGCCGCGGCTGGCCAACGGACTGATCGACACCGCGCATCTGCGTCCCTGCGGGGTTGGCCACGGCGCCGGGTTCCTGTTCGTGGGAGACCTGACCAATAAGGCCGCAGGGGCGACCCTGGTCGTGCTCATCGTCCTGTATGTCGGCAGCCAACTCGCCTCGAGCTTGATGATGTCGACTCCGACCATGGACAAGAACCAGCGTCGGATCATGCTCTTCATGCCGCTGATCTTCGTCCTCTTCGTGATCAACTTCCCGGCCGGCGTGCTCGTCTACTGGATCACGACCAACACCTGGACGATGGCTCAGCAGTTCGTTATTCGTCGCCGGATCGGACCGGTGCGGGCGGTCGCCGCCACCGCCACCGCGGGCGCGGGCGGCGGGACGAGTGTCGTCCCGCCTGGCCGCGGGTCGTCCAAGCGTGAGGCCGACGGCGAGGGTGCTGGTGTCAGCCCGGCGAACGGAACCGCCGGCGGCGGTGGCCTTGGGTCCCGCCTGCTCGCCCGCGCCAACCAGCAACGGACGGGGAAAGCTTCTGAGGAGACGAAGGTGACGACGCCCCCCGCACGGCCGGCCCGTCCCCCGCAGTCCCCGCGCAAGAAGAAGAAGCGATCGGGCCGCCGGCGGTGACTGTGTCCGGGGATCCCGCTAGCCATGTCCAGGAGCTGCTCGAGCGCATCGCCGAGGCAGCCGGCGTGCAAGCCACGGTGGAGATCCATGAGGACAGCAACGGGCTGATCGCCAGATTTGAGGGCGACAGCGACGATCTGGGGCTGCTCATCGGCCACCACGGCCAGACGATCGACGCCATCCAGCACCTGGCCTACCGGTTTGCCATGAAGGGCACCGGAGAGCGCCAGCCGGTTGTTGTCGACGCGGCTGGATACCGCGACCGTCGGGCGGTTGCCCTGCGCGCCGCTGCCGACCAGGCCGCGGAGACCGCGGTCAATCATCGCCGGGCCGTGGCCCTCGAGGCGATGAGCGCGCTGGAGCGCAAGGTCATTCACGAGCACCTGAAGATGCGCCGGGACGTGGAGACCTACAGCGAGGGCCAGGAGCCGTCGCGCCGGTTGGTCGTCGCTCCGCTCGTCAACTGACGCGGGATTTCACGTGAAACATCGCCGCCGCGACCCGTGTCGGCAGGAGCGTTTCACGTGAAAACACCGCGCTTGTCCGTCGCGGGTCTTGAACAACGGTTCCCGCTGCCGCCTGGCGCCGGCGATCGGCTCCGGACGCTGCACGCGATCCTGGTATCGGACCCGCTCGCTCCGACGTCGATCACCGATCCTCACCGCGTTCTCCAGGATCACCTCGCAGATTCCCTCGTGGCGCTGGAGTTGGGGTGCGTCCGGGCGGCGGGGACGATCGCCGATCTGGGCTCTGGGGCGGGAATTCCGGCCCTTCCACTGGCGGTTGCCCTTCCCGGCGCCGAGGTGACGGCGGTGGAGAGCAACGGCCGCAAGGCCGACTTCATCGCGCGAACCGCAGCCGCCTGCGGCTTGACCAACGTGACCGTGGCTGCGGCCCGGGTCGAGGAGCTCGCCGGAGGGCGCGGAGCCTTTGACCTCGTGACGGCCCGAGCCCTGGCCCCGTTGCCGGTCGTGGCCGAATACGCAGCGCCCCTGCTGCGACTGGGCGGGGTCGCCCTGGCCTGGCGCGGCCGGCGTGACCCCGAGGACGAAGCCGCCGCCGCCCGTGCCGTCCCCCAGCTCGGCCTCGCGCTGGGCCCCGCGATACCCGTGACGCCCTATCCCGGCGCTTCCCACCGTCACCTACAGCCCCTGATGAAGGTCGCCGAGACTCCCGTCCGCTTTCCCCGTCGCCCCGGAATGGCCCGCAAACGGCCGCTGGGAGCGGACTCTGGCCGTACCGTCTGACCGCCGACGGCGCTAGCTTGAATGCCGTCATGGGGACCGTCTACGCAATTGCCAACCAGAAGGGTGGCGTCGGGAAGACGACGACCGCGGTCAACCTGGCCGCATGCGTGGCTGAAGCCGGCTACGAATCGTTGCTCATCGATATCGACCCTCAGTCCAACGCCACTCTCGGTCTGGGCATCGACAAGAACAGTCGCCCCTCGGTCTACGACGCCCTGCTGGGCGGCCACGATCTCGCCGACGCGGTGATTCCCAGCGGGATTCCCCATCTCAGTCTGGTCGCCGCCGGCCCTGATCTGGCCGGGGCCACGGTCGAGCTGCCGCGGATGGCGGGCTCTGAGAACCGCCTGCGCGAGGCGCTGGCCCCGATCCGTGAGCGGTTTGCCTTCGTCCTGCTCGACTGCCCGCCGTCCCTGGGGCCGCTGACCGTCAACGCGCTCGTCGCCGCCGACCGGGTGATCGTGCCCGTCCAGGCCGAGTACTTCGCCCTCGAGGGTCTGGCCGGACTCCTCGACACGTTGGCCCTGGTCCAGCGCGAGCTCAACCCGCGGCTGACCGTGGCCGGGATGCTCTTGACCATGCATGACGGACGCACCCGCCTTGCTCAGGACGTCGAGCGCGAGGTGCGCGAGCACTTTCCGAGTCTGGTCTTCAACACGGTCATCCCCCGCAACGTGCGCGTCGGCGAGTCGCCCAGCTTCGGCAAGCCCGTGATCCACTATGACCCCCACTGCGCGGGCGCAGACGCCTATTTCGAGTTGGCTAAGGAGGTGGCGGCCCGTGGCTGAGCGCCAGCGCGGCGGCATGGGCCGCGGGCTGTCGGCGATCCTCTCCGTCGCGCCGCGTGACGAGGCCGAGGAGCTGCGGGAGATCCCGCTCGAGCTGATCGTTCCCAACCCCAATCAGCCCCGGACCGTGTTCGATGAAGCGGCTCTCGTCGCCTTGGCCGAGTCGATCAAGCTCCGCGGCGTTCTCCAGCCGGTGCTCGTGCGCCCCGTCCCCGGCGGGACGTTCGAGCTGATCGCCGGCGAGCGCCGCTGGCGCGCGGCGGGACTCGCTTCCCTGGAGGCCGTCCCGGCGATCATCCGTCACCATGACGACGCCGCCTCGCTCGAGGTGGCCCTGGTCGAGAACATGGCCCGCGAGGACCTCAACCCGATCGAGGAGGCCCGGGCCTGCGCGGCTCTGACCGAGGAGCTCGGTCTCTCCCGGGAGGAGGTCGGGGCGCGCGTCGGCCGCAGCCGGGTGGCGGTGTCAAACCTCATCCGGCTCCTCGACCTACCCGACGAGGCCCTGGGCGCGATCGAGGCCGGCCAGCTCAGCGAGGGACATGGCCGTGCTCTGCTCACCGCCACCGATCACGATCAGCGCCGGCGCCTGACTCGCGCCGCGATCACCGCAGGCTGGTCCGTCCGCGAGCTCGAGGCCCAGGCCCGCCAGGCCAATGAACAGGCCGGTGGCCCCGGCCGCCCACGCCGGCGCATCCGGGGACTGCATCCCGACCAGCAGGCGGCGGTCGACCAGATCCACGACACGTTCGGGGCCGTGCTCGGGCGCGACGTCGACGTCACCGCGGCCAGCAACGGGGGCTACCGGCTCCATCTCAGCTTCGCCTCAGTGGATGATGCGCTCGAGCTGGCCCGTCAGCTGAAGCCCTGAGCCGGCGCCTACGCGGATGACGAACATCCTGCGACCGCAACCACGGGGCGCCATCGTGGGTGGGAATTTCGGTCGTCTGCGCCACGCGACCGGTTCGTCACCGGGAACACGGTCCGCACTGTTTGCCCCCATCGAGGCTGCCCTGTCTTCCGGGCACTGCTTCCGGGGCGAGGGCGGCCCATGTGCCCGGGTCCTGGACGGGAACGGTCCTCGCCCGTCGCGGGGCGCGCCAGCGCACCGTCCGGCGGCGAAGCTCGCTGCCTCGCCGTTAGAATCACCCCTCCTCGGGCGATTAGCTCAGTCGGTTAGAGCGCTTCTCTGATAAGGAAGAGGTCCCAGGTTCGAGTCCTGGATCGCCCACTGTAGAAGTACCTGCACATGAGCGCCGCCACGGCGGGGCGCGTACTGATCATCCGGTGAGCTTGCGGCCGTTTCCGGCCTTTTCGTTAGCAGGCTGCGGCCGTTGCTCGGGCTCGCGTGGCATCTCCGGCTTGGAAGCTACGGCGATGACCGGACGGTCTTCCCCGAACAGCGCCCGCATGTCGGCGCGCAGCTGGTCGCGGTCGGGTCGGCGGATCACTTGGGCGTAGATCTTCAGCGTCGTACTTGGGTCGCGATGGCCGACCTGCTCCTGGACGTACGGAAGGTCGAAGCCCGCCGCAAGCATGAAGCTGATGTACGTCCGCCGGAGCGTGTGTGGTGTGACGTGCGCCAAGATGGGCGGCTGATCCTGCGCCACGCGCAGCTTGTTGGCCCGGTTGACGACGCTGCGGACGACTCGCTCTCGGACGTTGTCCTTGTCGCGCCGGCGTCCGGTACGGGTTGGGAACACGGGCGCCGTAAGGTCGCTCTTGTCGCGGCTGGCGCTGTAGTTCACGAGCTCCTCGTGACGCGCGGCCGGATGTCGACCGCCCGCACGCCCGCAGCCGTCTTCGCTTCGCGAACGTGAGCTTGCGAGCCGTGATGTGGACGTGCTGCAGCTCGAGCTGGCACAGCTCAGATACCCGCAGCCCGGCCAGACCGAGCGTCGCCACGATCGCTCGACGGACGCCGGCCTCGAGGGGTGGCAGCTCGCACCGGTGTAGGTAGATCGCCGTGGTCGGCGCTACGCCTACGCGCTTG
This sequence comes from Solirubrobacteraceae bacterium, assembly GCA_034665145.1. Lineage (GTDB taxonomy): Bacteria > Actinomycetota > Thermoleophilia > Solirubrobacterales > Solirubrobacteraceae > Palsa-465. Next base: position 13,670 of record JAXDGI010000137.1, read on the forward strand.
GCGATCTCCTTCCACGTGAGCTGCGCCTCGCGTAGCAGTCGAACCTGATCGGCGCGCTCGATCGTCCGCGCGCTGTGGTTGGCGCGATCGAGCTCGGCCGCCGCTTGGAGCAGTGACTCGAACTCGTCCGCGCCCGGCCGCCGCCATCACCACCCCGGCGGCCCGGCGCCTGCTCCAGCGAAGCAACGACGGCCGGCCCAAAGGCCAGGACGCGAGACGATCCCCGGACCGTCCGGACACAAGATGAGTTGGCGACCTGAATGAGCGGACCGCGTGCGACGTTCGGCGTTGAAGCGGCCATCAGGGACGATGCTCAGAGCCAGCGGAGAGATGTCGGCCTACATGAAAGTGACGACGAGCAGGTCGAGCTCTCGCTGGACGGCTCCGCTCACGGCTTCGTCTATCCCGTTCGCGATCGCCGGGCGAGCCGACGATCCTCAGCGCTTCACATAGACCGAGACGTGCCTCGTGCTGTGAGCAGTGAACGGCGACTTGTCCCAATCTGCCCAGCGATGGTCGAGTTCCAGATCGGCCATCCTGGCCATCAGGTCGAGTTCGCGCGGCGTGGCATAGGTGTCGCTAGCCACATGAAGTTCTGTCCGCCCGTCTCGAACGCTGAGAAACACGCGCTTGAGCTTCTGCTCGACCTCGTCGTATTCCGCTAGCTGGAGCTCGACGCGCTCAGCGCTCATGGTCCGAATCTCGATCGCGCGTCCGTGACGAAAGTCCCGAGGATCGAGGACAAACGCCTCGATGAGAAACCGTCCGCCGGGACCGAGACTACGACTAACCCGCTGAAAGCACGCAATCTGAGCCGACTCGCTGGCCAGCGCAAATATCGTGTTAAAGGCGACGAAGGCCAGCGAGAACGGTCCTCCGGACGCCGACACCTCGGAGAAATCCCCGATGGTGATCGGAATCTCCGCACCGCGAGGCTTGGCCTGCAGCTTCGACACCATCGCCTCGGAACTTTCGGTCCCATGGACAGCGAGGCCGCGATAAAGCAGCGGCAACGCAAGGCGTCCGGTCCCTATACCCAGCTCGTGCACGGGGCCACCGTACGCCAGCTCCGCCAGGCGCTCGACGGCCGCCAGCGTCTCGGGAGCGTCGGCGTACAGCTCGTCGTAGTGGTCAGCGACGAGGTGACCATAGAGCTCAGGATCGTGTTGCGCAGACACCGGACTCGCTTCAATCCACCCGCGGCAAGTCTTCACCTCGAGGCTCTGCGACGTCTGCCTGGCGGCGCAACTGGCCTGTGGAATGTGCGGCTACGCGAATGATGCTGTCTCCGTAGCGGATGCCGCCAAAGCGCACACGCTGAACTAGGGCAAGCCAGGCGCAGATCGCCCGCTCCGAGACCCACACCGGCGCCAGGAGTGTCGAGATCACCGGGAATACCTCGGCCCCACCAGATCGTCTGCGTCCCCGCTCGGCCAGGATCATGCACGTCGCAGCGGCCAGTAGTAGGCGCCCCGGGCGTCGGCACGACAGAGCGATTGCAGTTGCGGGCACGAGACTCAGCCACAGAGCCATCCTGGCCGGGATGGCGAAGTCATCGTAAGCCTGCCTGGTTCGCTGACCCCAGAAGTGAGCGGGTGTCGGGGGCAGCCGCCTGACGAAGAGATCCAGCGGCGAGGCAAGGCGACCGCCATGAGCTTCGACGGTGCGGATCAGCTCGAGGTTCTCGAACATCACGTCGCCGTCATACCCTCCCATCGCGAGCACGGTCGAGCGTCGCACGCCGAGTGTTCCCGGAAAGTCCGCCCCGGTAGCTCGGTTGAGCAGGATCCGCGATGTGTCCCATAGGGCATGCCAGGGCAGCGGCGAGAAGAAGTTCTGGGGTCGGACGAGGTCGTGGTGCTCGAGCGCCGCCGCTACTCGCTGGAGGGTGCCGCGGTCATACCGGACATCGTCGTCGGCAAGCACGACTCGGTCGTGGCGGGCCCGCTCGATTCCGGTCAACACGCCGGAGACCTTCCCCATGAGGCAGCGGCGGGCAGGATCCGGCGCCACGTGGGTTACGGCCTTGCTCCACCGGCTCGCGTTGGCAGCCCAAATGTCCCGCGGTGATCCGTCGATGACGATCACGTCATCGCACCAGTCGACGAGCTGATCGAGGTACTCACCCAGGGCTTCGCGCGTCTCGTCCTGGCAAGCTAACCAGCGAACCGGGAGGACGTAGGAAAAATCAGTACCGGTGCTCACGCGCGGTGGCGAGCTCCAGCGGGCGAGTCAACGAGGTCCGGTTGTGCTTCCACGACCACAGCAGGTGTTCGGCCCACCGCCCTTCGAGGGCCAGCAGCGCTCTGGCTCCGAACAGAATGTCAGGGGCGAGTTCGGGCTCGGCAACGGCAAGTCCGTGTGCGAGGTCCCAGGCGGCAATGCTCTCGTGCACGGCATCAGCCTCGACGTGTTCGTCATAGAACCCGGTCGCCTGATCGTCGAACCCGAGTCTCCGAAGACCGTTGCCGTAGCGTCGGTTGGGAATCGACGAGGTCATCTCGAACACGGCGAGGTGGCCGACGGTAGCTCCCCGCAGGCGCCGGTGCAGACCAAACCACGACATCAGATTGACAGTCGCGAGCGTTATCCCCGGTAGCACGTCCAAATAGGCGCCGTAGCGCGCATCTAGGCCGAGCGCGCGCATCGTGTTCTCGAAGAGGACGGCATGGATCCGTTCGGGGCTCCCGCCTCCGTATTCGTCTGCCTGAATCTCGACAAGCGCAGCCTTGGGCCCGCCGGTGAGCCTGGGGATCGCCCATGAGTGCGGATCGGCCTCCTTGAGCTGATAGGCCGATCGATGCACGACATGCTCGAGCACCTCGTCCAAGCTGGCCTGCGTTTCTACGTAACGGGACAGCGGCGGCCCGTCATCCTCGCGTACGAGCCGCTGCAGCTCTTCGCCCACTTTGCTGCACTGCGGCCGGTGATCTGGAACGAGCTCCCGCAACGCAGCTTCGAACTCACGCTCGAGGGCTGCGCGGAACATCAACACGACCGGGCTCCACTCCATCCGATCGTCGACGCCGTCGAGGGCCGCATAGTGCAGCTCGTAACACAGATAGAGAGCCATCTGAAGATCATCATTCTCGAGCGCATCGCCAGCCGCCGGCAGCTCCGCCGAGTGGATGAGCTCAGGGCTCGGGCAGCTGAGCAACGCGAACAACGCCTCCGTCCAGGGTCCACGCACCTCGGGGAGGGTGATTCGCCTACCGGAACCGAGCGTTTCCATCGAAGTCATGACAACCCCATCTCGGGCGCAAGCAGGGACAGCACCGCTTGGAGCTCGCCCGACACCCGAGATAAGTCCTCATTGCCAGAGGCCGCCGAGGACACCGCCTCGAGCGCCCCGCGGACCAAGCACGAGCACGGCGATCGGACGCTGAGACGCCCCCGTGCTGCAGGCTGCGTTATCTCCGTTTGCCCATCCGCGTCGCCGAGCAACAGCCACGCGCCGTTGATCAACTCTTCGGCCGAGCTCATCGCGAACTGCTCGCGCGCACTGCGGGAGCCCTTCTCGAGCCAGCCGGCAAGGCGTTCTTGGGCTCTCCCGAGCTCATCACGCGCGGCGATCAGCCTGGCCGAGGCTGCCATCGCCGGTGGCTGCCGCGAGCGCTCGGATCCTGATCCGTTGCTCGTGGCGCCGAGATCAGGGTGCAGATGGCGACTGGAACGCTTTCCGGCCGCGATCGGCCGTCCAGGTAGTGGCTCGGATATCGCCTGCCCCTCGCCGAACGGTCGCTCTGCGTGCGAAGGCGCGTCGAAGCCGACGAGGCGATGAGTGCCGTCACAGAAGGGCCGCATCCGCGACTTGCCGCAACGACAGAGCGCCACCGGACGGCGCGCCGTCTCGATCGCTCGTCCATCCTGATCACGGAGGATCACGGGGCCACGAACCAAATATGGGCCGTCCCGGTAGGGGACGATGAGGACCCGGTCCTCAGACATCGGAATCAGCAAGATCTCCGCGTGCCAGCCACGAACGAGATGGCAGTCTCGAGCGCATCGGGACCCTCAAGCCGCGGCCTCTCCAACGGCCGGATTGGTCTGATCGTGGACGATCGCGCGCCATCCTGTCCTCGCCGCTGCGTAAACCTCTGCCTCGTCCACGGCCTCTTGTAGATCGGCGTAGCGATCCGGCGCGATCCGGCGCTGGTCGTCCTCGACGATCCAGCCACCGTCGGGATGTGGGGCAACGTGTAGAGCGCTCGTGATGAGCTGAGTGGGTGTTGCGTCCATGTCGAACCTCCTGAATTGAATTAAGGAAGTCCGTCCACGCCCCTAGCAAGGCGGCCCGTACTGCCCAGCACACTCAGTCGC
>JAXDGI010000138.1:0-7741 GCA_034665145.1 Solirubrobacteraceae bacterium
GTCCGCCGCTGCTTTCACGCACCTACATCCGCCTCACGAGAAGCGGCGGCTGTCCTTCACTTCTGCGTTGAGCCCGCGGCGACCTGAAGCGGCACTCCGCCAATCAGCCCTCGGTTGGCGACAAAGGAGAAGCCGGGGTCGCTGACGGGGGCGCGCCTCGGGCTATAAGGCTCGGCTTGGTGGAAGGGTCAACGGCCGGTCGTGTTCTTGATCAGGGGCGGTGATGCGGGGTGCGGTCTCCCACTCGGGACGCTGGGATCGAGGGTCGAGATAGAAGTGCCGGATGCCGGCATACAGCAGGAGGATGAGACCGAGAGCGCCATACGCGGCGTAGGCGATCCCGACCTGGCGGCTGACCGCGGCTTCGAATGCACTGCCATCGATGAGTCCGTGAAGCGCCATGGAGGGGTATAGGGAGCCGGTGCGCTCATACAGCAGGCACGCGATCACCCCGAACACCATTCGCGGTGGAAGGGTGTTGAGGGGATAGGCCATGCCGTGGACGGCCCCGAAGACAAACCCGGCTATGACCGCGGCCGGGATGATGCTCATGCGATTGCGCAGCACGCGATAGAGCAGGCCGCGAAAGAAGATTTCCTCGATGACCGGCGCTGACACCGTCAGCCCGGCGCCGATCAGGATCGTGTCGATCGTCCCAGCGTGCAGGGTGATCCCCAGCGACTGGGCGGGTTTGTCCAGGACCCCGTGCAGCCAGAGCGCGTTCGTAATCGCGACCGCGAGGAAGGCGATCGCGACCAGTCCCACGGCTCGCGCCGGCGCCGTGGTCCGCAGCCCGAGATCCCGAACGCGAAGACGATGCTGGCGGTACAACGGCGCCAGCGTCACGAGCATGAACGCGTCGAGCAGCAGGACGCCAATGCCCATCGTGAGGTACCGGTGGCCCAGGAACGCCAGACCAAGGATCAGGGCCGCCACGAGGACGGCGATCTGCGCAGTGATGGCATAGCGAATCGTCCACGTGCTCGCTCGAGGCCGGGGACGCGGCTTTCGCTTACGCAGTTGACGAACCCGAGACGCCACCACAGCGCTTGTACCCGTCGCCTGCTTACACCAGACACCGCAGAAATCCAGGGCGACACGCGGGCTACCTCCGCGGTTGCCCTGTACTGAAACGCTGCCGGCGAAGCAGCCTCGACGGAGCGCTACGAGGGGCGGCCCGACCGCGCTCCTCGTCCTCCGGTCGGAGCTCGCGCTGGCTTCTGTTCCCGTCCCTCGGGCAGACGAAGCGGGAGTCTCCATCGGGACTCCTCAGATGGCGACGAAGGGGCAGCGGGGCGCGGGCGCATCATCGCTTTGGCGGTCTCCCGTCGAGCGAGCTTTAAAGAACGAGCCGCTGGGGATCTGGTCGGGGTCGCGCTAGATCACGCTTTCTTGGTCATCGAGCCAGTGGAGCAGCTGGTCTGTGAAGCGGTCATACATGGCCTTTTCGTCGGCGTCTCGCTTTGGCCGCTGCCGGTAGCGCGCGACCGCCTGGCGCGCCTCGTGCAGGCGACCGCTGCCAGCTAACAGTGCGGGGACAAACTCACACTCGAACATCTCGTCGCGGTTGGCGGCGCCGGCGAGTATGAAGCTGAGCATCGCCTCGACGTTTGAGTGCGCGTGGGCGAAGGCCACAGCGTGCGGGGCCGCGGCGGCAACGAGGGTCGCTGAGGCCCGGTCGGCGCTCACGTCGTCGCGCACGACTGGCAGCTGCTGGCCGGTCTCGGCAAAGACATCGGCCAGGTCGAGTGTGATGTCGACTTCGCTGCTGAGCTTCAGCTGGCGGATGAGTTGCTCGGTCGGGATGTGGCGCACGCCGATCTCACCCCCGATCGTGAGCCGAGGCCGCTCGAGGCGGCGCATACCGATAAAGCCACCGGTCAGGCTGCTCTCGAGCGTGAACTCCACGGTGGCGGCGAAGTGCTCGGCGATGGCCCGACGAAAGGTCCCTAGGAACATCGATCCTGGATCTGCCGGCGGCCCGGGTTCCACCATCCAGCCCAGGCTGCTCATCGCTCCGGCCGTCTGCTCGATAAACCGCGCCACCAGAACTCGCTGGGCTTCGCGGATACTCACCTCGGAGAACCTACCGCCGCGGCGCGGTCCCCGGAGAAGGGGCCGCGACGCGGCCTGTCGGGCGCGATGCGGCGCTGTTGCGTCAGAGGTGTTGGATGATCGCGGCGACGCCGCCCGCGATAAACAGCAGCCCAGACACCCGCACGACCCATGTCACCAGGGCGTCGCTCGCTGGCGAGCGGTACATCTCGCGCAGACGATCGATCGCATCCTGAGATAACAGGCTCGAATACCGAGTCTGCTCGGCGCTCAGCTCGTTCATCACCGAGGCGAGGCGGCGACTCGCGAGAACGAGGATCAGGCCAACCGCAGAGATGACGATTTCCAGGACCAACTCGGGCCCGAAGGATCGCATGCCGGCGCCGTTCGTCGCCGAAGCCGGCGCTGAACTGGCAGCTCGACTTCTGCTCTGAAAGCTGCAATCTGAGAACAGCAGTCCGACTAGCAGTGCTCAGTTGGCGACAGAGCAGGAGCGTAATGCGGAGCGGCTGGCTTTCCCTTATCGATCGGTGGAACAAGCGCCCGTCAGATTGGTATCCCCAGCCCAATGCCGAAGGTGACTTGGGGCCATTTGGTCCGGGTGCCGGTATTGACGTCCCTTGATCGATTGACGCCGGCAGTGGGTTGAAGGTTTGTTGCCCAGCACCGAGAATCGGCGGGTGGACGAGGCTTCGCCACCCCCGAGAACTGACCGTGACAGTCGCTGCTAACGACGTTGACGTGGTGCGTGCGGCGGCCCGTGCCGCGTTGGCCGCGCGCGGTGTCCGGGTATATCGAGCTATCGCCTTTGACGTTCCGGGCGGCTCAACCGTCATCTGGTCGTGGAAGATCGGGGTGGCAGACCCGGGCGCGCGGTCTGCCCGGGTGCGTTCGTTCTTTTCGGACGACTCGCCGGTATGGAAGGTTGAGAGCGCGGTCGCGCGCCGCTGGCCATGGCTGGCCGCCGACGACCCCGCGCCCGAACCGGGTCCGCAGCAAGGCGGTGAGAGCATCGAGATCGGCAGGACTCGTTATTACGGCGACGACGGTAGGTGGACAGATTGGAGCGATCTGCCTTTGTACACCCCGCGCCTCGCTCTATGGCCGCTGGAAGCGATCCTCGGTGTGAGCGTCGCCCGGCACATCGGGCACCGCGAAGTGCGCGGGACGCAGTGCGAGTGCTATCTCGGCGTCGCTCGCCCGGGCGAGGCTGCCGGCAGCGCCGACATCCAGCTCGTGGATGCGCCTAAGCCCGACGACGAGTGGAGAGAGGTGTTCGCCGAGGTCTGCGTCGACGCTGACGGGCTCGTCCGAAGGATCGCGTGGACGCCGAAGTTCGGAAAGCGCAGACGAGGAGGCCTGGTGCGCAGCTTCGCGAGTCTCGCGGGCAACGGCCCACCCAGCACCGACGGGGCGCAGCTCCCCCAGCCATGGGAGCTCACGGAGCTATGGCATTTTGGTTCTGACGTCCAGATCGCCGCGCCATCTGACGTGAGTCGCGACGGCGCCTCCTTGGGCGAGATCGCTGGCGATCTGTGGAGAATCCGCCGCGACTACAAACGAAAGCTGTCCCGACAATCCGACGGTGACTGAGCCGGGGGCAGGGTCCAGGCCCGGCATCCCCGCTGCTGCTGCGGGTCAGCTGCCACCAAGACTGAGCCGTCTCGCCGGTCTCGGGGTCGGCGCCGCGGACTGCCGCTTCAACTTGTCGTGGCGGCGTAGCAGCAGCCGGTCCAGCACGGCTGGGTCGGCGACCAAGCAGAAGGCTGCTCAAGTTGCCGCCGAGCGTCTGCAACTCGGTCACGGGGGGCGAGCCCGGCACGTCACCAGTAGCCCCGGGGCTGGTGACGTGCCGGGGAGTTGACTGTTCTCAGCGTTTGATGGAACCTAACGGGGGACTCGGGAGTCTTATGGGTGTGAGGGAGACGAACAGGAGCCCGAGCCTGCCTGCTTCAACGGATGGCCGCGAGTGCTTTGCGGACTTCTATCGTCGCGAGCGTGCCGATTCGTTGCGGGTGGCGCGGCTGCTGACCGGGTCTCGAGTTGGTGCTGAGGACGTGGTGCAGGACGCGATGACGGGCGTGTTCCGCGCGTATGAGCGAATTGAGTCGCCGTCGGCGTATCTGCGTCGAGCCGTGGTCAATACGGCGAAATCGCGTCAGCGTGATGAGCGCCGACAGCGGGAACGTGCGGTGCATGCGCAGCGATCGGCCACCGGCAATGACAGCGACGTCGAGCTGCTTGAGGCAATCGCAGAGCTCCCGTACCGCCAGCGCGTCGTGATCGTCGCTCGATACTGGGGAGGGTGGTCAGAGCAGGAGATCGCCGCTGCGCTCGAGTGCCGGCCCGGAACGGTTAAGTCGCTCGCTTCACGCGCCCTGAATCGCCTTCGCTCGGAGGTGCAGACATGACCAGCGCACACCAGGACCTCGAGGATCGCCTCCGCCGGGTGCTCGCCGAGGCGGCCGAAGATGTAGGTGACGGTCCGGCCGACTGGCCTGGTCCACGCCCCAGTTCGCGGCGTCGGCGCCTTTCACTCCCCGCAGCCAGCAGCGTCGTCGCGCTGGCCGGCGCGGCGGTCGCGATCCTCGTCGTGGCAATCGCGCTCACAGCCGGCTCACGTCGCCATCCGGGTCCTTCATCGTCGAGCACAAGGGGCTCGCCTACCTCGTCGACCTCTCAATCGCGGTCCACTGCGGAGGCCAAAGTCACCCCGGGCGGTGTGGAGCGCGCGATTTTGAACCAGTCGAGCTCTCCGCGCCCGACGGCTGCGTCGTGTCGAGCGCCTACCGCCAGCGAGCAGGCGCAGGCGAGTATCGGCGGTGCCAAGAGCGTGTTCTTCTCCTGCAACATCACGCTCGCCGGAAAGCCTGCCCGGTTCTACGTTCAAGTCATCCTGTCAACTGGATCTTTCATCGCAGAGCGAGAGCACCATCACCAAGATCAGATCTTCGGATGCTGCGTGGCTCGCCCGTCGGGCTGAAGGCTCGTGCTGAACCCCGCCGGTTCGCCGCGGCGGCTGAGCGCCAGCTCGTCCATGGAGCCGTCTTGGGGTGACGCAGACAACTCGGTAACCCGGCCGCGAGAGTGCTTGTCTGCATGGGCTGCGGGTCGAGCAGAGCCTGGGGGCTTGGTTGCCCTATGGGCGACGAAGCGGAAGCCGTCAGGAACGACGAGGGCGACAGATGGATGAGAGGATGCGTTGATGCTCGTGCGCCAAGACCTCGGTCCTGAGGGTCTTGAATACTTCGGGTCCTACCTGGCGATGAACGGCGAGTTCGGAAAGCAGCTCGGCCCGTTGCTGATCGCCAACCATGATCTGCAGACTGCGAGCGTCTGGTCGTTTGTGCCCGTGCCGCTCGCTGCGGCTCGCGCCGCGCCCCTGACCGCGTTCGAGGCCGGTGGCCTCGTGCCAAAACGCGATCCGGCCTCGCGCGGTCTGGTGCGGGAGTGGCTTGAGACAAAGTGCGATGCCGGCCCACTGCTGCTCTGTGCCGAGAGCGCGCTGGGAGGGCCCACCGACCCGTACGTGGCGCGCCTTACCCAACCCGTCTTTTTCTGCGGGGAAAGCGTCATCGACTATCGCCAACTTCCGTCCCAAGAGATCGTTGACGAGCTATTCGCTGGTGCGGTGTGGAATCCAGAAGTGGCGATACTCACCGACGTCCCCGACGTCCCCGACGTCCCCGACGTCCCCGACGACCGCAGCACCATCACGCGCGCGGAGCTTGCCTACCTCGCGGAGAAGGCCGTGGCCGTCGTGATCGGAGCTTGGGACGACGAAGGACTGATCTTCTGGGAGCCAGCAGACGCCGCCGGACTCGGCCGACCCGCTTCCGCTTCCGCTTCAGCTCTCCGGAACGCACTAGGCAGCAGCTAATCGCAGACAGCTGGCTCGCCGATGAAGCAGAAGCAAGACCCGGGAGCCCCGTCACGGGGCGAGAGGGGATCCGGGAAGGTCAGGTCCGCGCCGACTGACGATCTGCTCAGTCGGCAACGGCCGTAGGGGCAGCGCATCCGCGCCGGTCACTCCGGCGCGGAGGAGGTGTGCGACCGAAGGAAGGCGCCGGCGCGGGTGAGGGCCTGGTCACCTTCGTCGAGGATGGCCGAGAAGGCTTGAAAGACGTGACCGACCTCAGGGGTGATGTCGAGGATGACGGCGACGTCGTGGGCGGCTGCTCGGGTGGCCAATCGAGTGGCGTCGTCGAGTAGCACCTCGTGGGAGCCGGCCTGCACGAGCAGAGGAGGCAGGCCAGCGAGATCGGCGAAGATCGGGCTGACCGACGGGTCGGCCGGGTCGGTGCCGGTGGCGTTGAGATAGTCGCCCGCCCGGGTCTTGATGGCAGCCGCAGTGATGTTGGGGTCGACCCCGGCTTTCGTGGTGAAGCTCTCGCCGGTGGCGGTCAGGTCGGTCATCGGCGAGAACAACGCCGCCGCCGCCGGCATCGGCAGTCCGCGTTGCTTGGCGGCGATGAGCAGCTCGAGGGCGAGGTTACCGCCGGCAGACTCTCCCGAGACGACGATCCGCTCAGGCCCTGCCTCGCGCTCCAGCAATGCCCGGTAGGCGGCGGTCGCGTCGTCGAGCGCGGCCGGGTAGGGGTGCTCGGGCGCCAGCCGATAGTCGACGGAGACTGCGCTCATCCCCGCCTTGCGAGCGAGGTCGGAGACGAAGCCGACGGAGCTGCTCGCCGAGCCGAGGGCGAACCCGCCGCCGTGCAGGTGGAGGATGACGCCCCTTGCCTCGGTACCGGCGACCGCGACGAAGATCACCGGGACTCCACCAAGCTGCTCCGCGCTCGTGTGGACGTCGGGCGCTAGCGGATGGCCGGTCAGCATCTGCTCGAGTAGGGGGCGCTGGGTGGCGACGTCGCCGCCGAGGTCGAAGGGGGCGTCGCGCAGCGTCTGCTCCACGGTCTCACGCTGTTTTGTGCTCATGGTGTGCTCCTGTCGGGGTGAACGCGATGGGAGCAAGTACATTAGCACTAAGATATGTAGCCCTAAGCTAGACTATCTACGAGGGCCTCTGCGTGACCGACCTGCGACAGGTATTCGACGATCTCGTGAGATTCGAGACGATCCTCTGGAACGCCATCGACGCGCGGCTGCTCCAGGAGTGCAACGTCAGCCTTGGCAGCCTGAACGCGATGCTGGTCATCGCCTCGACCCCGTCATGTCGCGTGCAGGACATCGCACGCGCGGTCGCAATCACGGTCGGCGGAGCCAGCCAGGCCATCGACCGACTCCAGGCCGCCGGTCGATGCGTCCGGCACCCCAACCCCACCGACCGCCGCTCCTCGATCCTCGAGCTCACCCCGACCGGTCGCGAGCTGCTGGAAACCGCGGGAGCGATTTTCGACCAGGAGCTTGCCAACTATCTTGGCGCCCCGCTGTCGAAGAACGCGCTCGGTCAGCTCGCCACGGCGCTCGCCACCGCGCGGGCCGCGGCCACCCCGGTCAGCGACCGCTGATCCCCGACCGGGTGGCCGCCGGACGACGGCGCGGGCGCGCGAGACGCCGTCTCCGCGGCCCACGTTGACACTTCTCGTTTCACGCAGGACGAGCAACCGTTCCGTCAGCCCGGGCCGGTTCCCGCACTTTCCCTTTGGACCGGCCGACGTGAAGAGCAGCAGCTTCGACCTCGTGGCTGTACGGGCGACATTGGAGCAGTCTGTCCGGCGAGCCGTCC
>JAXDGI010000139.1:0-3882 GCA_034665145.1 Solirubrobacteraceae bacterium
ACAAGCGTGGCCGCCGCAAGGCGAAGACCGCGATTGATCTCAAGCCGGACATGACGACTGACTCGCTGCAGCTGTTCCTCAAGGACATCGGCAAGGTCCGTCTGCTCACCGCCCAGGAAGAGGTCGACCTCGCCAAGCGCATCGAGCGCGGCGATCTGGACGCCAAGCAGAAGATGGTCGAGTCCAACCTCCGTCTGGTCGTGTCGATCGCCAAGAACTACCGCAACCAGGGGCTGCCCTTCCTCGATCTGATTCAGGAGGGCACGCTGGGCCTGGTCCGCGCGGCCGAGAAGTTCGATTACCGCAAGGGCTTCAAGTTCTCCACCTACGCCACGTGGTGGATCCGCCAGGCGATTGCCCGTGCACTGGCCGACAAGGCGCGGACGATCCGCATCCCGGTCCATGTCGTCGAGAAGCTCAACAAGATCGGCCGGGCTGAGCGCAAGCTCGTCACCGAGCTGGGGCGCGAGCCCACGGCAGAGGAGATTGCCGAGGTCACCGGCATCGAGCCCGACGAAGTGGAGTCGATCAAGCGCTCAGCTCAGGCCCCGGTCTCGCTCGAGAAGCCGGTCGGCGACGAGGAGGAGTCCGAGTTCGGTCAGTTCATCGCCGACGAGCGGGCGGAATCCCCGTACGAGCGCGCCGCGGAGATCCTCACCAAGGAGGCCCTGCGCGAAGCGCTGGAGAACCTCAGCTATCGCGAGCGACGCGTGCTCGAGCTCCGCTACGGATTGGGCGGCGAGCATCCGCGCACGCTGGATGAGGTCGGCCGGACGTTCAACGTCACGCGCGAGCGGATCCGCCAGATCGAGAACCAGTCGCTCAAGAAGCTGCAGTCGCTGGCTGAGGCGCAGAAGCTGCGCGACGTCGCCTAGCCCCGCTCCAGCTCCAGCGCCAGCTCCAGGTCCCAGCGACATAGCCTTCCCGGCTGCGGCCAGCGGCCCGATGAGTGCTGTGCGGCGCCATCGCCTCACTTCAGTTGGTGAAGCATTGCGCTAGAATCGGTAAAAGAGATGGTGGATAGAGACACGTGTCCGGTCTGCCGGACGGCCGAGATCGTTTGCGGGAAGTGGACGCTGCTGATCATTCGCGACCTCGTCGAAGGACGCTCGCGTTTCTGCGAGCTCGAGCGCTCGCTGGAGGGCATCAGCCCGCGGACGCTCTCGCTGCGCCTACGGGCCCTCGAGGAGGAGGCGATCGTCGAGCGGCAGACCTTCCCCGAAGTGCCCCCGCGCGTCGAGTACGTGCTGACCGACAAGGGCCGCGCCCTCGTTCCGCTCATCGAGGACATGCGCACCTACGGCCGCCAGTGGCTGGGCGTCGATTGCCCGCCTGAGGCGACCGAGGCCGGCTCAGAGCCGATCCCCGCCCTCGCCTGAGGCCGCGGCATGCGTTTCTATTTCGTCTGAGGACTCCGGCATGAACATCGCCGTCGCCGCCGACGAGTTGACCGGCGTCGCGGCGGCACTGGTCGAGCAGCTGCGGGCTCGAGGCCACGAGTTGGTTCTGCACGGTGCCTACGTGGCCGGCGAGCGCGGCGACTGGGCGTGGGCCAGTGAAAGCGCGGCTCGCGATGTGACCGAAGGCCGTGCCGAGCAGGCCGTTGTCGCCTGCTGGACAGGCACCGGCGCGTCCATCGCGGCCAACAAGGTCCCGGGAATCCGTGCTGCCCTGTGCCGGGACGCCGGAACCGCGAGCGGGGCCCGGCGCTGGAACGACGCCAACGTGCTCGCCCTCAGCCTGCGCTCCACGTCCGAGGCCGAGCTGGCCGAGATCCTCGACGCCTGGTTTGCCGGGGCCGCCAGCGCCGAGCCGTCAGACAGCGCGAACATCGCCCATCTGAGCGAGATCGAGGGCGGCGTCTAAGCCCGATCTGAGGCGGCCCGCTCGCGCGATCCTCACCGCGGCGGCCGAAGCGCGGTTGCAAGCCGCGCTGCCCCAGCAGGATCCACGCGGGCGGCGAAGAATTCGCGGCCGTGCGCAATGCCGCCTTGCATCACCAACTCGAGGCCCTCACCGTGGACGCCTCGAGCCGGCTCTCGGCCACGCTGTCGGCGGGGGCCGAGATGCCCTTCGAGCTCGATGAGGAACGCGGTGGGGGGCGGCCCTCCCTGTACTGCTACCGGCCGCTGACCGGCCTGTTCATCGAGCAGCATGTCGCCACGCTGAGCGTCCTGCCCAGCTGGGAGGCGGCGGAGTCCCGGCTGGCGGCCTCGGATGCTCTGCCCGACTACCTGCAGGAGCAGGGGAACGCCCGGATTCCGGCCGACCCCCGGCCCCGGGCTCGGGCGGCCCTCGTCACGTTCCTGGGCCGCGTCTTTGCCGGTCGCAGTGATTTCGGCTTTGAGCCGGCGCATTTCGAGGCCGCCTATTCCGATCTCGAGCGCGCGCTGTACGAGGGCCATTGCACGGTCACCGTCCTCGCCCCGCTGCTCGGGGTCGCCCTCGACCCGAACACCCCCGAGCTGACGCTGGGCGACGGTCTGTCTCTGATCCGGGGCGATCTCGTAGCCGAGGCGCCCGCCGACGCGGTGTGGGGCGAGGGCGAGGAGCCCAACGTTCTCGCCCTGCTGTCGGTCGACCAGGAACGTTCGGCCCGCCCCCCGGTATCGGTGGCGCGGACGCGGTTTCGCCGCATCCTCACCGCGCTGCGCCTGTTCGCCCGAGGCGGCTATGCGATCGGGCCAGTGGCGTGGGCGCGTACCGAGGCCGGCAGCTGGCGTCCGGTGCCGATCGGCGCCAACGGCCGTCCACGGTTTCTCACCCTCGTCGGGGCCGGCCAGGAGGAGGAATTGCGGGCCTTCTATGACCTGGTCACCCGGCGCCTGCCCGGTGGTGGCGAGCTGGCCTGGGCCCTCTCGCGCTTTGAGATGGGCTGCGAGCGCCTGGCGCCGTTTGAGGCGCTCAGCGACTACCTCATGGCCCTTCGGGCCCTGCTCGAGCCCGAGGGGCCCTCGAGCGGCCGCCTCGCCCAGCGACTGGCGGTCATCTGCGCCCGACCGGAGGATCGAGCGGGGATGGCCGAGCGCACGGCGCGGGCGATCTCGCTCGAGCACGCCGTCATCACCGGGATCGCCCCGGCGGGGGCTGGAGTCGATGCGCTCGTGGAAGAACTGTCTGAGCATCTGCGGGCAATCCTGCGCGACGCGCTCTGCGGCCACCTGGACGCCGACCTGCGGAGCCTCGCCGATGAGCTGCTGGCCGAGGCGGTCGCCGAGCCGGCGCGATAGCCTGAACGGTGACCGCTCCCTACTCGGTCTCCTTGGAGGCCGGGAGTGTTTTGCCCGCCAGGCCTAACACGTAAGTCCTGGGGCTCGTATGAAGTCAGGGGGAGCGCGATCAGCAGAACGAGCGGGTCGTAGAGGCCCGCTCGTTCTGCTTCTATCTGCGCCCAGCCACGGGTGACCCGCAGCCGAGAGACGGTCAGCGCCGGGGACGCCGCTCCGAGTGCCCCGAGGCCGCCTGACCGGTGCTCGGATCCAGGAACAGCCGCCGGTTTTTCTGCTGATCGAAGTTCAGCATGTTTCCGAGCGTCCCCGCGCCTGCGTCGTTGGACCCGCCGCCGATCCGCTGGCCGGACATCCAGTTGTCCTCGATGAACCGCACCACCGAACTCTGGCTCGTCGTCGTGCCGTCGACGAAGTTGCGGCGGCTGAACGGCGAGATGACCAGCAAGGGCTGACGCGGACCGTATCCGCACCGAGCCGGCTGACCCGACGGCGGTGGATTGGTGCCACACAGGCCCGTCCCGGTCAGCGCGTCAACCGGCGCCTGGGACTGTGTCAGGGTGGGGCTCATCTGGTGGTCATACCAGCCGTCGCTGTCGTCGTAGGCGATGACCACGGCGGTGTTCTTCCAGCTCGACAGATGCTGCAGGTGGTT
>JAXDGI010000140.1:0-16149 GCA_034665145.1 Solirubrobacteraceae bacterium
ACATCTCCGCCTTCACGACTGGCGACCGCAAGCTGGTCAGCGCTCAGGACACCGGCGCGTGCGCCCCGGCGGTCAACCCGGGTCATACCTACACCGTGACGGGCTGGTACAAGGTGCCGACCGGAACCGCGGCGCCCCGGTTCTTCGCCTACTACCGAAACAACACCGGGTGGGTCTACTGGACCCAATCGCCGATCTTCGCCAGCGCGGCGGGTTGGACGCTGGTGAGCTGGACGACGCCGGCGATCCCGGCCGGCGTCACCAACCTCTCCGTAGGCCTGGGGCTCCAGAACGCAGGCACCGTGACCATGGACGACCTCGGACTGTTCGCCACCGGCTAGTGGTCTGTCTCGGTTTAGCTGGGAATCGGAAGTGCTTCGTGACCCGGGCCTGGACGCTGGGGGGTGCTGTAACGAGGGCCATTGCGCGGGCCAAGCTCGTCAGTGGACCAGCCCAAGGCGGCGTAGGACACGCGCGATCAGGCTCTGGTTCTGGCGGCTGCGCGCGATCCGATGCGCGCGCCGGCGCTCGCGGCGGGCACGCTCCGCGGCGGCATCGGCCTCGGCGGCGCGGCGTTCAGCGAAGGTCAGCTCGACGTGATCGGGCATGGCTTTCCATAACTCGGCGGCGGGTGGAGGGAACTGGAGTGAGCCGACAGAGGGCCTGGACACGTGTTCGGCAGACAATGGGCAGCACCAAAACGGGGAAAGGCGAACGCCCGGCTCGAGTTTTCTCCAGACCTGGCGCTCAGCAGGCATTCTGTGGAAACGCCGATCGACCCAGATCGTGTTTTCCCGGCTTGGCCCGGCTGCCGACCGCAACTCGGCCCGTCGCGCCCGCCGTCTCGCACGGGCACAAGGGGCCTGACGGCGTGAGGAGAGGAGCAAAACAGCCGTAAATAGCCACTGTTAATGCTCGATAATCGGGCTTATGTCTACCGGTGAGAGGATTCGCTTGCCAAAGCGAGCTCAGAAACGGCGGCGCCCCGCGCCGCGGCTCTCACCTGCGGATCGCCACCTGTCGCGTTCCGACCGCCGGCAGCAGCCCCTCGGCGATGAGGTCGACCTCAACCTCGTACAGAGACGGTCGCAGTTCCCAGCGATGCAGATACGGACCGCGCGTCGGTGGCCCGAGATCGAAGGCACCTCGCAACGCCGCGGTGATCCGGCTCAGCGGATGAATGTGATGGCGTAGCTCTTCGAGGATCTGGTGCGCGTCGCGCCCGTGCGCGTCGCGCCCGAGAGCCTGGCGCTGCCCAAGCCACCACGACACCGCGCGCTCGTCGTAGCGGTCGATGTCGAGCTCATCGATAACCAAGCTCCCGCCCGACGGGAGCAGGGTCGCCAGATGCGCACACGATTCCTCGAGCGGATCGACGTGGTGCAGCGACACCACCGCCACCGCAGCGTCGTAGGCGCCGGTGGCCTCCAAGAGCGAGCGCTGTTGCACATGACTGCCCGCTTCGGCGGCGGGATCGATGGCCGTCACCGCGTAGCCGGCCGTCTCCAGCGCGAGGGCGAGCTCGCCCTTCCCGGCTCCGATCTCGAGAACCCTGGCCGGCGGCTCCGGCAGCGACGACCGGACGAAGGCGAGGAGATCGGGAGTGAGCATCGGCTCCATTCTCGCCAACGGTGGCGACGATGGCCAGCGGCGCCGCGACCGCAGCCTGGTCAGAATGGCGCGCCCGGGTTCCGGGAGGGCTCGCCGCTACGCTACCCGCGCCGCGGAACGGATCCCGGCCCGACCCACCCACCGTTTGGCCCCGACGCCCCGCACTCGCCTGCTCGCCGCGCTGACCGTGTTGGCCGCGCTGGCCCTCACCACCTTCGCGGCGGCCGCCGCGGCCAGCCCGACGCCGATCACGGGCGGCGCGCCCTTGATGAGCGGTGGCCTGGTCCCGACCGCCGCCCGCCACGCCAAGATCCCGCCGCCGCCGAGTCGGCGTAGTCGCGGACGATGGCTGCGCGGGGTTGCCGTCACCGAGTACTGGCCGTCCCCCGAGGCGTGGTTCATCGGGCGCTCGGTGGTCGCACCGGGATTGGCGAGCCCGCATCGCGTCGACTGGCTGTACTCGGCCACCGGCGTCTCGATGCAGGGCCAGGGCATCGGGCTGGACGGTCGCATGTACCACATCGCCTCCTTGGGCTCCGGCGGCTGGGTTACAGCCGCCGGACGGGGCACGTCGCCGGCCGACGGCTGGACGGGCGGGTCGCCGTTCTGGCGCGCCGGCGGCTACTGGCGCAACACGCAGGGCGCGGTCACCTTCCCCCTGGCCGTCGGTGGGTGGTCGGTAGGTCGTGGCCGGCGTTATGTGAACCTGCCGGGGGTCACGTTCGCGTCCGGCCCGGCGCTGCCCCTGCACTACGACCAATCACTGGCCGTGGATCCCAAGGTGATTCCCCTGGGCAGTCGTGTCTACGTGCCGGCCTATCGCCACGACGGCCACGGCGGCTGGTTTGTCGCGCAAGACACCGGAGGCGCTGTCACCGGCCGCCATATCGACGTCTACCGGCGACCGCCGGCCAGCGCCGGCGATCCGGGGCGCCTTCTCACCGCTCAGCGCGTCTACGTGATCCGCCCGCGATGACGACCATCCTTCGGACCTCGGTTGTGTGCCCTCCAGACGACTAGACTGCAGTTCGCGATGCCCAAGCAGCAGCGAATGATGCGGGTCGAGCAGCGCAGCCAGCTGGCCGCCATGCAGCAGCTCGAGAGCCGCTCTAACGAGGAACTCGAGGCCGAGACGAAGTTCAAGGCCGCCGCCCAGGCGATTCTTGGCGCCCGCGCCGCGGAGCGTTACGACGCGAAGGCAGCTCGCGCCCACTTCCAGCGGGCAATCGCCGCCGCCCGTCCCCAGGAGCGCCTGCAGCTGCGCCGCATGGCTGACGCGTCCATGGCCCTGGCCGAGCGTCGGGCCGAGGATCTGAAGAAGGCGACCCAGCGCCTCGGCGTCGAGAGCCCGAGCGGGCGCGATCTCTTCCTTCTGCGGGTCATGGGTCTGATCGCGCCTCCGTCGAGCGCTGGTGGTCTGGCCCGTGCCCGCGGGATCCTTCTCGTCATCGCCCTCGTCGTGGCGATCCTCCTGATCGGCTTTGGCCTGGTCAATCTCATCGCCCTGCCCTTCGGCGGCGTCTCATTGGATCTGGGCATCTTTTACGGCTTCATCGTCGTGGTGATCGCGATTGCCGTGCTGGCCTTCTTCGGACGACGCCGGCAGAAAAACGCGGTGGCCAAACGTGCCGAGCAGGCCGCCACCCGCTCACGCTGAGCGGACCGGCCGGTGTGTGGGCGCTACACGCTGGCCGTTCCCGATCCGACGGCGATCCGAGAGCGGTTTCCGATCGGAGAGTCGATCGAGATCCGTCAGCGCTTCAACGTTGCACCGGGCGACGACATCCTGGCCGTGACCGCCGATAGCGAGGGCACCCCGCGTGGCGATAGCCTGCGCTGGGGCCTCGTCCCGCCCTGGTCCAAAGGCGCGGATACGGGCCTGAAGACAATCAACGCACGCGTGGAGACGGTCAGGGAGAGACCGACGTTCCGGAGGGCCTTTGAGCACTTCCGCTGCCTGGTCGTGGCCGACGGGTTCTACGAGTGGCAGCGGCTGGGCCCCGGACCCAAGCAGCCGTTCCACATCACGCGACACGACGGGGCGCTGTTCGCCTTCGCGGGCCTGTGGTCGATCTGGCATCGGCCCGACGGTGGAACGTTGCGCAGCTGCACCATCATCACTCGTCCGGCCAACGCGGCGATCGCGGATCTGCACGACCGGATGCCGATCATCCTCGCCCCTGAGCACGAGCGCGAGTGGCTGAGCACCGCCACCTCGCCGCCGCGGCTGGAGGAGATCCTCACGGGCCTTCCGCCTGATCGGACCGCGCTCACCCCAGTCGGACAGGCCGTCAACGATGCGCGCTACGACGGACCCGAGTGTCTGGCCCCGCCGGCTGAGGATCCGCAGACCGCGCTGTTTTAGAGGCTCAGGCCCCGGAGGCGGCGAGCGCTGGTGGGTCGCCCCGATCGGCCATCGCCGGTGACAGGGCAACGGTCGGCGGGAGCGGAGCCGCTTCGAGCAGCCAGCGGTCGAAGTCCGGGGCAGCCAAGGGACGGCTCAGGTGATAGCCCTGGGCCAGGTCGCAACCGAGCAGGGCCAGGCGCTGCAGGGTGTCAGCGTCCTCCACACCCTCGGCGATGACCTTGAGCCCCAGGTCGTGCCCGAGATTGATCGTCGAGCGCACGATGATCAGGTCGCTCTCGTCCCGAAGCATCGGCGAGACGAAGGACCGGTCGATCTTGAGCTCGTCGATGGGCAGACGCCGTAGGTTGGCCAGTGAGGAGTAGCCGGTCCCGAAGTCATCGACGGACATCCGTACACCGAGGCCGCTCAGCCGCGTGACCGTGGCGACCGCACGATCTGGATCACTCATGATCATGCTCTCGGTGATCTCGAGCTGGAGGGCGTCGGCAGGCAGTCCGTAGCTGTCGAGCATGCGCTCGATCTCGCGCGGAAGATCGCGGTCGAGCAGGTTGCGCACCGACAGGTTGACCGCGACCGAGAGATTTCGCTTGGCCTTGCGCCATGCCGCGCACTCGGCGATCGACCGCTCGAGTACATACCGGGTCAGCGGACCGATCAGGCCGGTCTGCTCGACGGTCTGGACGAACGCCCCGGGCGGAATGAGGCCATGCTCGGGGTGCTGCCAGCGGACGAGTCCCTCCGCACCGGTGACGCGGAGGTCGTCGAGATCCACGATCGGCTGGTAGTGGACGACGATCTGATCGGAGGCCAGGGCATGGCGAATGTCACTGATGACGCTCAGCCGCCGGATCGAATGCTGGTTCTGCTCGGCGGCGTACACCTTGTAATCGGCCTGGGCCTCCTTGGCGGCGTACATGGCGATGTCGGCGCAGCGCAGGAGGGCGTGGGAGTCCTCTCCGTCCTGCGGATAGCGGGCGATGCCGATGCTCGCCCCCACCTCGAGCGACAGCTCGTCGACAGAGAAGGGCTCGCCGACGACTGCAGTGAGCCGGCCCACCTGGTGCTCAACTGCAGACAGCGCCTGCACCTCCGGTCCGAGCAGGACCCCGAACTCATCTCCGCCGAGTCGAGCGACCAAGCCGCCGTCGCCCACGGCGGCCACCAGACGCGGCCCCAGGTCACGCAGAAGGACATCACCGTAGTGATGTCCGAGGGTGTCGTTGATCTCCTTGAACCGGTCCAGGTCCATGAGCATGACCGCGAACGGGCCGCCGCCTTCCTCGGCCCATTGGATCCGCTCCTGGATCGCCTCGCTGAACCGCTCCCGGTTGGCCAGGCCGGTGAGCTCGTCCGTGGTGGCGATGCGCTGAAGCTCCTTGCTTCGCTGTCGCGATTTGAGCAGCTCGCCGGTCAGGTACTGGAAGACCACTATGACGAGGCCGACGAGCGCCAGGCTGAACGTACCGGTGTGCACTGCGATGTATACCGCCGCCATGGTGAGCAAGGCGGCAAAGAGCTCCGGGGCGAGCATCGGCATGAACACCTCGGTGACCCTCTGGAGAAGTGAACCGCCGTAGAGCCGCCAGGCGTATGCCGCGGTCAGTCCGAAGTTGATTGCCAGCGCAACGTTGGCGGTGGCGAAGATGACGAGGTAGTACTCGACGTTGTTGACCCCTACGCCTGTGATCCGGAGCAGGGCGTGAAAGAAGAGGCCCGCCAGCAACGGATAGGTCACGTACGTCAGGAGGTTCAGGAGCAGCGAGGTGAACGACCGGGTGGATCGCGGCCACGATTCGAGGATCGTGAGAGCGCCAACAACCGCAGCCGGGGCTCCCCCGAGGAGCACGGCGGTGAGAAGAATTCCTACGAAGCTGCCCGATACCAGGATCGTCGCCGATTTGATCTCCACGGTGGCGAAATCGCTGGCCAGCGTGAAGGCGGTGATGATGAGCAGTGGACCCAGAGACCACCGGTCTGATCCCCCCGTGAGCGCAGCGATTGCGAGCGCTGTGATCAGTAGCAACCCGGATGCCGCGAGCATCCAGGGGCCAAGCGGCCGCGGTGGCGGCATCGCCGGCTGGCTTGGGCCCGTTTGGTCCACGCCTGCTTAATCGGCCGCGAGACCGATTTCCTCAACCAATGTCCACTTTTCGTCGAGGTGGGCTCAAGAACTTCAAAAAACCGCCGATTATTAGCTGGCATCGGTCCAAGCAAAGAAAGAGGGGTCCGCTGCTGGAACAGCGAACCCCTCGTCGGCTACGGAAGCCTGGGACCCATGCTGACCTCCCTTCCTACGGCGGTCGTCAGCGATAACAATTAGACATCGGCAGCGTGGCGCGGGGACTTTATACCCGGTGCCACGTTTCCGTGCAATTTCCGAACAAAAAGACAGCGCATTTCCGCAATTGGCCCACGAGCCGGTCGGAAACGCGCTAATCGCGGCGTTTCGGGGGGTACGAGCGGAGAGGCGGAACTCCGGCCCCCTGCACGTGATCTTGCAGGGTTCCGTGACGGTTGACGAGGGTTTTCGGCTGCGGACGTTGGTCAGAGGCTCAGATTTGCTGGAATGCCTGTCCCGCCGCGTGTCCGCCCCAGCGCGTTCAGCCTTGGCGGACACGCCGCCCGTACCGGCGGCAGCGGCCCACCAATGCCCCTCTCCCCCCTACTCCAGCGCTACGACCAGGTGTTGCTCGACCTGGACGGCTGCGTCTGGGTCGGCGAGGAGCTGATCGCCGGCTCCGGGGATGCTTTAGCCGGGCTGCGGGCCGAGGGCCGCTCGATCGCCTTCGTCACCAACGATGCACGCCACTCCCCTGAGGAGTACGTCCGCAAGCTGTGGTCCCTCGGCCTCCAGGCCTCCCTGGAGGAGATCGTGACCGTCGGCGCCGCGATCCAATACGCCTTGGCCGGACGCCTGCCCGGGTCGACCGCGTACGTGATCGGCTCGCCGGCGGTGTTTCGCCACGTCGCGGAGTCCGGCCACCGGATCGTCAACGGCACCGAGCAGGCCACCGCCGCCGATGTGGTTGTCGTTGCCGGACACGACGCCTTCGATTACGCGGAGCTGCGGGAGGCGACGCAGGCCGCCCTGAACGGCGCCGAGATCATCGCCGCGGGTCGGGACCGTACCTTCCCCGGCCCCGGGGGAGAATGGCCCGGCACCGGAGCCATTCTGGCCGCGATCGAATACGCATCGCGCCGCGAGGCCCGCGTGGTGGGTAAGCCCGACCCCCTTATCTTCTCGACCGCGCTTGACCGGTTGGGTCCGGGACGGGCACTGATGGTCGGAGACCGGATCGAATCGGACCTGGCCGGCGCCGCCGCGGCCGGCCTGGACGGAGCCATCGTGCTGACCGGCGTCAGCACTCGTGGCGAGGCCGAGGCGGCCACCAATCCGTCGCCTGTGGCCATCGCTGAGGATCTGCGGACCCTGGTCCTGGCCGGCGAATGACGGGGCCGCGGGCCAAGCCGGCAGGCCCAGGGACCGAGCCGACGGCCGGCTCAACCTTGTGCCTGATCGTCAACCCCTCGGCCGGCGGCGGTCGGGCCGGACGGGCGCTGCCCGAGGTGTCGGCCGCGCTGGATCAGCTGGGACTCGAGCATCACGCCGAGCTGACCCGCGACCTCGGGCACGCTCGTGAGCTGGCCCGGGCGGCGGCCAGCGCGGGTGAGACGGCTGTGGCCTTCGGTGGCGATGGTCTGATCGGCGCGGTGGCCGGGACGCTCAGCGAGCACGGAGGGCGTATGGGAGTACTTCCCGGGGGGCGGGGCAACGACTTCGCGCGGATGCTGGGCATCCCGCTCACGCCGGTGGCCGCCTGCGCGGTGCTCCGCGACGGCACCGAAACCCGGCTCGATCTGGGCTTGGCCGGATCGAAGCCGTTCATCGGAATTGCCAGCTGCGGTTTTGATTCCGACGCCAACCGGATCGCCAACCAAGCTCGCCTGATCCGCGGCAACCTCGTATATGTGTACGGGATGCTCCGGGCCCTGGCTGGCTGGAGGCCGGCCAGCTTCACGCTCGAGCTCGACGGTGGCACGGCGCGAACCTTCCGCGGCTATTCGGTGGTCGCGGCCAATTCGCGCTTCTACGGAGGTGGCATGATGATCGCGCCCGAGGCCTCGCTGACCGACGGCAAGCTCGAGATCGTCCTCATCAAGGATGTCCCCCGCTGGCGCTACCTGATGCTTGCCCCGACCGTGTTCCGGGGTGCTCACGTTCTCCAGCCCAACGTCGAGGTGCTGCGGGCCGAGACCGTTCGCATCACCGCCTCGCGCCCGTTTACCGTCTACGCCGACGGCGATCCGATCGCCGAGTTGCCCGCGACCGTCCGGGTGAAGCCGGCCGCCGTCGGGGTGCTAGTTCCTTGAGGCACGATGAGTGCACTTGACGTGAAGATCATGGCCGCGCGCGCCGTCGGCGAGCTGGCTCGCCGGGCTGGACGTGGCGGCGGGACCAGCCTGCCCGGCAAGGTGCTCATGCGGCTCGACGCGCGGGCCATCGAGCGGCTGGCCGGGCGCCTTCCCGACGGAGCGGCGATGGTTTCGGCGACCAACGGCAAGACGACCACAACGGCGATGGCGGCGACCGTGCTCGAACACGCCGGGGCAAGCCTGGTTGCCAACCGCGCCGGCGCCAACATGTCCGGGGGAATCGCCTCCACCCTGCTGGGCGCGGCCGGTCGGCACGAGACGATTTCCGGCCGGCTGGGTCTGTTCGAGGTCGATGAGTTCTGGCTCGACCGCGTCGCTCCTGCGCTGCACCCCCGCGCCATGCTGCTGGGCAACCTGTTCCGGGATCAGCTTGACCGCTACGGCGAGCTGGAAACGATTGCCGACCGCTGGGCAGCGTTGGTGGCGGGGCTGGACCACACCCAGCTGGCCCTCAACGCCGATGACCCCCTCATCGCCGACCTGGGCCGCGAGCGGGCCGGCGTCAGTTACTTCGGGGTCGAGGATCCCGCCATGGCCATGGCCGAGATGCAGCACGCCTCGGACTCCAAGCACTGCCGACGGTGCGGAGCAGCCTACGTATACGAAGCGATCTACCTCGGGCACCTGGGGCGCTACCACTGCCCCAACTGCGGACAGCGGCGACCTGACCCCTCCGTCTATGCCACCGAGATCGAGCTACTGGGCACGCGCAGTGCCCGGTTTGCGCTCCACACCCCGAATGGGGACGCGCACGTTGACCTCCCACTGCCCGGCCTCTACAACGTCTACAACGCGCTGGGCGCGGCCACGCTCTGCCTCAAGCTGGGCGCCTCGTTCGAGCAGGTGGTGGCGGGACTCGGAGCGGTGAGCGCCGCCTTCGGACGAGCTGAGCGCATCGACGTGGATGGCCACGAGCTCTCAATCCTGCTCATCAAGAATCCGGCCGGGGCCAACGAGATTGTCCGCACCCTGGCCCTCGAGCCCGGTGAACTTGACCTGCTGGGCGTACTCAACGACCGGACCGCCGACGGCCGGGACATCTCGTGGATCTGGGACGCGGATTTCGAGCTTCTCGCCGGCCACGTGCGGCGCGTCACGTGCGCCGGAACACGCGCCGCCGAGCTTGCCCTTCGGCTCAAGTACGCCGGCGTGGCTCCCGAGCGGCTGGAGGTCGTCCCCTCGCTCCCCCCAGCACTTGACGCGGCCCTGGCCTCCGCCGGCGACAGCGGCCTCTATGCCTTGCCCACGTACACCGCGTTGCTGGAACTCCGCCAGGAGCTCTCGCGGCGCGGCCACGTCAATCCGTACTGGTCGACCCGCGAGCCGACGCCGGCAGCCCCGTGAGCGTGATCTGGCACGACCTCGAATGCGGCCGCTATGACGCCGACCTCCCGTTCTGGCGCACGCTGGCCGCAGCCCACCGGGGACCGATCCTGGATGTCGGGGCCGGCACCGGCCGCGTCACGCTCGAGTTGGCCCGGGCCGGCCACGACGTGACCGCCCTCGATCTCGACGCCGGACTGCTGCAGGAGCTCGAGCGCCGCGCCGCCGACCTTCCCGTCGCCACAATCACGGCCGACGCCCGTGATTTTGACCTCGGCACGCGGTTCGGGCTGGTGCTCGTACCGATGCAGACCATCCAGCTTCTCGGCGGCCCGAACGGACGACGCGCCTTTCTCGAGCGGGCACGGCAACACCTGCTGCCCGGCGGCCGCCTCGCCGTAGCCCTTGCCGACCAGCTGGAGGAGTTCGAGGTCACGGCCGGCGGTCCCGGCCCCCTGCCCGACGTCTGCGAGCTCGACGGGGTCGTGTACTCAAGCGCACCGACCGCCGTGCGCACGGACGGAGGCGGATTCGTGCTCGAGCGCCGGCGCGACGTGGTGACCGCCGGCGGCGAGCTGACCTCAGAAGCAGATCGCATCCATCTCGATCGTCTGGAGCCCGGACAGCTTGAGGCCGAAGCGCGCGCCGCGGGCCTCACGCCTCGGCATCGGCACGAGATCGCGCCCACGCGCGAGTACGTCGGCAGTGTGGTGGTGATGCTCGATGCCTGATCGCCTTCGCGTCTGCGCCCTGTATCCGGATCTGATGAACATCTATGCCGACCGGGGCAACCTGCGGCTGCTCGAGCAGCGCTGCCGCTGGCGCGGAATGGACTTCGAACTGACCGCCAGCGGCCTCGGGGGCGAGCTGGACCCTGATGGCGCCGATCTGTTCTACATCGGGGGCGGTCAGGATCGCGACCAGCGGCTGTGCGCCTTTGACATGGCGGAGACCAAGCGGGACGCGCTCCACGCGGCCGCCGATCGTGGCGCCGTCATCCTGGCCGTCTGCGGTGGCTATCAGCTGCTCGGTCACTCCTACGAGCTGGGCAACGAGCTCCTGCCGGGCGTGGGTCTGGTCGACCTCGTCACCGTACGCTCGAATGGGCCGCGGCTGATCGGCAACGTGGCCATCGAGGTTGAGCTCGAACCGGGGACGCGCCGGGTGCTGGCCGGCTTTGAAAACCATGGCGGCCGGACCTCCCTGGGGCCCGCCGCCACCCCCCTTGGCCGCGTCTTGAACGGCCACGGCAACGACGGACGCAGTGGTGTTGAGGGCGTGCGCCGCCGTAACGTCATCGGCACGTACCTGCACGGGCCGCTGCTGCCCAAGAACGCGTGGCTGGCGGACTGGCTGATCGCCTCCGCCCTCGGTCTGTCTGAGCCCCTGCGCCAGCTCGATGATCGGCTCGAGCGCGCCGCCCACGCCGAGGCGCGGCGAGCAGCCGGAGTCTGAGCGCCCCGGCGGTCTAGGATGGCTCGGCCCCCGTTGTGAAAGTCCGCGTTCCCCACTGTCCGAGCAGGGCGCGAGTGCATGCCGCCGCCCTGACCATGATTGCCCTGCTCGCCGTGGCGGGCTGTTCGGCGTCGACCAGCACCCGGAGTGCCGGCGCCGGCTCGGCCGCGAGTACGACGAGCTTGCCCTCGACCACGTCGGGCACCAGCTCCAGCACGACGACGGCGGCACTGCCGGGCACCGGCAAGCCCACCGTGACAATCGGCGACAAGAACTACACCGAGCAGTTCCTCCTCGGCGATCTCTACCGCGAAGCGCTCCAGGCGCAGGGTTACAGCGTCCAGCTCAATCAGAACATTGGGCCGACGTCGGTGACCCTGCAGGCGATGGCCTCGGGCTCTCTGGACATGTACCCCGAGTATCTGGACACGTGGAACACCGCGGTGGCCCAGTATCGGCGCGGCTTTAGCACCTCGGCCGCCGCCTATGACGCGGCGCAGGGATATGCGGAGGCCCACGGCATGGAGCTCCTCATGCCCACGCCGTTTAGCGACACCGCGGCGATCGGCGTCACCGTCGGCTATGCCGCCGCCAACCATTTGAGCAGCGTGCGCGACCTGCTCCGGGTCGCCTCGTCGCTGATCCTGGGGGGCCCGCCCCAATTCGAGCAGACGCACCCGGGGCTCTCCGATCTCGAGCACAGCTACAACTTCACCCCGGCGGCGTTCAAGCAGCTCGCCTTCGGCGACCAGTATGCGGCGCTCAACGCGGGACAGGTTCAGGCCGCCGATGTGAATACGACCGACGGCCAGCTCGCCACCGGCAACTATGCCGTGCTGAGCGACCCCAGCCACGTCCTTGGGTGGGGCAATGTCGTCCCGGTCGTCGCTACGCGGGCCATGCAGCGTGAAGGGCCCGCCTTTGTCGACACGATCAACCGCATCAGCGCGCTGCTCACCGTGCCCGTGATGCGAGAGCTCAATCAGGCCGTCGATGTCGCCGGGCAGGACCCGTCCACGGTGGCGAAGGCGTTTCTCGAGACCCACGGCATCATCCCGCCGTCGCCCTGAGCGCCCGGCCTACGCCCCGGCGCCGAAGCCGCCACTGGACCCGAAGCCTCCGACTCCCCGGTCGCTGTCCTGCAGGGTCTGGACCTCCAGCGGCGTGGGGAATGCGATGGGGATCACGACGAGCTGAGCGATCCGGTCACCGGCGGCGATGGCGAACGGTGCATGCCGGTCGGTGTTGAGGAGGAGGACACGCAGCTCGCCGCGGTAGCCCGAGTCGATCAGTCCGGGAGCGTTGACGAGGCCGATGCCGTGGCGGGCGGCCAGGCCGGACCGTGGCAGCACGAGAGCGGCCTGCCCGGGTGCAACCTCGATGGCCAGTCCGGTCCCAACGGAGGCCCGCGAGCCGGGGGCAAGCTCAGCCGCCTCGACGGCATGGAGATCAAGGCCGGCGTCACCGGGATGCGCCCGGGTGGGCAGTACGGCGCGCGGGTCTAAGCGCAGGACCCGGAGCGCCGGATCTGATCCTGCCTCGGGCCCGGCGCTGTTCACGCCGGCTTGGGGCTCTTGCCGGACAGCAAAAACGGCTCGTAGCGGGCGGCCACGGCCGGGGGCAGGCGGGCGAGCACGCGGACGCCGTCGGGGGTGTCCTCCCGCTCGAGATCACCGGCCAGCTCGTGCAGCTCGGCCAGGCGCCCACCCTCGTCGTAGGGAACGAGCAGCTCAACCTCGGCCAGCCGGCGCTCGAATTCGTCCTCGATCCTCGCGATCAGCTCCGGGACCCCCTCGCCGGTGGTGGCCGAGACCAGCACCGCGTCGGGATGGCGGCGAGTGAGCTCGCCCCGCCGCTCGTCACTGACCCGATCGGCCTTGGCCAGGACGAGGAGGCGGGGGGCTTCCTCGGCGGCGATCTCCACCAGGACATCCTCCACCGCGCGCGTCATCTCGAGGAGCTCGTCCTCCTCGACGGAGGCATCGACCACATGCAGGATGAGGTCGGCGCGACGGGTCTCCTCAAGCGTGGCGCCGAAGGCGTCGACGAGCTGATGGGGCAGCTTGCGAATGAAGCCAACGGTGTCGGTCAGGAGGTAGTCGCGCCCGCCGGCCCGCAGCACGCGGGTCGTCGGATCAAGCGTGTGAAAGAGGCGGTCGCGGACCGGCACCGTCGCCCCCGTCAGCGCGTTGAGCAGCGTCGACTTGCCGGCGTTGGTGTATCCGGCCAGAGCGATCTGGGGCAGGCGGGCACGCTCGCGCTCGGCGCGCATGACCGACCGCGTCGAGCGCACGTGCGACAGGCGGCGTCGCAAGGCCGAGATCCGGTCGCGGGCGAGGCGACGATCGGTCTCGATCTGGCTCTCACCGGGGCCACGCGTGCCGATGCCGCCGCCGAGGCGCTCAAGGTGCGACCAGAGCCCGCGCATGCGGGCCAGGTTGTACTCGAGCTGGGCCAGCTCGACCTGCAGCTTGCCCTCTGCACTGTGCGCGTGGGCGGCGAAGATGTCAAGGATGATCGCCGTCCGGTCGATGACCGGGACGCCGAGTGCGGTCTCCAGATTGCGCTCCTGGCGCGGGGACAGCTCATCGTCGGAGGCGACGAGGTTGGCATCGGCGGCGGCAATCTCGGCCTTGACCTCCTCGAGCTTGCCGGGGCCCAGGTAGGAGTTCGGGTGCGGTGTGTCGCGGTGCTGGACGATCTCGCCCACCGCCGCCACTCCGGCGGTGCGCAGCAGCTCCTCGAGCTCAGGCAGCTGCTCCTGGTCGCCGGCCGGCACGGCGGCGATCATCAGGGCACGCTGGCGCGCCCGCCCGGGCGGACGGTCGCCGTTGGCCGAGTGAGTCCCACTGGTGTGCTGTTGGCCTTCCTTCACCACTGGCCATGGTAGCCGCGCGCAGGGCCGGGTCAGCCGATCGTCACAGCTCCGAGAGCCGCTTGACCGCCTCCAGCAGGCGATCATCGGGGGTGGTCAGCGAGATACGAAAGAACCCCTCCCCGTTGGGTCCGTAGGCCCCGCCGGGCGAGATGATGACGCCGGCCGCCTCGAGCACGTGCTCGCAGTAATCGGCCGCCGTGGCGAAGCCCGCCGGGATCGGTGCCCATATATAGATCGTGGCCTGGGGCGGCTTAACCTGGACGCCGGCAGCCAACAGCGCTTCGCAGACCAGGTCCCGGCGGCGCTGATAGACGGCGTTCATCGCCTTGACCTCCGCGTCGACCGCGGGCGCGAGCGCGGCCACGCCCGCCATCTGGACGGCCTCGAACAAGCCTGAGTCGATGTTGGACTTCAGCCGCCAGTACTCGGCGATCGCGTCGGCGTTGCCGACGATGGCCGCACAGCGCCAGCCGGTCATGTTGTAGCCCTTGGAGAGAGAGAACACCTCGACGCCCACCTCCTTGGCGCCCGGTGTGGCCAAAAACGAGGGGGCGACGTAACCGTCGAAGGTCGTTTCGCTGTAGGCGTTGTCGTGCACGACGAGAAAATCGGCCCGCTGGGCGAGGGCGATGGCCTCTTCGAACACTCCGTCAGGGGCAATCGCGCCCGTCGGATTGTTGGGGTAGTTGATGAACATCAGCCGCGCCCGCTCAAGCGTGGCGGCGTCAATGGCGTCGAAATCAGGCGCAAAGCCCCGCTCGGGCACGAGCCCCATCAGATGAGGCGTACCGCCGGCCAGCAGCGGGCCGCCGGTGTAGACGGGGTAGCCCGGGTCGGAGGCCAGCGCCACATCGCCGGGGTCGAGGAAGGCCAGATTCAGGTTGAAGATGCACTCCTTGGCGCCGATCGCCGGCATGATCTCGGTCTCGGGATCCAGCGTGACGCCGAAGCGGCGCGCGTAGAAGGCGGCGACAGCCTCGCGGAAGGCGGCCGTTCCCCGGTTGGTCGGATAGCTGTGCGTGCTCGGGTCGGCCACCGCCCGCTGGGCCGCGGCCACGACCGGAGCGTACGTCGGGGTGTCGGGATCGCCAATGCCGAGGCTGATCACGTCGACGCCGGCCGCCTTCTTGGCGGCCACCTTGCGCTCCAGCTGGGCGAACATGTAGGGGGCGATCTGATCCAGGCGCTTACTGGGTCTCATACAACTCCTTGACGAATTCCTCGGCGAGCGTGCCCCGGAACACCGGGACCGCCCAACCGGAGAGGTTGACGTGAAGATCCTCTTCCACCTCCACCTCGAGCTCTCCGCCGTCCAGGACCACGGTGACGGGTGAGTCACCGCCGGCGAGCACGTGGGCGACGGCGGCACCGGTCGCACCCGTCCCGCTGGCCGAGGTCTCCCCCACCCCGCGCTCGAAGATCCGGGCCCGGATCCGGCCGCCTTCCAGCGGCGCGTACCAGGAGACATTCGTGCGCTGGGGAAACAGCGGGTGGTTCTCGATGTCGGGGCCGATGGCGGACAGTTCAAGGGCCGCCAGCTGTGTCTCGTCAGGCACCCGGATGGCGCATTGCGGGTTACCGACCTGAACGTGCTGAAAGCGCCAGGTGCGCCCGCCCGCGCTCAATTCCCCGCGTCCGTCGGGCGCCCCATCCGGGTAGTCGGAGCTGTGCAGCCGAACGCGCCCGATATCCAGCCGGCACGCCGTCGGTGAGGTGATCGTGGGCCGGATCTCACCCGCCGCTGTCTGGATCGAGAACTGGTCGCGCTCGGTCCAGCCCGACCGGCGCAGATAGAGCACCGCCTCGCGGGCTCCGTTGCCCGACAGCTCAGCCTCGGAGCCGTCCGGGTTGAAGATCTGCAGACGGGCGACGAAACCAGGCTGGTCGGGCTCGGAGAGGAGCAGAACTCCGTCGGCGAATACCCCGGTATGAGCCGCGCAGAGCCCGCGCACCCGGGCCGCAGTGAGCGCGAAAGGGAGGGTCCGGGCCTCCACGATGAGATAGTCGTTTCCGAGGGCCTGCCACTTCTCGAAGTCCACGCGGCGAGTCTATGTGTACCGTCGCCCCCGGCGTGATCCCC
>JAXDGI010000141.1:0-8015 GCA_034665145.1 Solirubrobacteraceae bacterium
TCCCCGCCGATGGCGATGCTCACCCCGGCCGGCAAGCCAGCCTCTGAGAACGCCGGCTTGGCCCGCGGCCAGAGGCCGGCATCGACAATGGCCAGCCGGGGCTCGACCTGGCCGATGATCCACGCCACGACGTCGGGGGCCATGACCGGATTGACCGGTGCGGCGACAAGGCCGGCCTTGGCGATCCCGATCAGGGTGATGAGCGCCTCGACCGAGTTGTCACAGAACAGCAGCACCCGATCTGAGCGCTGCAGACCACCGGCAAGCAGCGCGTTGGCCACGCGGTTAGCGGCCGCGTCGGCCTGGGTGTAGGTGAGGCGGGCGAACTCGGGCGAGGTGAAGGCGCCGGGCCGGCCGACGATCGCCTCCTGGTCGGGGCGACTCCACCTCATGCGCTCCAGCAGGTCACCGACCGCCATGCGGTTCCATCGATCTTCAGCGCGCCGGCCGTGCAAGTTAGTGACGTCAAATGCCATCGTCAGCTCTCCCCGTCTCCTCGCCGGCATCGTAACACCTTGCGTTAACGAGGGTTTACCATCGGGACGCATGATCAGATCGCTGTATGAGCCCGAGCACCTGGCGCTGCGTGATACCTGGGGCGCCTTCCTCGATCGTGAGGTCGCGCCCGTCTACGGGGAGTGGGAGCGCGATCGCCGCATTCCCCGCGAGGTCCTGACCCGGATCGGCACGCTGGGTTTTCTTGGCCCGGCTGTGCCCGAGGCCTACGGCGGCGCCGGCACTGAGGACTTCCGCTTCAACGCCATGCTGGATGAGGAGGCCGCCCGGCGCGGCTTCACCGGCGTGGCCATGACCCTCTCCGTTCACCAGGACGTGGCCCTCCCCTACCTGCTCGAGCTCACCAATGATGAGCAGAAGCAGCGCTGGCTTCCGGGGCTGGCCTCCGGCGAGCTGATCGCGGCCATCGCCATGTCCGAGCCAGGTGCGGGCTCCGATGTGGCCTCGATCGCCACCCGGGCGCGGCGGCGCAATGGTGACTACATCGTGTCCGGGGCCAAGACCTTCATCAGCAATGGTCTCAACTCCGATGTGATCGTCACCGCGGTGCGGACGGGCGACAGCGGGCGGCGCGACGACATCAGCGTGCTCGTCCTGGAGCGGGGGATGAAGGGGTTTGCCCGGGGACGCAACCTGGAGAAGCTGGGCACCCACTCCCAGGACACGGCGGAGCTGTTCTTTGACGAGGTCCGCGTGCCGGCTGAGAATCTGCTCGGCGAGGAGGGACACGGCTTTGCCTATCTCATGGGCAATCTCGCCCAGGAGCGACTGGCCATCGCGGTCACCGCCACCGCCGGTGCGCGCGGCGCCCTCGAGCGCACCCTGGAGCACGTCAGGGAGCGGCGGGCGTTTGGACGGCCGGTGGGCAGCTTTCAGAACTCACGCTTCAAGCTCGCCGCGTGCCACGGGGAGCTTCAGGTCACCCAGGCCCACATCGACGCGGCCATCATGAACCACGTGCGCGGCGGCCTGAGCGCCGAGGACGCCGCGGTGGCCAAGTGGTGGGCGACCGAGTCCCAGGGACGCATCGTCGACGCCTGCCTGCAGCTGCATGGTGGCTACGGCTACATGCTCGAATACCCGATCGCGCGAGCCTTCGCCGACGCCCGAGTGAACCGCATCTACGGCGGCTCCAACGAGATCATGCTCGAGATCGTCGGCCGCTCGCTCGGCCTGGGTGATCCGCGATGAGCGCGTCCCTCTGCGCGGGATCACGCCGGGTGCGTTGACCCGACCGCCTTCGGGCCTCCCTTCACCGCGGTCGCGATGAAGCCGATGATGTCGCCGATCACCTCGTCCTTGTTGGTCTCGTTGAGGATCTCATGCATCGCGCCCGGGTAGACCTTCTCCTGCAGGGCCGAGCCCCGGATCCGGTCGATCGCCTCCCGCGCGGGGCCCAGCGGGGCCAGCGGATCGTTCTCCCCGTGCAGCCATAGCGTAGGCAGCTCGCCGAGCGAGCCACCCTCTTTGACCTGCTGCACCGCGGTTACGAACATCTCCAGCGTGGGGCGCTTGAACGGGCCGTTGTAGACAAGCGGATCCTCCACGTACGCGCGCCCGACCTCGGGGTCGCGCGACAGCCAGGACGGATCGATCGGGACCTCAGGAATCTCGGGCAGGGCGACCATGCCGAGCAGATCCGGGTTGCCGCCGATCGCCGGACCCGTGAGCACCAGTGCCATGAGCTCGCTCTGATGGTTCTGCGCGTACCGGGTCGCCGTGATGCCGCCCATGGAATGCCCGAGCATGACCACGGGGAGCTCGGGCCACTCCCCCTTGGCCACCTTGACAACCGCCTCGGTGTCGGCGGCGAGATCATCGATGTCGGCGACCAGCGCGCGTACGCCGTCCGTCTTGCCGTGGCCGGGGTAGTCGACCGCGTAGACGACGGCGGCGTTGGCGACCAGCGCCTCGGCGACGTGGTCATAGCGCCGCGCGTGCTCGGCGTAGCCGTGCGCCAGGACCACGATGTGGTCGGGTGACTTCGCGTTCCAGCGGTACAGGGTGATCGGCATTGTCTGGCCGTCGATTTGGGTCTCCTGCGGCATGGCGCGTCTCCTTGGTCGTTGTCTGTCTGTGCTCAGTCACGCGGCGTGGGACTCCGATCGCGGCGCCACCCGGCGCAGGCCGCGGAACGCGTCCGCCGCGCTTCGGCCCTCGTTGATGACGGCATCCACCTCGGCGGCAATCGGCGTGACGACGGCACACTCGCGGGCGAGCTCTGTCACGGCGCGGCAGCTCTTGACCCCCTCGGCGATCATGTTCATGGACGCGGTGATCTCGGCCACGGTGCGGCCGCGGGCAATCGCCTCGCCGACCCGCCGGTTGCGGCTCAGCGGGCTCATGCACGTCGCCATCAGGTCGCCCAGGCCGGTGAGGCCCGCAAATGTGCCGGGGTCACCGCCCAGGGCGACGCCGAGACGGGTGACCTCGGCCAGGCCTCGCGTGATGACCATCGCGCGGGTGTTGTCTCCCACCCCCAGTCCCTCGGCCATGCCGGCGGCGATCGCGATCACGTTCTTGAGCACGCCTCCGAGCTCGCACCCGAGGACGTCGATGCTCGTGTAGATCCGAAAGACGCGACTGGAGAACATCGCCTGCAGCGAGCTGGCCAGTTGCTGGTCGGGCATGGCCACGACCGCTGCGGCCGCGTAGCCGGCCAGCACCTCCGGCGCCAGGTTGGGACCGGCCAGGACACCGGCGGGATGTCCGGGCATCACGTCGGCGATGACCTCAGTGGGGCGCATGCGGGTGCCCGCCTCGAGGCCTTTGGCCAGGCTGACAATCGGAATCCAGGGCCGGACGAACGGCGACGCGTGCTCGAGCACGGTTCGCATGCCGTGCGAGGGAACCGCCATGACGAGTACGTCGGCACGATCGGCGGCCTCCTCAAGGTCGGCGGTGGCGCGGAGCTCGGGGTGCAGGTCGAGCTCGGGCAGGTAACGGTTGTTGCGATGCTCGGTCTCGATCTCGCCCGCAACGTCGTCATCGCGCGCCCAGACTGTTGTCGACGCGTTGGCGGCGGCGAGCGAGGCGATCGTTGTCCCCCAGGACCCCGCCCCCAGGACCGTGATGTGGATCGAGCGGCTCACCGTTTGGTTTTCGTGGCGGGCGTCGCGCGGCCCGTACGGCGCCGGCCGTTGGCCTCTGCGCGGACGGCCGGCGTTGCGGTGGGCCAGTGGCCCAGCGTGTCGACGAACAGTTGGCGGACCTCGGCGACGTGATGATCGAGGTCCTCGGCGCTCCAGGACTCAACCGAGATCGGCGGATGGACGACGATGTCAACGGTGCCCGAGCGGATCACGTTGGATCCGCGCCAGAGCAGCTCGCCGGCGTTGCGGATGACGATGGGCACGATCGGTACCCGGCCCTGCATGGCCATGTGAAAGGCACCCTTCTTGAACGTGCCCAGCCGCGGGGTGGCCGAGCGGGTGCCCTCCGGGGAAATGGCGATCGAATAGCCCTCGCGCAGGCGATCGACAACCGGGGCCAGCGCCTCCCGGGCCTGGGTCCCGGCGCCACGATCGACGAGCGCCATGTTGGCGAGCTGGGCGAACTGGCCGAAGCCGGGTTGCTTGGCCACCTCCTTCTTGGCCACCCCGGTGACGTTCTCGCGCAGGAGCTTCATGACCACGAAGCCATCAAGCCAGCTCTGATGATTGAAGATGAAGACGGCGGGGCGCTGCGTCCAGAGATGCTCCTCACCCCTGACATGCACGTGCACCCCAGCCAGCGCCAGCGCCAGCTCAGAGCCCATGGACATGGTGAGGTTGACCGCGTCGGCGCGGCTGCGATTGAGCAGGCCGACTCCGAGGCCGGTGGCAAAGGCGGCCGCCATCCCGCCGTAGGAGGCAACCGTGCGGGTGACGTCGATGAGCCTCTGAGGCCGGCTGGCGCGTTTGAAGCGGGTCACCGGCCAGCTTCGGGTCATCGCGGCGCGCTCCAGCCCCGAGCTGGGATTGACCGGCCGGGGACGCCCCACTGAGCTGAGAAACTCCAGATCCTCGGACCCGTTGCCGTAGGCAAAGCTCCGCTCCAGATCGACGCGGTGCCGGGTGGCGAACTCGCGCACGGCGGCCGCCTTGGCCGGTCCCCACAAGATCGGCCCATCGAGTTCCCCGGTGAGGACTCCGTCGTTCTGGGCCAAATGTGTACACAGGATGTCTGTGACCGCCAGCTCGCGCGCCAGCGGCTCAACCTGGAAGGCCAGCGCCGAGGAGGCGATCACGACGCGATGGCCCTGCTCCTGGTGGGCCGCGACAAGCTGCCATGCCTCCGGATACAGCGCCCCGCCCAGCGAGGTGCGGAGAAGCCGCTCGCCGAGCTCGTCGATGTCTCCGGCTTCGCGGCCGCGGAAGGCGGTCGCTCCGACCCGCATGAACTGCTCGAAGTCAGATCGCCCGACCGCCGCCCCCAGCCCCACCATCCACAGCCGGGCCGCCTCGAGCGGCGATACCTCGCCGCGGCGGGCCCGCTGCTCCATCATCGTCAACGCCGAGTACCCGTTGATGAGGGTGCCGTCGAAGTCAAAGAACGCGCCCACGGTCCGGCCGCGCGGTGACTTGCGGACTTCGGCCAAGCGATCGTCGAGGTCGCTCATGACGGACGGGCGGCGGGGTGGGGAACGCCATTGGGACCGAGTTCGCTCTCACGGCGCAGACGGTGCTTCTGATCCCAGCTGACCAAAAGCTCGAGGCGGCGCAGGACGTCGCGCAGCTCGCCCAGCAGGGCGGCCCGGTCCCCTCCGAGCGCAGACGGCTCGCCGTCGAGGAGCTTACGGTTGGCGGCCAGTCGCAGGCCGGTCTTGAACAGCTCCGAAGACACCGCCTCGGCGCTGGCGATGCGGCGCTGGAGCAGGTACTGGCGGCCGACGACCAGACATTGCCCGACGACCTCGTCTTCGGTGACGGCTGCTCCGCCGTGAGCCACGAGCCGATCGGCGACGATGCAGTAGGCCTCGACAAAGGAGCGCAGCACCCGGCCGGCCAGCATCCCTCCGCTGGCGGCGAGAGTCCGCGCCAGGTCGGGGAGCCCGGCCCCTCCATGAGCACGCCACGCGGGGTCGATGAGGGCCACTTCGTCGCGCAACTCGGCTTCGAACTGCGCCTTCTCCGAGAAGAAGAACTCGAACTTGAGCAGATCCCGCAAGCGCAGGGCCTCGGCCAGGGCGACGCCCATCGGGTCCTGGCCGCCGGACTCGGCGGCGGCCACAAGGGCCAGCTCGACGATGGACCGGCTCACGAACCAGTGGATCACGACATTGCGATAGAAGGCCGCGGCCAGTTCGCGCTCCGGGCTGATCCGGTAGACGGATTCCGCGCCGCCGTAGGCCTCGACCACCCCGTGCTCGGTCAGGGTGCCGAGAACCCGGATGACGCCTTCGCTGCCCCGCAGTGGCTCCAGCGACTCACCTCCCGGCAGGCCACGACGCATGACGTAGTCCACCATCGGTCGCAGTGAGCGCTCAATCTGCTCCAGGGTCACGGCCGCGCCGTCGACGCCGAGCAGGGCCAGCGTCACCAGCGAGATTGGCGTCACCGGCGTCGTCCGGTTGATCCGTGTGCACACCTCGAATGCGACCTTGCTGAGAGCCAGCGACCGCCCCCCCGCCTGCTTGCCGGCTGCGGCCAGTCCCGCGCGCAGAGCAACGGGTTCGCCAAAGCGGACCTGGACGCGCCCCTGCGCGTGTCTCTGCTGGCGGGCGTAACCCAACAACCAGCGCAGTCCCTCGGGTCGCTTGGCGGCGCCGCGCAGCTCGGCCGTCATGCCCAGCACCTCGCTGAGCCGGTCATACACGATCGACACCGGGACGAGCATCACATCGTCGACCTCGGCCTCCTCTACCCCACGGGCGAGGTAATTGAGCAGGCCCAGCCGCGGAGGCAGCAGCTTGCCCGAGCGTGATCGTCCCCCCTCGATGTACCACTCGAGGTTGAAGCGCTTGGACGCGAGATGGGCGAGATACCGGCGCAGGGCGAACTTGTAGACGGCATCGCCGGAGAAGCTGCGCCGGATCCAGACCACGCCGACCCGTCGCCCGAGCATGCCCAGCGGCCAGAAGCCCATGTTCTTACCGCCGATGACGTGGTTTTGGGGAAACCCGGCGTCGTACATCACAGCCGCCATCACGAAGCCATCGAGATTGGACTTGTGCGAAGGAAGAAACACAAGCGGATAGCGCTGGTTGAGCTCGCGTAGTTGCTCGATGCTGTGCTGGTCGACGTCGGCGTAGTAGGCCCGACTCCACAGGTAACGCGCCATCTGGACCCAGAGGTCGCGAGCCAGCGGCTGCTGCACGGAGGCCAGCTCGTCGAGCGCGGTCCGGGCCTCGGCGACCACGTCATCCGGGCTGCGACCCAGTGTCGCGGCGAGCTCCTCGGCGCCGCTGCGAAAGCGCCGGCTGGCCACGAGGTCCTCGACAATGTCGCGCGCGGTCTTGTACCGGGCGCCCAGCATCGCCCGCTCGGCGCGATCGAGCGTGATACGAGCCTGGCGCAGGACGAAGCGCCCGAAATCCTGCGAATCGGGCGAGCTGCCGCTATGGCGCTCCCAGCGCGCGGCCAGCTCCGCCCGGGATGCCGCCTCGCCGATGATCACCCGGCAACGGTCGGGCGAACGATCGAGAATCCGCCGCTGCTGGCGCAGGTTGGGATGCAGAGGATCGCCCAGGGCGAGCAGGTCCGAGGTCCGCAAGGAGCGTCCGCTCTCCTGATCGGCCGGCAGCCAGGCGACGCCGACGGGCGTGATGGGCAGGTTGGCCGGGGCGGCCAGCTCGAGCGCTCGCTCGACCTCGTAGGTCAGCTCGATGTCGTCTGACCCGGTGCGCTCGCGCAGCCCGTTGACCAGTTCGTCGATCAGTCCGCGCTCGACGCTCGTGCGCGCGAGCGCGAGGACGACGACCGGAGCGTCACGCTCGGGCGGCCACTGCCGGGCATCCGGCGTGAGTGTCAACGAGACCGCCTGCGTGCTCATCGGAGTCGTTATCCGCTCGACAGGGTGGCCAGTTGCTCTGCGGAATCCGGGGCGGCGAGTCCGAGCACCTCAGCAAAGCCCGCGCGGAGCGCCTCGAGGAAGACCGGCGTGTCGGCGATCGCAGCCGAGTCGACGTTGACGCCGATACAGCAGCGCCCGTTGTGCGAAATAAGGGTGACCATCACCGCGCTCCCGGGCACGGGACCGAACGGATACATGTGGGTGATGCGGGCACCGGCCAGATAGGCCGGGCGGGCCAGCCCGGCGATGTTGGAGGCCTGTAGGTCGACCGTGCGGGTCACGCCTTCGCTGAGCCGGGTCAGGGCCCCGGTCGGGATTCGGGCCAGAACCGGCGCCAGGATGCCCATGAAGTCGAGCGCAGGCTCCTCGCGAGCGCTGAGGACGAGCTCGCGGATGGCCAGAATGCGGGCCCCAGGCTCCTCGATCCCGATCGGCCCGGCGATGCGCGCGCCGGCAAAGCGGTTGCCACCCAGAGGATCCTCATCGCGCCGCAGGCTGACCGGGAA
>JAXDGI010000142.1:0-8165 GCA_034665145.1 Solirubrobacteraceae bacterium
GTGATCGCCAGCCGAGTGGTGACCGTGGCTACGAACGCTCGTGGCGACGCGAGCCGCTCGCCGGCTTGGAGCGCCTGATGGACGCGCAAGAGCGCTTCCTGCACCACGTCCTCGGCCTCAGAGACGCTGCCGAGCATCCGGTAGGCGATCGCGAACGCAACCGGCCGCAGCTCGTCAAGCAATCGCTCGCGATCGGTCATGGCGCTGCGAACCCCTGCCGCCAGCTCGAGTGCGCAGGGCGCCACGCCAGCTCTCGCTTGGCCTTCGCGTTCGACGCGCCGCGAACGTCGGTCATCATCACCACGCCGACCTCCCCGGCGAACAGCCTCCCAACAAACCGTGGGACGCGCAGCGGCCGCTTGGCACCGAGCTCCTGAGCAAGCGCCGGCAGCCACTCGGCGCGGGATCATCGTCGACCACGTTGTAGAGACCGCGGTGACCGCGCTCCACCGCCGCCACTGTCGCCTCCGCTGCGTCCGCCACGTGGACGAAAGACCACACGCCACCACCGCCGCCGACCAGCGGGAACTTGCGCCTGCGGACCAGCTCGAACTGCTCCGCCCCCGGCGCCAGCGAGGTGCCCGGCCCATAGAAGACGCCGTAGCGCAGCACGATCCCCTCCGTCCACCCCGCCCCCAGAACCGCCTGCTCGAGGTGACCGACCGCGGCCAAAGTCTCGCGCATCTCGCGCGCAGGCGTCGGGTCCAACGGGTCCTCCTCGCTCTTCACCGGGCCGCCGGTGCGCGCGTACGCGCCATAGCTACCGATCCCCTGGGCCACGAACCGCCGTACCCCGATCGCCTGTCCGGCGGAGAGCAGATGGTCAGTCCCCTCGGTCCGCAGACGGTTGGTCAGCGCGAAATCGCGATCGAAGTGATGCATGTCAATCGGCCCGATCGCGGTCAGCTCATGGACGATCACCTCCGGCCGTGACCGCGCCACCGCCTCGGCGACCTGATCGGGATCAAGCGCGTCCGCGACCACTGGGACAGCGCCCAGCTCGGAGAGCATCGCCTGCTTTGCCGCGCTGCGCGTCATCCCGTGAACCTCATGACCCGCAGCAATCAGACGCGGAACCAACTCCACGCCAATCGCTCCCGTCGCACCTGCCACAAATACTCTCATCATCAACTCCTTGACCGCGACAGCCCGGGCCGATAAGACGCGACAGCACTCCCGGTTGTGACACCACCCAGCGATGGCATCGGGGAACAGCCCAGGGGGATCATGGTCATCTCTCGGGTTCGAGGGTCCTCATCCAGTCGGGGTTGCGGACGGCCTGGTGACGTCGATGCCTGCTCGAGCAACCTCGCGACGATCTCCGCGAGCCGGTGGCGGAGGTCGGGGTCCCGCAGCTGACCGTGTTCATCGAAGGCCTCGTGGGCCAGGCCAACGGCCAGCGCCTGGTCGATGACGTTGGCGCCGATCGTTGTCAGGACCTTTCGCAGCTCAGCCTGGGCCCAGACGGCGCCGAACAGGCCGGTGCTGGCGCCGATCACAGACACGGACTTGCCGCGCAGGCTGTTCTCAGGCCAGGGCCGCGAGGCCCAGTCGACCGCGTTCTTGATCGCCCCGGGGATGGAGCTGTTGTATTCAGGGGTAGCGATGAGCACGGCATCCGCCCGGGAGATCGCCAGCCGCAGCGACGCGACCGCGACCGGGGCTCCGGCCGCGTCAAGATCCTCATCGTAGGCCGGTAGATCGGCAAGGCCGCGCCATGCCTCGAGCTCGACGTTGGGCGGTAGCTGGGCTCCTGCCGCGCGCAGCAGCGCGAGGTTGTGAGATCCCCGGCGCAGACTTCCTGATAAGCCGAGGATTCTCATGGCGCTACTCGGCGACGAGTGGAAGCTCGACAGTGATCACGACAACGTCGGCGAGGACACTGCCGCCGTCTGGCAGCGGCGCGTTCCAGCTGATCCCATAGTCACGGCGGTTGATGGTCGCCTCCAGGGCGAGACTCGTGCGGATCTTCCCGAGCGGGTCGGCCGCCGGTCGGCCCCACGTGCCGTGCGCCGTCACCGGTTGAGTGGCGCCCTTGATCGTGAGCTGACCCTCGACCGTGGCCGTGCCGTCCTCACCAAGCGACACATCATCAGAGCGAAACGTGATCTGCGGGTAGGCTTCGGCGGCGAAGAACTCGCCACTGAGTACGTGCGCGCGGAACTGCTCGGGGGTGCGGATCGAGATCGACTCGACCTCGGCGGCACCCGTCAGCGTCACACCGTGCGGCGCAGCGTCGAGCTTGGCGGTGACCTTGTCCAGGGTGCCTCGAAAGGTGGAGCTGCCCATGAACTTGATCGCGAACCCGAGGCTCGCGTGGACCGGGTCGGCGGCGTAGGTGCCGCTCAGCGGGGGGCTCTGGATGCTCATGACTTAGTGATCTCCTTTCGCTCGTCGATGACCTCGACGAGCTCGAACGTGATGAGTTGAGGATTGCCTTCACTCCACAAGACGAGACAGTGACCCCGGCAGTGACACCCCCAGCCCCGGCACGGGGAGCGCCCGTTCAGTGCGGAGTCCTGCGCAGTCCCGCGTCTCCGCTGGCTGATCGGTGAGTACGGAGGGCGGCTTCGACCGGGGCCGGTCACGTTTGCCCGCCGGGATCCGTCGTTGGGGGAAACGGCTCGAACTCTTGGAGGTTCCCCCATGGCGACTGAAACGCCGGTTCCCTCTTTCCTCAGCACCCGTCGCGGGAAGCTGACGCTTGTCCTGCTGTGCTCGATTGCGTTTCTGGACTTTGTCGATGCGTCGATCGTGAACATCGCGCTGCCGTCCATTCGCCGCGCGCTGCACTTCTCGGAGGCAGGTCTGCTCTGGGTCCCCAGCGGCTATCTGCTCACATACGGCGGGTTCATGCTGCTCGGTGGACGGGCGGCAGACCTGTTGGGCCGCCGCCGGATCCTGGTCAGCGGGATCGCCCTGATCGGTGTCTCCTCGATGATCGGCGGGGTCGCGCAGAGCTCTGGGGTGCTCGTGGCCGCGCGGCTAGCCCAGGGCTTCGGCGCGGCGTTGACGCTCCCGTCGGCCCTGTCGATTCTCACCACCACATTCCGAGATGGCAAAGACCGCAACACGGCCCTGGGCGTGTGGGGCGGCGTGGGCGGACTCGCCTCGGCAGCCGGCGTGCTGCTCGGTGGCCTGCTCACCGAAGGGCCCGGGTGGCGGTGGGTGATGTTCGTCAACCCGATCGCCTGTGTGCTGGTGCTCGGCGGTGTCTTTCGGCTGGTCAGCGGCGAGCGGCGCCAGACACGGTCCGGGAATTTTGACCTCCTCGGTGCGACTCTGGTGACCGGCGGGATGCTCCTGCTGGTCTACGCACTGGTCAAAGC
Organism: Solirubrobacteraceae bacterium; assembly: GCA_034665145.1. Taxonomy (GTDB): domain Bacteria; phylum Actinomycetota; class Thermoleophilia; order Solirubrobacterales; family Solirubrobacteraceae; genus Palsa-465. Next base: position 3,330 of record JAXDGI010000142.1, read on the forward strand.
ACCCACAGTTGGTTGGAGCAACGCGCGCACGATCGGCGAGATCGGCGGTGCGGTCGCGATGTTGACCGCCTTCGTGGTCAACGAGCAGCGCACCAAGAATCCCCTCGCGCCGCTGTCGATCTTTCGCATCAACGGACTCGGCTTCTCCAACCTCACGCAGCTGATCGCCTTCGCGGGGTTCCTGGCCCTGTTCTTCTTCCTCACCCTGTACATGCAGAACGTCCTTCACTACTCGGCGATCCAGACCGGCGCGGCGTATGTGCCGCTGGCCTTCACGATCGGGATTTCAGCCGGCATCAGCTCCCAGCTCATTGCTCGGGTCGGGACGCGGCCCTTGATCGTGGCCGGGGCGCTGGTCGCCGCCGGCGGGCTGTACTGGCTCTCCCGGATACCCGTGCACGGCTCCTACCTCTCGAACCTCCTCCCGGGCATGCTCGTGCTCTCTGTCGGTTTCGGCCCCGTATTCGTGGGGGTGACCACCGCCGCCAACGCCGGTGTGCCCGCCGATAAATCCGGGCTGGCGGCCGCCCTGCTCAACGCCTCCCAGCAACTCGGCGGTTCGCTGGGGTTGGCGATCTTCACCGCGGTCGCGACGAGCCGCACCCAACATCTGCTCGTCGCCCACACTCCGCCGCCCGAGGCGCTGACCGCCGGCTTCCACAGGGCGCTCATGGTCGGCAGCCTCTTCATCCTTGCTTCCGCGGTGATCGCGCTGCGAGCCACCAACACCCGCGGTGAAGCCGAGCCGCCACAGCCCGCGGATGGCAGCGAAGCGAGCACACCGAGCCTGGTGACCGGCGAGGTGACGGCCGCTGGGGCCGCCAGCTGAGCGGTCACATTTTCGCCCCCAGATCCGTCATACGAGTGACGCCCGGCGCCCCCGACGGCCCCGGATCGGCCTCCCCCTCCGGTCCGGAGCCGCCCCCGCCTGGCGACCCCAAAAGGACTCACGCATGCGACGCCTCCTTCTTGATCAGACCCCTCGCGAACACGCAGTAGAGACCCGAAATCTTAGCAAGCGGTACTCGCACGGAACCCACGCCGTCAAAGGTGTCTCCTTCGCGGTGCCCACCGGTGAGACATTTGGGCTGCTCGGCCCGCCCGGAGCGGGAAAGTCGACGATCATGGCAATGCTGAGCGCCCGGATCCTCCCCACCGGGGGGACGGCGCGCGTGGCCGGCTTCGACGTGGTCAAAGAGGCCGCGCAAGTCCGCAGTCTGATCGGCGTCCAGATGCCTGCCGTCCAGGACGCCGCCTGCTCTCATCATCGCGCGCCCGCACCGAGCAAGGCGCGTTGTGCTCCGGGCCGTGCGCGACCGGATCGGCCGGTGCTGCTGCTTGACCGGCCCACCAACGGACCGACCGCGCCGGACAGCGCTGATCACCTAAACCGTCTCGTCAGGCTCCGGGAGAGCCGGCGGCTGACGATCGTCGTAGCCATCGACACGCTCGATCACGCCACCACGCTGTGTGACCAGGTCGCGCTGCTTGACCGCGGCCAGATCGTTGCGATGGACAACCCTTGGGCCCTATTCGCCGGAATCGACGATGTGATCATCGAGTTCCTCCCCTCGGCCGACCCACGCGCCGCACTGGAAAAGCTTCACACCCTCGGCGTGACGACCCGTCACGCCTTCCGGATCGAGCAACGGATCGCCCTTCCGGTTGCGCGGCACCGGGCCGACGAACTGAACGCGATCATCCACCGCGAACAACTCAGCTGTTCGTCAGTCATCACTCGTCTGCCGACCATCAACGACGTTCGCGTTCAGCTTCTCGGACAGCTCAACGATGTCGCCGCGGCCTGACCACGACGGCCGCCGCTCGGTGGCCACCCGTGAGACGAGCGCGACATCGCAAGCAGCCACTTTCGCGCACGTGGGCGGTGCGGCGGTGCTCGCCCTCAGCTACCTGGCCCTGATCCCCGGATTTCTACCGGCGTTCGTCCTGGCCGCAGTTCTCGGGCTTGTGCTGTTGGTGCCGATACTCGCCATCGCGGTTGCGTCCGGCCTGCTCCTCCTTCCCATCCTCGCCCTTCGCCGTTTAGCGCGCCACCGCAGGCACAGCGGCGACACCGGCGATAGCGCCGCGAAGCAACCGGAGTCTCGATCGGCCAGCGGCGTCCACGTTGAGCGCTCGCCGGCCCCCCGCGGCGAGGACGCCGCCTTGCCAACGGCGATGAACAAGCAGATCCAGGAGATCCGCAGTCTGCCCGAGATCGTGCCGCCACAGCGGCTTTCGACCAAGCCCAACTCAGATCAGGACCACACAGAACGATGAACAACCAACCCCGCCGCTTGCTGATCCTCCGCTGGACACGGGCACGCCCTGCTGCCGGCGCGCCGGCCCGATGGCTGATCGATCTTCCCGCAGCCTCTCCCGTGCGCGAACCGTTCGGGCAGCCCGGCGGGTGCAGCGGCGGCTCTGCCACCCCGCTGGCCCCTCGCGGCGGCCTGACCACTGCGGGATGAGATCCGACATGGGACGAAAGACACACGGGCGCCGCTCACCCGCCGCACCCCTGGTGCGCGCGCCCAACTCAAGCCCGACCTCCAAGCATTTCGACCCCGACCTGCCGCTGACCTCCAAGGAAGCGTCGGTCACCGTCGTGGACTGGATCGATGAGCGCACATCGCTCTCCGGAGGTACTCGCTGGCTGTTGTTCCGCAACGTCCCTCGAGGAACCAACTGGGCCTACACGCTCGGCTCAGCGACGCTGATCGCCTTCCTCTCCCAGGCGGTCACGGGCGTCTTTCTGGCTATGTACTACCGCCCAGACGCCTCGGGGGGCGCCTATGAGTCCGTTCGCTATATCACCGACGACGTGTTCCTCGGTCAACTGGTTCGCGGGATGCACAAATGGGGCGCCTCGGTGATGATCATCCTCATCTTCCTGCACATGGGCAGGGTCTTCCTCTACGGGGCCTACAAGTACCCGCGCGAGCTGACCTGGATCATCGGCGTCACTCTTCTGATCCTCGTGCTGATCATGGGCTTCACCGGATACCTGCTGCCCTTTGACCAGCGGTCCTACTGGGGGACGATCGTCGGCGTGAACATCAACAGCACCGCGCCCCTCCTTGGGCCCTACCTCTCAGACTTCCTGCGCGGCGGCCCCGAATTCGGCGCCACGACGCTCTCGCGGTTCTACGCCATCCATATGATCGTGATCCCCGCGGCGATCGCGATCCTGCTCACTGTTCACCTCTACCTCGTGGCCAAGCTCGGCACGACCGCACCTCCATGGACGAAGGCCGGCGCCCGTCCGGAGGTTGACACGTCGCGCGGAGCGTGAACCGGCCGGTCACATCGGGGGCGTCCCGTCCGTCATCGTCTCCAGAGCGTTAAACCCGAGGACGGAAATATGAATGACAAGCGTTGGCAGGAAGAACAGTTCGAGCGCCAGCGTCCGCGCCTGCGCGCGGTCGCCTACCGGATGCTCGGATCGGTCACCGAGGCCGAGGACGCGGTCCAAGAGGCCTGGCTGCGACTGCACGGCACAAGCGACGGAGCGATCGAGAATCTCGCCGCGTGGCTGACCACAGTCGTCGGGCGTGTGTGCATCGACACCCTGCGGGCGCGCCAAACCCGCCGCGAAGAGTTCCCCGGCGCCTGGCTGCCCGAGCCGATCGTGAGTACCGACGAGCAGCTCGACCCCGAACAGGAGGCGCTGCTGGCCGACTCGGTGGGGTTGGCGCTGCTGGTGGTGCTCGAGACGCTCACCCCACCTGAGCGTCTGGCTTTCGTCTTGCACGACATGTTCGCGATGCCCTTTGATGAGATCGCACCAATCGTGGAACGCTCCCCGGAAGCGGCCCGGCAGCTGGCCAGTCGGGCCCGCCGTCGTGTCCGGGGTGCCACCCCAAGCCCGGACAGCGATCTCACCGGACAGCGAGAGATCGTCGCCGCCTTCCTCGCCGCCTCGCGAGCTGGGGACTTCGACGCGCTGCTCGCCGTGCTCGACCCCGACGTCGTGTTCCGTGCCGACGCCGGCAAGCTCACCGACCTCGTCCGCCCACAGATCAGCGGCGCCGTCGAGGTCGCCCGCTACAGCGCCGCCCAAGGCCCACGCTTCGCCACGCTCTGCCACCCCGCATTGGTCAACGGCGCTGGCGGACTGGTGATCCAGACCAAGCGCGGGCCAATGGGCGCCGTCGGCTTCACGGTCACCCACGGGCGCATCGCCACCATTGACCTGATCCTCGACCCGGAGAAGCTCAGCGCGATCGATGCCGATCACGTGTAGGCACTGGCCGTTACGCGGCACAGTCGGCGCAACGTTGACGCTCGGTGCTGGAGAGAGCCCTGAACAGGGTCCGTCCTCAGCCGCACGAGGTTTCGACATGACGAAGGCGATCCCGGTGTTGAATCTCGGGTGCCCGCGACCAGCACACGCGGCTGGGCGAATCCGGGTGTGAAGCGGTCCGCGTGATGGGACTGTGAATCGTGTCCCGTGGGTCGTGCTCGACCGGTCGCCGGAATCATCGCGCTGGCATCATTGAGCCATGAACACACCCCGCGTCTGGCTGATCACAGGAGCCTCAAGTGGCTTTGGAGGCGCGCTGGCTCGTGCTGCTCTCGATCGCGGCGACCAGGTCGTGGCGGCGGCGAGAGACAAGAGTCGCCTCGCTGACCTCGCTGCCCACGACAGCGCGCACGCGATCTCTCTTGATGTGACCGATGCCAGCCAGCGAGAACGAGCGGTCACCCAGACCGTTGACCGCTTTGGCCGGGTCGACGTCCTCGTCAACAACGCCGGTCGGACTCAAGTCGGCGCAGTCGAGGAGACCACCGACGACGAGCTGCGATCGCTCTTTGAACTGCACTTCTTCGCTC